>DATBDZ010000491.1:0-4798 GCA_036276235.1 Humisphaera sp. | reverse complement strand
TGTCGGCCCATCGCATCCTGGGGCTGAAGGCGGTCCCAAGGGTTTGGCTGTTCGCCAATTAAAGCGGTACGCGAGCTGGGTTCAGACCGGCGTGAGCCAGGTCGGTCCCTATCTGCTGTGGGCGTGGGAACCTTGACGGCGCCTCTTCCCTAGTACGAGAGGATTGGGAAGGACTGACCCCTGGTGTACCAGTTGTCCTGCTAAGGGCACGGCTGGGTAGCTATGTCGGGAACGGATAAACGCTGAAAGCATCTAAGCGTGAAGCCTACGCCAAGACGAGGGTTCCGTGCTCCTTGTGAGCGAGAGACCCCGGGTAGACCACCCGGTAGATAGGCCGGAGCTGTACGAACAGAAATGTTCTCAGGTTACCGGTACTAACGGTCGACAGCTTGACCACTTTTATCGATCGTCGTTGTTGGAAATAAGTTGTCAGTTGCCAGTTGTCAGTTGTCAGTTGCAAAAACAAGCAACGGACAACGACACCTGAACAACGGACAACGGACCACTGACAACTGACAAATCCAAAAAAGTCGGCTCGGCGACAATTATCTCTTCAAAGAGATCGTCGCGGCCTTGAAAATACACTTGTCCATTCAGCTTGATCCAGCGGCTCGCCGGCCATTAACCGTGGCCGGCGAGCCTTGGCTGGTGGCTACACCCGCGGGGCCACACCCGTTCCCATCCCGAACACGGCCGTTAAGCCCGCGGGGCCGATGATACTGCTTCAGCGGGAAAGTAGGTCACCGCCAGCTTTAATCACTGAACCCCGGCCTTCTTGTTCTACAAGAGGCCGGGGTTCTTTTTTGCGCGCAGCGCAACTTACGCTCTCGCAAGGCGTGTAGCTTTTATTTGTAGCGACATTCGTGGGGGAGGCGTTCAGGCCAGAATAACCGTCATGCTGAGGTACTCCGAAGCATCTGGCCCACTTCGCCAATCCAGCCAGATGCTTCGGAGTACCTCAGCATGACGTGGGTGCGCGTGGGCGGAAAACTCAAATTCAACTCGATCTACCCATCAATGCGGTTCGCGACACTCCTCGCAAGTACGAACAGCGGGGGCAGGTTTTTTTATCTTGATTGCTTTGGATTGACGTATCGCTCAGGGCCAGAGCGGCGCGCCGTCCAGTCCCATTCGCTCGTCAGAGCCCAACATCAGATTCGCGTTCTGCACTGCCTGGCCTGCGGCTCCCTTGCCAAGATTATCGATGGCGCCCAGCGCGATGATCATCCCGCGCGCGGGATCGGCGGCATACGAAACGTAAACCAGATTAGACCCCGTCGCCCATTTCGTGTGTGGTGCTTTGTCGATCACCCGAACAAACGGTCGGCCGCTGTAGAACGACCGCGCTGCTTCCACGCAGGCTTCTGTCGTTGCATTGCCGCGGCCATAACACGTAGAAAGAATCCCGCGGGTCATCGGAATTAGATGCGGCGTGAAAGTGAGCGACGCTTTGCTTCCGCCGAGCTGTGACAGCGCCTCGGTCATCTCAGGCACGTGCGCGTGCTTGAACAGGCCATATGCGGATACGTCCTCATTGACTTCGGCATATCCGAATGTTCCTCCGCCGCCGCGGCCGGCGCCGCTGACGCCGCTCTTGGCGTCGATGATGATGTTGGTCGGATCGATCAGCTTCTTGGCGACCAGCGGGGCAAGGGCCGCGAGCGATGCCGCAGGATAGCAGCCGGGGTTGGCCACCCGCTTGGCGTCGCGGATGCGATCGGGCCAGACGTCGGCCAGGCCGTAAGTCCAGCCGGCGACGAAGCGATGATCTCCGCCGATATCGACGATTCGGGTTGAATCAGGCACTTTCGCCAGCGCCTCGCGCGATTCGCCGGAGGGGAGTGACGCAAAGAGCAGATCCATCGGCGGCAGGTTTGCCGTATCCCATTTCTGCACGACGAGCGAGCCCAAATGGTCGGGCAGTCCCGGAAATCGCTCGATCAGTTTCTGCCCCGCGCTGCTTTCGCCGGCGACGTAGACGACTTCAAATCCCGGATGCGCGGCGCAGAGGCGCAGCGCTTCGCCGCCGCCGTATCCGCTGACGCCAACGATTCCGATTTTTTTTCTTTGACTGACGGCGCTATTCAAGTCTGCTCCTGATTCTTGCCAAGATCCTGGTAGAGCGCGGCCAATCGCCGCGCGTGCTCATCGTAGGCGCTCTCGAAAAGTTCCGCTGCCTTTTGCGCGCCGACCACGGCACCGGCGGTGAGCACCTGTGGAGGAGAACCTGCCAGCGTGAGACGCTGGGCGGTTTCCGCCTTAAGGCTGTTGATCAGCATGCATCCACCGACGGTCGATCCGGGAGACACCGGTGTCGCGAGGCCCGCGATATTCACCATCGAATCGCCCGCCGGCGCACCGGTGTCGAGCGTCAGGTCACTGACATCCGGCAGCTTGATCCCGCGCGGATGATTGCTTTTGCTCGCGTCGCAATGCCCGCGGCTGACGATCGAAACAGTCTTGATCCCTCGCCGCTGAAATCCCTGGGCCATCTCGATCGAAACGACATTGCAGCCGCTGGAGGAAATGACCAGCGCGCTGTCGCGATCGGATAGATCGAAGTTCCGCAGGATGCGGTCGGCCAGTCCGCTGACATTTTCCAGAAACATCGCCTGCCGTTGGCCGTTGGCGCCCACGACCTGCGTGTGAAACGTCAGCGAAAGCTCGACGATCGGATTGAATCCCGGAAACGATCCATAGCGCGGCCACATCTCCTCAACCATGATGCGGCTATGGCCCGACCCAAACACATGCACCATGCGGCCGGCGAGAATCGTCTGCGCAAACCAGTCCGCCGCCTGCTGAATCTGTCGAAGCTGCGCTTCGACAGCGGCGAGCAACCCGCGGCATTTTTCGAGATAGTCGCTGGCCGGTGTCATACGTTGGAATCCTGCGTCAAAGCGTTGCGAGCTGCGCCTAATGCGCCGGCGTACTCGCCGAGCTGCGCCGGCTGGATCCGGACGCGATTGCCATTGGGCCGCCACTCGAATTCATCCATCGCGCGGGCGAGTGGCTCAAAGAGCGAATTGCCGGCCCGTGCAATGCCGCCGCCAATGATAGCGATTTGCGGGTCGACGACATTAATCAGTGATGCCAGGCCCGCCGCCAAGGCTCGGATTGATGCGAGCCAAATCTCCGTGGCTTGCGGATCGCCGGCATCATATGCCGTAATCAAATCATGCGTATTCTCAAACCTGCCGCGCGATCGATGTTTGATCGTGCAATTCCCGATCGCCTCTTCGAGGCTTCCTGGCGTGTTCACAATATCCGGCCGCCCAGCGGGATCGAGGCTGATATGCCCCAGATGACCCGCGCGGCCAAGATGCCCGCGCAGCAGGCGGCCATCGACCATCAGCGCGCCGCCAACGCCGGTACCGAGCGTGAGCATCAGAACGTTTTGCATTCCACGCGCTGCTCCCAACCAGACTTCTCCAAGCAGGGCGGCATGGGCATCGTTGAGAATTGGAGCGAGCGAATCGCGGCCGAGAAACTCGGTCCAGTTCAGACCTTGTATTTGATCGAGCCGTCCCTGCATCCAGACAATCCGCGAGCCATCAGCACTGATAAGGCCCGGGGCCGCCAGGCCCAGTGCAAGAGCCGGGCGGCGCTCGTGTTCGATCGATTCAAGCAATCGCCGAATGCCTGATGGCCAGTCCGCCGAATCCGCGCCGGTCGCGATGCTGGCTTGATGGAGAATCCGCCCATCGGCGGTTACGCAAACATGCTTGACGTTCGTCACGCCAATGTCGATGCCGATCGCGTAGCCGTCGGTATCAGTCATCGGCGTTCTCCTCGATCTGCCCGTCGCTCACGCTCCAGCCGCCGTCGATCGCCAGCACCTGGCCGGTGACGAATTTCGATTCATCCGAGAGAAAGAAGACAACCGCCACGTCCAGATCCGAGCATTGTCCGATCCGTCCGCCATCGAGCGGCTGCTTGGTTGTGATGAATTTCATGATCGCCGGATCATGAGCGGCGCGCTGAGCCATCGGCGTTTGCACTAATGCGGGAGCGATCACGTTAAAGCGAATCCCGCGCGGCGCATAGTAAGCGGCGGCGGATTTGGTCAGCCCGATGATCGCCGCCTTTGCGGCGGCGTAGCTGTGGGTCGCAAAGTATTTGGGAGAAGGAGAAAACCCGAGCACCGATCCGATACTGAGCACGCTGCCCGGCGTCTTTTGCCTGAGGAATTGTCGTACCGCCGCGCGGTTGGAATAGAAGAGTGAGTTGAGATTCAGTTTTTGCGTGAAGTCCCAGCCTTCATCGGTGATTTGATCGAGCGGCCCATCGCCCGCGGCGCGTCCGCTGCCGCCGGCGACGTGATACAGCCCATCGAAGCGGCCAAATTCGCGGATGGCGGCGACGATCGCATCATCGGATGTTTGTGGCACGGTCGCTTCGCCGACGATCACTCGCGCGTTTGATCCGAGTGATGTTCGCGCCGTTTGCGCATGCTCATCATCGCGGCCGACGACTATGAGCTTGGCTCCGGCCGCCGCGCAGGCGCGAGCTGCCGACAGTCCCAGCCCGCTGGTCCCGCCGATGATGACGATGCACTTGTTCGCCAGCGCGTTTGGTTGCACGGGGACAATTTAAAGCACGCGGAGGAAAATCTAAAGGATCACAACTTCAGATGGCCGGCCGCGGGTGCGTGACGCTTTAGGCGGCAACATTTCTCCCTCCTCCGGTACTCCGGGGGAGGGCTGGGGTGGGGGTTGTGTAGATAGACGATCACCTGCGAAACGGCCCCCACCCTAACCCTCCCCCGGAGTACCGGAGGAGGGAACAAGACTCGTCG
>DATBDZ010000490.1:0-7342 GCA_036276235.1 Humisphaera sp. | reverse complement strand
GTAGGTCACCGCCAGCTTTAATCACTGAACCCCGGCCTTCTTGTTCTACAAGAGGCCGGGGTTCTTTTTTGCGCGCACAACTCGCGGTATCGCAAAAGGCAGGGGTCAAGGGTTTTGTGGGCAAGGCGTCGCGAGCGCATTGCGGATTTGGCACTCCCGCAGGCAATCTGTAGCCTCTTCTTCCGAACGTTTACAGAAGGAACGGAGGCCAGGTTATGGCTGAGAAGGCAACACCAAGAAAGAAACCGGCGCGCCAGCAAATGCTTGAAGGACTCGCAGAGAGCGAAAAATCGGTAACTGAGCGGCGTGAAACGCAGGCCAAGCCCGAGGAGAAACTGGAATCGCGAGCGACCGTCGAAGCCGTTGCCGCGGCCGATGAGCTGGCGGAGCGCGGCGTCGTGCAGGCGATTGGGGAGCTTAAATCCAACATTGGCCGCATGCTTAGCGGGCTCTCGGATCGGCTTGAAGAGCAGGTGGCGCGATACGTGCAAATCCAGCGGGCCATCGCGGCGAAGGACAAAGAGCTCAAGGAGATTTATGAGATTCAGCGCTCCGCCTCGACGCTGACAGCGATGATCGAATTGCAAGACCGCCAGCGCGACCAACAGGCGCGGGAAGCCGAGCAGGAAAAGGTCGAGTTGCAGGAGGCGATCGAGCAAACACGATTGGCCTGGGAGCAGGAGCGCAAGCAGCGCGATGCCGAGGCCAAGGAACGCGAAACCGCCGAGCAAAAGCGCCGGGAGCGAGAGAAAGAGGAATACCGCTACTCCCAATCGCGCGAGCAACAGCAGGCGCGCGACCAGTTCGCCGACGAGATGGGCAACGCGAAAAAAGAATGGGCCGACCACCAGGCGCAGGCTGAGAAAGAGCTGGCGGATCGGATTCAGCAGATCAAAGCACGCGAAGAAGAATCCGGGGCCTTGCGCCAGCGCGTCGAAGCCTTCCCGAAGGAACTCGAAGCCGCCGTTGCCAAGGCAGTGAAAGAAGTCACGGCGCGCCTTCAGCAGGAATCTGCATCCAGGGAAGAGCTGGCCAAACGGGAGTTCGCCGGCGAGCGGAACGTGCTCACCACCCGCATCACTTCGCTGGAGCAGATCGTCAAGGAACAGTCCGAACGAATCACCGGTCTTCTCCATCAGGTCGAAAAGGGCTATGGCCAAGTGCAGGAAATCGCCGTCCGCGCGATCGAAGGCTCCGCCAGCAGCAAGCAGTTGGTGAACCTCCAGCAGATGCTCGCCGATCAGGCGAGAAAGGGATCGGAGCGATAGAGCAGTTTAATCGTCGTTCGCAAAGAGCCGGCGAAATGCTTCCTCCGCCGCTTTGACGCCTTCCGCGTTGAGCGTGACGGATTTCGCCTTTGATCTGGGATCGCCGATCAGTCCCTTTTGGTGAAGCCGATCGAGCACGCCCCAGTCGTGACCTTTCCAGGCGCGGCCGCCGTATTCGTTGACGTCGTGCAGCGTCAGGAAGAGCAGGGCCAATACCGCGTCGTCGACTCTGTCTGCGTTGTAATCCATGATTCAAGCCAAGGCGGGGCCGCCGATTGCGGCAACGATCTTGTCCCATTGATCCTCATATCGCTCAATATCCGCTATAACAACGTTATCAACTCCCGTCGAGAAGTCCGGCATTTTCCCGTGATTGGATAGGTACTTCTGTCCATATGCAGAATTCCGCGTGCATTGAGCATTGCAAATCTCTTTGTGCGTAAGCACGAAAAATCGCTCGGCAAAGGAACTATTGGCGATCGGACGAATCTGAAACAGTACCCAGAAATCCGGCGCTTGCTCATCAGCGGCGCGACGTTCCCAGAAGCCGTCGCTGTTCGGATCGTCGTCGCACTTCTGGGAGAGACTCGTTACGAAGTTCTTCTTTTGACTGGTTTTCACCTCGATTTTCAGCGCCCGTGTTTTGCGGTCACTGATGGCATAGACGTCGACCCCTTTGCGAGTACCGTAAGTCACCGTGGCAAAGACGCCGCGCTTATTGAGTTCGCTGCACACGCGATATTCACCGGCAAGGTTGAGCAGATAGGCAGGTATCTTCGCCATTAATAACTCCCTACAGGGCCCGCGCGTTTAGCTTGGATGCCGAGGCCCAAGCCATCACGCAGCATATCAAGCCGCAGTTCCTCGTCCAAACTGCACCTATGGAATTGCGCTAGAATGGGTCGCCCGCACTCGTGTCGGCCGAGCAAAATTAGCGCTTGTGCCGACGACCACAAGCCATAGGCGGGCCGCCCATGCCACGCTAAATCCACAAAAACGGCACGAGCTTTCTTGCTGCAGCCCGGATCGCGTATTTGGCGAGATTCTTCCCTTTGGAATAGTTTTGGCCGTCGTTGCCTCTTATGCCGTCGATTAGCGGCTCTTTGCGGAATCTTGGGGTGATGTGGCCTGTCGGGAGTAAATTTCCGATGTGATTGCGCATTTCTTTTTCGGGGGCGGCTTTGAGGTGGGCGCGGGAGAGTTTGGTGTAGACGCCGCGCAGGAGGCGGTCGTAGCCGGGCTTGGTGAAGGCGAAGAGGCGCAGGTCCATCCAGGGCATCGGGCGATCCTTGAGATCGCAATAGAGGTCGAACGCTGGCGGGGCGGAGCGGATCAGCGCGGGGAGATTGCGGCAGATGTAGCGGCCGGTCATTTTCCAAACGACATCGGATTGGCCGAGGTGCGCAATGGTTTGCGAATGCTCGATGGCATAATCGATCAGGCGCATCTCGCCGTAGCCGCGGCCGTATTCTGGAGGGTAATCGAGGCCGTAGAAGCTGATGAATTCTACCGCGTCCGGTTTGCCGGATCGCGCGCAGCGATCTTTGAGGATGGTGACGTCGCTGTTGGAATTCTCGGCGAAGATGATGCGATCGATGTGTTGGCCAATGAGCGTGAGATAAAACGCCAAGCCGGCGTCGTAGTCAGCGAGGCGGATTTTGGGGTCGGTGCGGACGAGTTCCGGTGCTCCTTGCGGCGGGGTGATGGTCGCTGTGAGGAGGAGGATCCGCCGTGCGGTGGGTTGGGAGTTTTGATTAGGCAAGCAACTGTCCGGATTTCAATCCAGTTGAAGGAATCTGCTGCAATAGCGAGTGTTCCGACGGAAACTCGGAACGCTGCGCTCTTGCTTATGTCGGCCGGGTACGACCGACGCTTGCGGAGTACCGCAAGCCTCATGGGTTGGAAACCCATGCCACGAAAATGCACCTCATGCATCATTACGGGAACAATCCCTTAAGCCGGCAGGCTTCGGCGACTCGGCTGACGGCGATCGTATACGCCGCCGTGCGGTAGTCGCAGTCGGCGGCGTCGGCTTTGGCGTTGACCTCGTCGAAGGCTCGCTCCATCACGCGCTGCAATTCGTCGTTTACCTTTTTGATGTCCCAGAAAAAGTTCTCCAGGCCCTGGACCCATTCGAAGTAGCTGACAGTGACGCCGCCGGCATTGGCGAGGATGTCGGGGAGGAGGGTGACGCCATTATCGCGGAGCATCTCGTCGGCTTCGGGCGTCGTGGGGCCGTTGGCGCCTTCGCAGATGATGCGGGCTTTAATGTGCGGGGCGACCTCCGCGTTTACTGTATTCTCCATCGCGGCGGGAATTAGCACGTCGCATTCGCAGGCGGCCAACTCGTCGTTGGTGATGGCATCCCCTTCGGGATATTGGTTGAGTGTTCCATTTTCGCGGTAGAAGCGGCCGGCGGCGGCGATGTCGATGCCGCCCTCGTCGAAGATGCCGCTCGAGCGCTCGCTGACGGCGACGATGGTCGCGCCGCGCTCGGCAAGCAGCCGCGCGGCGTGAAAGCCGACGTTGCCGAAGCCCTGCACGGCGATCTTCACGTCCTCGAGCTTCTTGTTTTGCGTTGCCAGGAATTTGCGGAGGATGTACATGACGCCGCGCCCGGTGGCCTCTTCGCGGCCGACGGAGCCGCCGAGGGTGACAGGCTTGCCGGTGACCACGCCCAGCGCCTGGTGGCCGACCATCATCGAATAGGTATCGAGCACCCAGCTCATGACCTGCGAGTCGGTGCCGGCATCCGGAGCGGGAATGTCATGCATTGGGCCGATGATCGGCATGATCTCGCTGGTATATCGACGGGTGAGGCGTTCCTTTTCGCCGGGCGAAAGCTTGCGCGGATCGCAAACGACGCCGCCCTTGGCGCCGCCGTAGGGGAGATCGACCAAGGCGTTTTTCCAGGTTTGAAGCATCGCCAGCGCCATGACTTCGTCCATGTTGACGGAGCTGTCGTAGCGGATGCCGCCTTTGAATGGGCCGCGCGCGTTGTTGTGCTGCGCGCGATAGCCGGTGAAGACCTTGATACTCCCATCGTCCAGCTTGATGGGGCAGGAAACCGTGAGCACGCGTTTAGGCGTTGACAGCATCGTCCGCCAGATCTTGTCGAGATTCATCGACTCATAGACGCGGTCAAAATACAGATGCGAGTTCTGCCAGAAGCTCGAGTGGCCGTCGGTTTTGGGAATGAGGCGGTCGGTGATTTTTTCGGCCATGGTTCAAATCCGGTTTACCACGGAGTCACGGAGGGCACGGAGAAACTATCGTGATTCCTTGCAGGTCGTCATATTGAAATTCGTGACCAGCGCTTGCAGGTTGTAATCAGCCACTGCCAGGTTCAACATTAATCCCACCAAAGTGCGTACACCTTCATTCCAGGCTGGAGTTCAGCGGCAGCTTTCGGTTTCTTGCCAGTTCCACAAGACCAATTCTCGCCAACATCGTCGGGCTGGAGCGGCGCAGCCCACGCGGTGACCTCGGCGCGCGTCCCGCTCGACAGCACGTACACGGTGTCGCTATCCGGCCAAATATCGAAATCTTCTTCTTCATCGGCTTCAGGCGATTCATGGATCGCGACAAGCACGTCCTGAACATCTCGCCGATTTCGAATCTCCTTCAGCACGCGATAGCAGTCCTGCAATGGGGGGCGACCGTCTCCAGCCTTGTTTGGAGCTAAAGAGTGCTCGTCCCAATTGGATTCAAAGAAATCTTCAAGACTCACGACGGGTAATACCTCGCCACCGGCGCCTTCATCGTACTGCTCCATGATTTTGGCGATGAGTGCATTTCGACGTTCCAGTGCCTTGGGATTTTGGGCCACGGTGAAAACCTCCCGACGAACCTGCCGAATATACGACTTTGCCTGTCAACGCGACTGTTTACGAATCGTCATATCAAAATTCTTGACCATCGATTTGTACATCGACCAGACCACGCCGGTGTATGCAGCGACGGCGACCCACGTGAAGATAAAGACGATCCATCGTGCGGAAGTGATGTCGTCGTCGGTGCCACCGGCATTGGCGGTGAAGATCGTCGGGTTGATCAGCATGGAAAGAAGCGTGAAGGGGCTGAAGCTGCCGGCGATCCATCCTGCCATTCCCATCTGGCGCGATTGCAGAACCGTGTAGCCGCACCATCCCAGGCCGGCGCACAAGCCGGCGACAATGCCGACGCTGCTCATGACCGCAACCACCGTCTTGCGGCAGCGGAGCGACATCTGCATTCCCAAAATCGACGCGAACGCGACGACGATGATCAGCATCCCCGGCAGAATGATCACCGCCTCGGGGTAGACGATCCACGTGACTTTGCCGGTGCGGAAGTAGGAGAAGATATCGACGATGATGAAGATGATCACGCTGATGACGGGGATGGCAATCAGGGGCAGCACGAAGCTGACCAAGCCGCGCAATTTGCCCCAGATGTAATAGCGGCTGGTGATCGGGGTGCTTAGGAGCAGATCGAGCGTGCCATCCTCCTTCTCGCGCGTCACAGTGGAGGCGGCGGCATTGGTGACGATCAACAGAATGATCGCAAACTCGATAATCGATGCGCCCAGCAGCGCGGTGCGCGTGTCGGATTCACTTAAGCGTCGCTTGGGGAGGTAGGCGGTGATCGACCCCCATTGAATCGCATTGCCGCCGGCATCCAGCTTTTTGGTCGCCTTGACGAGCAGATAGCGGTGGTAGTCGACCGGCTGCTGCATCTCCTCAGGCGGCTTTCCTTCGAGCGTGAAATTGGTCGGATCTGATGCGGGGCCGAGCTTGAGCGTGGTGGCGACTCCGTCGGTGGAGTAGACGGTGAGTGTCTGCACGCCGCCTTGCAGGGTGCTGAAGGAATTGGTGTCGATGTAGTTGGGAAGCGGGGCGGCTTCCATCGTGGAATACAGCCACGCCATCACGAGCGCGCCGACGAGTCCTAATCCGATGAATCCATAGCGCACGAGCGACGCGCGGGCGGCGGAGGCTTTGGTCTTGGCTTCGCGCCAGGCGATCGGGTTATTCCAGACAAAGCGCGGCTTGCGCGTGCGGTCGCCGCGCCCGATGCGCAACTTCTGCAAAAACCATGTCTGCAATGATGTGCTGGACTGCGCCAGCCGCCGCAGTAAAAGCACGCTGGGTGAAATCAGCACAAAGCTGATGACGAACATGAAGGTGGTGTAGAAGCTGGCGGGGTTGGTCAGATACCAGCCGATCGGCCACCTTTGCAGATTCGCCGGCAAATCGCCGAGGGCCGGCGGCATGTGATCTTTGTCATGAAAGATCGTCTGCAGCGCGAGAAACGGGTGCAGCCCGGTGAGCCAGCCGGTTTTGGAAAGATCATCCGGCGCGCCGGTTGTCGGGTTGGCTACATGAACCTTGAACCCGGGGATCTGATCCATAAACCAGAGCCCAACCAGATAAAGCACGATGAAAAAGTAAAAGCTGAAGATGGTGCGGCGAGTGCCGACTTTGAAAACAGCGATTGCCATCGCCATCGCGCCGGTGACAAATGCCGTCGCGGCGGCGATGCCGAATGAGCGCACGATCGACCCAATCGCAACGCCGCCGAAAATCTGCGTGATGGAAAAAATCGGGATGCCGCTCACGAGCAGCGCGATCACGAAGAACAATCGGGACAACAACGAGCCGAGCAGAATCTGCCCATTGCTCAGCGGGGTCGAAAGAAGAATGTCGTAAGTCTGGCTGTCCTTCTCCTGCGTGATCGCGCCGGCGGTGAAGATCGGCGCCAGCAGGGCAACCAGGCCAAGCTGCCAATAGCTGAGATACTGGAAGAGCGATGCGCTGGTCTTCGCCAACTCGGAAAGATTTCCGCTGCTGGTGTTCCCGCCGACGATGGAGAAGATCACAACGGCGATCAGCAAGCCAAGATAGCCGCACCGAATAAATAGATCGCGGCGGCGCTTGCCGTTCATCTGCACGACGCGCAGGAGAATGGGGTTCGCGGGGATGAGTCGCCAGAAGTAGTTTGCAATTCCCAACATAACAATGCTGAATGCTGAGTGCTGAATTCGACCCGTCGGATGCTCTCAGCGTAGCCGTCTCGCGGCTCTTGGAATCATC
>DATBDZ010000489.1:0-6765 GCA_036276235.1 Humisphaera sp. | reverse complement strand
AGATCGAGCGCGGAGAACTTCTCGATGGAGAGACCGTTTTCGACGAGATTCGCCAATTGAGTAAACAGAGCGCCAAGCGGCGCGCGAGAAAATGAAGCGCTACTTCGTAACACCCCTCGCGCGCCGTGATTTACGAGCAATGGCGCGAGAGACTTTCGCAAGCTGTTCCGCTAGCGGGTTTATTGGTCCCTAAACCAATTCGACACTCTAAAAATTGACGCCGCTTGATGGTCTTTCTACCATGCCGGGACTGCTGCGCGTCGTTCCACTGGAATTGGGCATTGTAAAGCGGTTTTTCGAATCATGTTTCGACTGGGCTCACTGATTCTGCGCAATGTGTTGCGTAATCGCCGACGTAGCCTGCTTACGCTGGCGAGCATGGTGGTGTCGCTGGCGCTGCTGGCGCTGCTCGTGGCGATTTATCAGGGGTTTTTCTATGGGGATGATCTGTCCCCATCGGAAGCGCTGCGGCTGGTCTGCCGCCATCGTGTTTCGCTCACGCAGCAACTTCCTGCCAGCTATTATCCCAAGATCAAATCCGTGCCCGGCGTGCAGGATGTGTCGGCGTGGTCGTGGTTTGCCGGGGTTTACAAGGAGCCGAAGGATTTCTTTGCGCGGTTTGCCGTCGATTCGGATGTGATTTTTGATATCCATAAGGATTGGACGGTGCAGCCGGATCAACTGGCGGCATTCAAGCGCGGGCGGACGGCGTGCGCGGTGGGGCGGAAGATTGCTGACAAGTACAACATGAAAATCGGCGACAACGTGCAGATCGTCGGCGATATTTATCCGGTGACGCTCGAGATGAAAGTCGCCGCTATTTTTGACCATCCGCCAAATACCGAATGCCTGATTTTTCATCGTGAATATCTGACGGAGCTGCTGCCCAAGACGGCCAACACGCGCGACATGGTGGGGACGTTCATGATCCTGGCGGATTCGCCGCAGAATGTGCCGCGCATTTCGCGGGCGATCGATACGATGTTTGATAATTCGCCCGCGCCGACGCGCACCGAATCGGAAAAGGAATTCGGCCGCTCGTTCCTGGCATTCCTTGGAAACATCAAGGTCTTCCTGGCGGCAATCTGCGGCGCGGTAACGTTTACAATCCTGTTGGTTTCCGCAAATACGATTGCGATGGCCGTCCGCGAGCGGACGCGCGAGACGGCGATTCTCCGCACGCTCGGCTATACGCCGCCCGAAATCCTGCAACTGATTCTCGGCGAGTCGGTCTTGCTCAGCATCATCGGCGGAGTCATGGGCCTGGGCCTCGGCTATCTCCTGGCCAAAGGCCTCCAGGCGGCGGGGGGCAATTTCGGCTTCCAGGGAATCAAGTGGCAAGGCGCCCTGATCGTCCTGGCCATGGCTGCCCTCATCGGCCTCATCGCCGCCCTCGTGCCGGCGGTTATTGCGTCGAGGAAAAACGTTGTTGAATCTTTGAGATTTACTGGATGATTTTGGGAATGAAAAATGAAAAGTGAAAAATGAAAAATGGGAGAGCGCGATGCTCTCCTGTCCGACATTTTTCATTTTTCATTTAACATTTTTCATTGACGAATGTCCGTTCCAATTACCTACAACATCCGCAATCTGATCGAGCGCAAAGCGACTACGCTCATGACCGCGCTGGGCATCGGCCTTACCGTGGCAGTGCTGGTGACGGCGATGGCGCTGGTGGCGGGACTTGATAGCGTCTTTGCCGGCAGCGGCGATGCGCGGCAGGTGCTCGTGCTCCGCAAGGGCGTCAATGCAGAACTCAGCTCCACCGTGTCGGGCGATACGTATCAGATCATCCGCCGCTTGCCGGGCATCGCCACCGATGCCAGCGGGGAGCCGATGGTTTCTCCCGAGGCGCTCACGGTCGTGAATTTGCCCAGCGTCGATTCGCCCGAAGGCATGAACGTCAGCGTGCGCGGCATGCTGCCGATCGGCCTTTCAATGCGGACCTTCAAGATCGAGCAGGGCTCGATGTTCTCCCCTGGTCTGCGGCAGGTCGTCGTTGGGCAATCCATTGCCCGTCGATACCCCGATGCCCAGATCGGCAAGAAAGTGAAATTCGGCCGCGGAATGTGGGAAGTCGTCGGCGTCTTCAGCGCCGGAGAATCCGCCTCCAACAGCGAGATCTGGGCCGACCTCAATCAGCTTCGCGGCGACTTCGAGCAAGAGGGCGGCAGCAGCTCGCTGCTCGTGCGAATGAATATCTCGGTTGCCGATGCACAGAAAGAATTGGAGGCCGCGGAAAAAGTGGCGGCTGCCGAGAATAGAAAGCGGGATGCGCTGATCAGCGCCGGCAAAAAGCCGGAAGAGGTCCCGCCGGTCGATCCGCCGCTGCCCGCGATGATGGCGGCGCTTCGTAAAACCGTCGCCGACGATCAGCGGCTTGGCTCTGACGTCATGAGCGAAAAAGCCTATTACGCCAGCATGACCAGCTCCGGCGATGTGCTGAAATACTTGGGTTACGGCGTCTCGGTGATCATGGCAATCGGAAGCGCGTTCGCGGCGACGAATACCATGTATGCCGCCGTCTCGCGCCGCACGCGCGAGATCGGCACACTGCGCGCGCTCGGATTTGGGCGCGGGGCGATTTTGCGTTCATTCATGCTCGAGTCGATCTTTCTCGCGTTTGTGGGCGGCGTGCTGGGCATTCTGATCACGCTGCCCATCAATGGCATGTCCACCGCAGTCGGCAGCTTCGTCACCTTCAGTGAGGTGGCGTTCAAATTCAGGATCGGGTGGGACGCGATCGCATACGGTTTGATCTTCGCCGTCCTGATCGGAGTCGTCGGCGGGTTTCTGCCGGCCTACGCGGCGTCCAAGCGCGGCATCGTCGCCGCCATGCGCGATCTGTAAAATCTTTCTGATTCATCGTGGATAACGATCTCCAAAAACTTCGCATCAGCACCGAGCATCGCGCTTCGCGCAAAGAGCGGCCGATGTGGCCGATTGTTGCCATTGTTGTGGTTCTGCTCGGAGCCGGCGCGGGATTCTGGCAATGGCATACCGCCGCGGCAACGCCGATTGTCCAGACGATCCGCGTGCGCGTCCCCGAGACCAACGCCGTTGATACCGATCTGGTGATGCTCAATGCCACCGGATACATCATCGCCGCCCACAAGATCGAGCTGGCGAGCAAAGTCATCGGCCGCGTCGCGTGGGTCGGCGTCGAGATGGGCGACAAAATCGAGAAGGGCGAAGTGCTGGTTCGCCTGGAAGATGATGAGTACAAGGCGCGCGTCGCGCAGCAATTGGGCCAGCTTGACAACGCCAAGGCCATGCTCGCGCAGCTCATCGCCGGCTCGCGGCCGGAAGAAATCGGCGTTGCCAAGGCCGCCTATGACCAGGCGCAGGCGGAGTTGGGCAACGCCGAGCTGAATCTCAAACGACTGCGCGACGCCGACGTCGCGCGCTCCGTCACGCGGCAGCAGATCGACGACGCCGAGATGCTCGTCAATTCCCGCAAGGCCCAGGCCGAATCAAAATTCCAATCGCTTAAACTGGCCAAGGCCGGCCCGCGCATCGAAGAGATCGATGCCCAGCGGGCCACCGTTCGCCAGCTCGAAGGCGCGCTGGCGCTGACGAACGTCGATCTGACTAACACGGTGATCCGCTCGCCGATCTCGGCGATCGTGTTGGAGCGGAATGTCGAAGTCGGCGAATTCGTCACCACCGGATTCGTCGGCGATCGCGGCGCGAAAGGATATGTCGTTTCAATTGCCGATCTGAATGACCTTCGCGTCGAGCTGGACATCAGCCAAAACGATTTCGCGAAAGTGGCGGCAAAGCAACCCTGCTGGATCGTCACCGACGCCTACCCGGATCGAAAATATGAAGGCGTCGTCGATCTGATTTCCCCCGAAGCCAATCGCCAGAAGGCGACCGTGCAGGTGCGCGTGAAGGTCATGAATCCCGACGCGATGCTCAAGCCGGACATGAACGCGACGGTGTCATTCCTCGCGCCGCACAAAGCCGCCACGACGCAAGCATCAACCGAGCGGCCGGCGATTCGCGTGCCCGCGGGGGCGATTCGCGACGGCGCAGTCTTCGTCGTGGAGGACGGCAAGGCAGTCCGCCGCGCGATCGCGGCGGGCAAGAATTCGATCAATGGCAATGTAGAAGTCCGCAGTGGCCTGATCGGCGGCGAAGATTTGATCGTCAGCCCGCCAGAGTCCTTGAAAGACGGCGCGCGGGTGAAGATGCAGGATAAGAATTGAACGGCGCTTTCGTAGGGCGGGATTTATCCCGCCGAGCCGGGAGACTCGGCTACGTTGGGCTTGATGGCATATGCATGATTCTCCAGCAACCGTCATGCTGAGGTACCCCGAAGCATCTGGCTTGCTCGCGCGAATGGGCCAGATGCTTCGGAGTACCTCAGCATGACGGGCTCTTGCTGCCGACGGCCGAAATGATGGCCGACCGTTTACGAAATTGAACGACAAGAACTGAGGGCAAGCACGTGACCGAATCCATCGTCAAGGCCGTCGGCCTTTCCAAAATCTTCGAACGCGGGCAGACGAGCGTGGTCGCCCTCGAGCGCGTCGATCTGGTTGTCGAGCGCGGCGATTTCGTCGCGCTCATGGGCCCATCCGGCTCCGGCAAGAGCACGCTGCTGCATCTGATCGCCGGCATGGATAAGCCGACCGAAGGACACCTGTTCGTCCTCGACGAAGAGCCGGCGAACATGACCGAGCGCACGCTCGCGCGCTGGCGAAACAATCATCTGGGGTTCGTCTTCCAGTCGTTCAACCTGATTCCAGTGCTGACGGCGTTGGAAAATGTTGAGCTGCCGCTCAAGCTGACATCGCTGTCCCACTCGCAGCGGCGCGAGAACGCGAAGACGGCCCTGAAGCTTGTCGGCCTCGACGATCGGCTCGATCACTTCCCCCGCCAACTGTCCGGCGGCCAGGAGCAGCGCGTGGCGATCGCCCGCGCAATCGTCACCGATCCGCAGATCATTCTCGCCGACGAACCGACGGGAAATCTCGATGCCAACAGCGCGCGCGATGTGCTGCAGTTGCTGCAGAAGCTCAACAAAGATTTCGGCAAGACGATCGTGATGGTGACGCACGATCCCCACAGCGCCGCCGCGGCTTCGCGGTTGATCCATCTGGATAAGGGGAAGTTTGTCGAACCGAGCGAGCTGATCCCGGCGGGCGCCGGTCACGCGAGCTGATCACCAATAGTGGGGTCTGCGAGGGGTGTTTGGTGGGGCAGACATTCTTGTCTGCCGTCGAGTCTGGAGTGGTGGCATTCTTAATCTGGTGGGGCAGACATTCTTGTCTATCCGGGTCTGGGAGTGGTGGCATTCTTGCCACCCGAGCAGACTCGAATCCGTTCGGGAGGGACAAGAATGTCCCTCCACTCACGGATTCGAAACAGACAAGAATGTCTGCTCCACCCAAGATAGCAGACAAGAATGTCTGCTCCGCCAAAGACAGCAGACAAGAATGTCTGCCCCACCCAGATAGCAGACAAGAATGTCTGCTCCACAAAATCCCTCTTTGAATTCCCCTCATTCCCCGCTACAAGCGCTATAAATGGATCGGATCGAGCTGCTGTTTCTGGGTACCGGCACGAGCGCGGGCGTTCCGATGATCGGGTGCGATTGCGATGTCTGCACCAGCACTGATCCGCATGACAAGCGAACCCGCCCTTCGGTTGTCATCTCCTATCAAAATACGCGCGTGCTGGTCGATACGACGCCCGAATTGCGCATCCAATGCCTGGCCAACAACGTTCGGCAGATCGACGCCGTCGTCTACACGCATGCGCATGCCGACCACATCATGGGGCTGGATGATGTTCGGCGATTTAATGCCATCCGCAACGGGCCGCTGGATGTGTGGGCCGATCAAAAGACGCACGCCGCGCTTTTGCGATGTTTTAGTTATGCGTTTTTGGAGCCGTCGCCGGAGCAGAAAGTGTTTCGACCCTATCTGATTCCGCGGACGATCGACGGGCCGTTTGAGATTGCGGGCGTTCACTGGATTCCCATCCCGCTGTTACATGGGGATATGCCGGTCCTCGGTTTCCGCGTGGGGAGCCTCGCGTATTGCACCGATGTGAGTGAGATCCCTGAATCAAGCTTTGCGCTGCTAAACGATCTGGACGTGCTCGTGCTTGATGCGCTGCAGCCGCAGAAACACACGACGCATTTTTCGCTGGAAGAGGCAATCGCCGCCGCGCAGCGCATCAATGCGAAGCAGACCCTTTTTACGCACATCGCCCATCGCATGCCGCATCAAGCGACGAATGATCAGTTGCCGGCAGGCATGAGGTTGGCCTACGACGGCCAGCGCGTGGTTGCCGGGGCTGGGCCAGCGTAATCTTTCTGGCTGGGTGCCACAGGTCGCGGTACTCCGAGACCTGTGTATTTCACCCGGCAAAGCATAGGTCTGCGAGTACGCCGACCTGTGGCACCCAAACCCAACTCGCTCCGGGTGCGGGACACATTAGTTGGCTACATTTCTCCCTCCTCCGGTACTCCGGGGGTGGGCTGGGGTGGGGGTTGTGTAGAACGATGGTCGTGCGCAAAAACAGCCCCCACCCTAACCCTCCCCCGGAGTACCGGAGGAGGGGACAAGACTTGTCGCCGATATTGTCACGCACCCACCCGCCCCCGACAACCCGCTCGCGTGTTGTAAAGAAGTAGAACTGTCACCGCGCAAGCCGAAGTAGGAATGTCACCCGGCCTTGCTCTTTCTTCCCGCCTGTGAATCTCGCTGAGGCGTAGCCGATGCGAGATTTACAGGCGGGCGCGGGCCGACC
>DATBDZ010000488.1:0-28031 GCA_036276235.1 Humisphaera sp. | reverse complement strand
ACGATCCGCCCGGGAAATGTAGGCGCGGGAATCAGCGCCGTCGGCGCGGTGATCGCTGTTAGCGCGCTTGCGGTTATGGTCGCGTCGATTGTCGGATCAAGAAAGTCGGGGACAGCGCAGTAAGCGCGGGTTTCGCCGCTTGCGGCTTCGCGGAGCTATTGGCGCGACCACAGTCCAAACCCGCAAGCGCCAAGTCCGACTCACCCACCAATGCAGAACACCCCAGAACCATCCTCAGCGCCCGACTCAACAAAGCGCCGTGTCCTCATCGTCGCGGAACACGCATCCGCGCGCTTCGGCGGAGAAGCAATCCTCCCCCTCCACTACTTCCGCGTCCTCCGCAAACGCAATATCGAAGCCTGGCTAATCGTTCACGAGCGCACGCGCCATGAGCTGACCGCGCTTCTCCCCAACGACGTAGAGCGAATCCGATTCATCCCCGACACGCGCTTTCAAATCTGGCTGTTTCGCGTCGGCAAAATTCTCCCCGGCCAGATCCGTCATTTCACGATCGGATTTCTGAGCCGATTAAGCAGCCAGCGCCGCGCGCGAAGGATGGCCCGGGAACTGGTTGCCGAGCAGCGGATCGATGTCGTTCATCAGCCGATTCCCGTTTCCCCCAAAGAGAGTTCGCTGCTGTATGACCTGGGCGCGCCGCTCATCATCGGCCCGATGAACGGCGGCATGAGCTATCCGCCGGGCTTCGGCACGATGCAGGGAGGATTTTCGCGCGGATTCATGCGAATCGGCCGCGCGATTTCGGGATTGCTTAATCGTTTGATGCCGGGAAAGCTGCGCGCCGACGTGCTGCTCGTGGCCAACGAGCGAACGCGTGCCGCGCTGCCGGCGGGAATTCGCGGCAAGGTCATCGAGCTGCCGGAGAACGGTGTCGATCTTTCTCTGTGGACCACCAAGACGCAGGAGGCGCAAGCATCAACCCAGACGCGATTAGTTTTCAGCGGCCGCCTGGTGGATTGGAAAGCTGTGGACGTTCTCCTCGAAGCTTTCGCGACGGTAGCAAAATCCTGCGACGCCACGCTGGATATCCTCGGCGACGGCGCAATGCGACCCGCGCTGCAAGCTCAGTGCAAATCGCTTCAGCTCACCGACCGCGTCAAATTCCACGGCTGGGTTCCGCAGACGCAGCTCGCCGCCCGGCTTCGCGACGCGGACATCCTGGTTCTCCCCAGCCTCTACGAATGCGGCGGCGCGGTCGTGCTGGAAGCGATGGCCGCCGGCATCCCGGTGATCGCCAGCGATTGGGGAGGGCCTACGGATTATCTGGACGAATCTTGCGGCATTCTCGTCCCCCCCAAATCGCGGCAGCAGTTTGTCGAAGACCTGGCCGCGGCGATGACGAAACTCTGCACCGATCCGGATCTTCGGCTCGCGATGGGAATCAGCGGACGCAAGAAAGTGCAGGAGCAGTTTGATTGGGAGCGGAAGGTGGATCGGATGATGGAGATTTATCGGCTAACGCTGCCGACGAACCAACGCGGCAACGGTACGTTCCCACGCTAGGTCATCACTCATATCCCAACTCGTCTCCAGCAGGCGATCTACTTCAGCAAATGACAGCCATGGGAAGACTGCGCTTCGCTGCGATGTCCTATACTTCCCGCCGCGCCCAAGAACCATCACCCGCGATCGCTTTCCGTCATTGCGCCACAACTCTGGCACACCGAGCCTTTCGTAAATGCTCACGCGGTCGAGCAACCGCTCCGAGATCTCGACTTCAATCGCGAGATCCGGAGGTGGATCAATCGAAAGATTAAGCTTGCGTTTTCCACGGATGGCCGGCTGATTCTGGATATAAAAACAGCGATCTGGCTCGATTCCTGCTTCAAGATCTCGTCGGCGAAAGGTTGTGGACCCCCCAGACTTGTAGGGCATTGCAAGTTCCCGACAGGCCGTGCGGACAAGCGATGCCAGCAGGTCGGCGTAAGATTCATGTTCCCACGACGTTGTCATCAGCTCCAGCCTTCCCCGGTCGTACGTCGCAAAAACATGTCGATTATCGAGTCGAGCCAATACTTGCTCGTAGAAATCCCAGTCAACGCCTTCAAACACAATTCCAGGGCTGGAAGGCGTTGGAGATTGAAGAGTTGAGCGGACCATTATTTGTCCCATTCTATCCGGACAAGCTGCCAACCAGAAGGCCACCCATGGCTCAATCGATCGGCTCCGGTATCGGCGTCTCCATCGGACGGCGCCAGAGCAGGTGCAGCCGCCAGTGTTGGTCGTCGCGGGTCGGGTAATCGAGGCGAAAATGCGCGCCGCGCGATTCCATGCGCGTGTAGGCGGCGGAGGTGATCAGCGAGCAGACCGTCAGCATGTTCTGCAATTCCCAGCCGCCGATCGCGGCGTCGCGGGAGATGGAGGGATCGAACGTCTTGTCCATCACGTAACGGCTCCAGAAATCGATGATGTCGCGCGTTTCCTGCAAGCGATCGCCGGTCCGTTCGATGCCGACGTTTCGCCACATTACGCTGCGCAGGCTGCTCTTTACATCCGCCAGATCCAACTCCGTGCGGACCGAGCGCGGCACGCGATGTTCCAGGGCCTGCGGGAATTTTACGTGATTTTGCTTGGCCGCGACTGCGGCGTCAGTGCCGGCGCGAGCGCCGAAGGCGAGGCCCTCCAGCAGCGAGTTACTTCCCAGGCGATTCGCGCCATGAAGACCGGAGCAGCCGGCTTCGCCGACTGCGTATAGGCCATTCAGGCTCGTGCGGCCGCTTAAGTCGGCATCGACGCCGCCGATCATGTAGTGGGCCGCGGGATGAACAGGGATCAGTTCCTTGCTCACGTCGATGCCGAATTCGTCGGTGAGCATTGCAAGTTGCGGGAAGCGCTCGCGGAATTGCTGGATCGGCAGATGCCGCACGTCCAGGTAGACGTGCGTGAAATTCGTTTTGCGAATTTGCTCGACAATCGCGCGGCTCACGACATCTCGCGGGGCAAGCTCGCCCATCGAATGATAATCCGGCATGAAGCGCTTGCCCGTGCGATCAAGCAGATACGCACCTTCTCCCCGCACGGCTTCGGTAATCAGCGCGCGGCTCGATCCGGCGACGTAGAGCGTCGTCGGATGAAACTGCACCATCTCCATGTCCTGCAGCGTCGCGCCGGCGCGATACGCCATCGCATGGCCGTCGGCGGTGGCGATCTTCGGGTTGGTGCTCTCACGATAAAGCTGCCCAGCCCCGCCGCTGGCGAGGATCGTCCGCTTGGCCCAGATGATGTGAACGTGCCCATCGAGCAACGCGATCGCGCCAACGCAGCGGTTCTCATCGGTGATCAGATCGAGCACAAATGCATTCTCGGAAACACGAATCTGCTCGCGCGTGCGAACGGTGCGAATGAGTGTCTGCGCGAGCTCCCGGCCGGTGGCGTCGCCAAACGCGTGGAGAATCCGCGCGAAGGAGTGGCCGCCTTCAAGTGTAAAGGCCAGGCCGTGTGCGTTTCCGGCTTTCTTGTCGAAGTTGGCGCCCCATTCGAGCAGCTCGAGAACGCGCCGCGGCCCTTCCTTGATAACGACTTCAACCGCCTCGTGATCGCACAATCCCGCGCCGCCTTTTTCTGTATCGGAAACATGCGATTCGTAACTATCGGCCGGCTGCAGCACGGCGGCGATGCCGCCTTGCGCGTACCACGTATTGGATTGATCGATCGTGTCCTTCGTGAGCACCAGCACATCCGCCCCACCGTCGGCGGCCGCGATCGCCGCCCGCAGCCCGGCGACGCCGCCCCCGATCACCAGCACATCCACAAACTGCTGCGGCAAGCGCGCGGCCTTAAACGAAACCAAATATCGGCGCTGGGTTAGATGCTCAAACATTGTCGCGATTGTATGCTTTTAGGAGGCGATCGCATACGAACGCCACGGGCATGCTATCGCAAGCCCATGCCACCCGGTTTGATCGCGGGTGCCATGTCCCACGCTTGCGTGGGCATGTCATTCCGATCGCTAATTTCCCTGGCCAGGTGTCCCGAACACATGCTCACGCAAGCGTGAGGCATGGCACCCCCGGCGCCAATGCCACCCAATTCCATGCAATCGCAAAATCGGGTGGCATGGGCTCGCGACAGTGTGCCCGTGGGGTTTTCATGCTTCGCGGGTGTGCCGAAGTCATCAGATCACCCAGCATCACAGTGGAAAAACGGGACGATCGCTGCGAACGAAGTTCCACATATAGATATTGTGCGCGTCCGCGCGGTCCTTCTTCGTTTTTTCGACTTCTGTCCAACGGCCCCGCGCCCTATGATACCTGGGAATCCGAACCGGGAGTTGGATTATTATGTCGCTTAGCGCTACTGCGGATCCGCCATTTCAGAATTTAAGCCGTCATGCACGGAAGCTGATGGACCAATTGCAGAAGGGTTATTACAACTTCGCCCCCAACGAGACCTGGACGCCAAGCGTCAACCTGTACGAGACGCACGCGGCATACCATGTCTGCGTCGATCTGGCGGGGGTCGAGAAGGAAAAGATCGATCTGGTCGTGATCGACGGCCGCCTGCGGCTGCGCGGGTCGCGGCCGGTGCCCATGTGCGAGCCGCAGAATAGCGATGAGCCCGAGCCGGAAGGCAAAAAGCCGCGCGTTCATCTGATGGAGATCGACAACGGCTCCTTCAGCCGCGAGGTCGAGCTCCCGCCCGACATCCTCCCAGACAAAATCCACGCGACTTATCGCAATGGTTTGCTCTGGGTGGAGATTCCGAAGGTGTGATATGAGTTGCCAGTTGCCAGTTGTCAGTTGCCAGCAGGAATACAAACCGATTTGTATTCGCGCGTAACTCACAACTGGCAACTGACAACTGGCAACTGGCAACTTATTCCCATGTCCGACTCCCAAATCATCGAACGAACGCCGACATCGACGACGATTCGCACGGGCGCCAATGGCCAGCGAACGGTGTTGCCGAGCATTCTGCCGATCCTGCCGATTCGCAATATCGTTGTGTTTCCCGGCACGGTGATGCCGCTGAATGTCGGCCGCTCCAAAAGCAAGGCATTGCTCGATGAAGTCATGCCCGGCGAGAAATTGATCGGCGTCATCACTCAGCGCAATCCCGATGTCGAAGACCCGCGGCAGGAAGACCTGCATCCGATGGGCGTCGCCTGCGTCATTCTCAAGCTCTTCAAATTGCCGGATGGGAATCAGTCGATCATCGTGCACGGCCTGGCTCGTTTTCGGCTCTTGCAGTTGGCCCAGCATGAGCCGTTTGCGACGGGGCATATCGAGGTGCTCGAAGATATCGTCGAGCCCGGCCCCGGGCTGGACGCGCTGATGAACTCAGTCCGCCAGCAGGCCAATCGCGTGATCGAGCTCTCGCCCAACACGCCCGATGAGGCGGCACAGGTTCTCAACAGCATCACCAATCCTTCCGCGCTGGCGGATTTTCTTGCCGCCAATCTTCAGGCCGACGGCACCGAAAAGCAGCAGATGCTCGAAGAGCTGAACGTCGAGAAGCGGCTGCGGATGATCGCCGGCCGAATGGCGACTCAGTTGGATGTGCTGGAATTGCAAAACAAGATCCAGTCGCAGGTGAAGGAGAACATCGACAAGAGCCAGCGACGTTACTACCTGCAGGAACAGCTCAAGGCGATCCGCAAAGAGCTGGGCGAATCCGAAGGAGGCGGCGGCGGAAGTGATGTCGAGCAGCTTCGCGAAAAGCTGGTCGCCGCCAAACTGCCCGAAGCGGTGATGAAGGAAGCCGAACGCGAGCTGGGGCGATTAGAATCAATCCCCAACGCCTCGCCCGAGTACGGCGTCATCCGCACCTATCTGCAAATCCTCGGCGAGCTCCCCTGGGCCATAACGACCGAAGACCATCTCGATCTGGTCGAGGCGCGCAAGATTCTCGATCGCGATCATCACGATCTGGATAAGGTGAAACGCCGGATCATCGAATATCTCGCTGTTCTGAAACTCAAGCGCGGCAAAGAGACCGCCATTCATGCGCCCGGCGCGATTCTCTGCTTTGTCGGCCCGCCGGGCGTCGGCAAGACGAGCCTCGGCAAGAGTATCGCCGAGGCGATGGGACGAAAATTCATCCGCGTCGCCTTGGGCGGCGTGCGCGATGAGGCGGATATTCGCGGCCATCGCCGGACCTACATCGGCTCGATGCCCGGGCGCATCATCGCCGAGCTGCGCAAGGCCGCGAGCAACAATCCCGTCATGATGCTCGACGAAATCGACAAGCTCGGCGCGGATTTTCGCGGCGACCCATCGGCGGCTCTTCTCGAAGTGCTCGATCCGGCACAAAATCACACGTTTACCGATCATTATCTGGATGTGCCGTTCGATCTTTCGAAGGTGCTTTTCATCGCGACCGCCAACACGATGGACACCGTTCCCGGCCCGCTGCGCGATCGCATGGAAGTGATCGAGATTCCCGGTTACACCGAGACCGACAAGCTCGATATCGCCAAGCGATATCTGCTCCCCCGCCAGCTCGAGGCCAACGGCCTGACCGGCAATCAGATCAAGCTGAGCGATGCCGCGCTGCGGTGGATCATTGAGAGCTACACCCGCGAAGCGGGCGTGCGAAACCTGGAGCGGCAGATCGGCGCGGTCTGCCGCTCGATTGCGGCGGATGTCGTCGGCGGCAAAACCGAGCGCGCCGTCATCGATCGCGATCTGGTCAGCAAGATTCTGGGACCGCGAAGATTCGAGCCGGAACTGGCGCAACGCACCAGCGTGCCCGGCGTCGCGACCGGGATGGCCTACACCCCCGTCGGCGGCGACATCCTCTTCATCGAAGCCAGCCGCATGGCCGGCAAAGGAGGAATCATCCTCACCGGCCAAATCGGCGAAGTGATGAAGGAATCCGCTACCGCCGCCTTCTCCCTGGTCCGCACCCGCGCCCAATCGTTGGGCGTCGATCCGAAGCTGCTGGCCGAAAGCGATATCCACATCCACGTCCCCGCCGGCGCGGTCCCCAAGGACGGCCCCAGCGCGGGCGTCGCGATGTTCACCGCGCTCGCCTCGCTGCTGCTCAACAAACCAGTCCGCCACGACGTCGCCATGACCGGCGAAATCACCCTGCGCGGCCTGGTCCTTCCCATCGGCGGCCTAAAAGAAAAAACCCTCGCCGCCAAACGCGCGGGGATCAAGGAAGTGATCGTCCCCAAGCGCAACGAAAAAGATCTACCCGACATCCCCGAAGAAGTGCGGCAGACGCTGAAGTTCCATTTTGTGGAGAATGTAGATCAGGTTTTGCACGTAGCGCTGGGCAAGCTGCCAGCAAAACGCGAAGCGCCGGCAGCCAAGGCGGGCAAAAAGCGCCGATAACAAATTTGATTAGGTTCGAGCAGATTGCAAATTTCTCTGTCCGATGCGCGAAGCCAACCGGGAGGACGCTCTTGGCGGGAGAACAGACAGGTTCACTGGGGAAAAGTGCTGCCGAGCGCCAAACAAGCGGCTATTTGTTGGAGGCGATTCTGGGCGACGTCGATGAGGCCGGCGCTGCAGTGGCTGCCGAGTGGGCCGCTCGCGCCGACAGCGCTGAGAAAGCGCTGGCTGCCTCTCAGACGGAAGCATTCAAACGCGCCTCGGCCGAAGAGCAGGCAACGTTGCTCTGCTGGGCTGCGGGGCATGGAAGGCTCGAACTGCTTGCCGGTCTGCTGAAGGCGGGTGTGAACCCCAATTCGGCCTTGACGCTCCATCTACCAGCTTTCGACTTCTATGCCGAACGCGAGCCCACGCGCGCGGAGATGCTCGCATGGGCCGCCGACATTGAAGACGGTGAAGAGGGAACCGTCGTTCTCAGGGCGATCTGCCCTGCCGTCCGCAATAACCAGCTGGAGGCCTGCCGCCTGCTTCTGGAAGCGGGATCGGATCCAAATGCCGATTCCGGTACCGGCGTTCCGATTCTCGAAGCTGTTAGCCATGGACATACCGAAGTTGTCCAACTGCTACTGGCGCACGGTGCCCGGACCGACGCGGGCAGCCGAACACGGTCGCTGCTTCACCTAGCGGGGGCATACAACTATCCACAGATCACGCGCGTGCTGCTCGATGCCGGGATGGACCCAAACCTTCCCGACAGCGTGGGAAGCGGGCCTCTCCTTGCGGCGGTGATCCGCGGTGATCTCGCATCGGTGCGACTGCTGCTCGCCGCAGGCGCAGTTGCCGACCCACCCGAGCGAACTGCCGATTCGATCACCGATCCTCTGCTCAAGATGATCCACGCAAAAGGAAAATTGAACACGACAACGCCACTGATTGCCGCGTCGGAAGGCGGGCATATCGAAATTGTCCGGGAACTGCTCAACCACAAGCCGGATCTGTCACGCACAAATAATTTCAACCTAACGGCGTATGATGCGGCCCGTCGGAAAAATCATCTCGAAGTGGTGAGGCTGCTCCGCGAAGCCGGAGCGGCAGGCCCGGGAACGGCTCGACCCGTCGACCTTCTCACTGCGGCCGCTGCCGGCGATGTGGCCGGAATCGGCACCGCACTGGCCAACGGAATTCCCATCGACACCATCGGCGGCGTCGCGCCCAAGCAATTTGATGCCGAACAGGCGCTCATCGACAAGGCCAAGGCCGGCGGGACCAAAGCATTGACCGGAATGCTTCTGGATCTGATGAATGGCGGTGGCGATCGGCGGGTGGCGCAAGCGTTGGAATCCCACCGAAATGAAATGGTGCAGATCCCGCGAGAGTGCTTTGGACTTACCGCGCTCATGCTTGCCGCGAAAAATGGATATGTGGAGGCCGTGCGATTTTTGATCGAGCGCGGCGCCAATGTCATGACACGGGCAACCGACCCATTTGACCGCCACCAGACCGCCTTGTACTTCGCGGCACGCGCCGGGCACGTTGAAATCATGCGATTGCTGCTCGATGGCGGCGCCGATCCGTCCGCCCACGGCGCGAGCGTTCTTGGCGAGCCCACCGGCACTCCCCTCCACGAAGCAACCGAGAGGGGGCATGCGCAGGCGGTCCGCCTCTTGCTCGAGCGCGGCGCTCGGGCCGACGCGAAAATGTTTGATACCACGCCCTTGGACGTCGCCAGGCGCAAGGGAAATCAGGCCATTGTGGAGCTTCTGGAGAAGGCCATGGGCTGAGGTGCAATGGAGTAAAGTTCTGACCTCTTTGGGTTATTGTCATTTTTCTGCAAAAGCGCCGTGATTTGGGGTGGATCAATTGTAGGGGACCGATGGACAGCCCACGCAAACCCCCACGTTCCCGTTTGCCGAGAGTTGCTTGGCGTGCGTTTACTTTTGCCTCGGCGGTTTCAGCAGTTTTAGGAATCGCCGCTGTAATCCTGATCGCCGCCGACCCGCAATCATATTCTCCCCACGACTCAGCGATTGTGCGCGGTCCCGGCGGCGCTTACAGCGTGCGCCTTCAGTATTACAACATGATTATCCTCGGCCCGACGCGGCCATGGTCTGCGCGTCCTGGCGTCAATCGGGAGGAGTTCGTCAAGTCAATTGCGCAAATGAGCAACGCCGATATTCGTTGGGTCGGGCGATATCCGTACGCGCAAGCTCACGCTATCGATCTTCTCAGGCAGGACGCGAATGTTGTGCGAAATGAGCTCCTCGATGCGTTGGGCGACCCGAACCGATTCGCAATTGCTCACCTGCTGCTTCGTTGTTGTTCACATGATTTCGTGCGATGCGACGTGAAAGAGGGGAGCGCCTATTTCGAGGGGCTGGAGCGCCCAATTTCCATTGGCACATCAGACATCTACGATCCCGCGCAAATCCCAAGGCTGCGCGAGATGTGGATCGACGCCCTGCGGGTGCCAATCTTCAACATCGGCTATGGAAAGGCGCCGTTTTGGTTCGGTGTACTACCTGCCGCTTGGATTGCGGCAGCGAGCCTGCGCCGGTGGAAGCAGCGTAGGATACGGCCCGGCTTTTGCCCCGTGTGCGGCTACGACCTACGCGCGACGCCGCTGCGCTGCCCTGAATGCGGCAATACCGATCTTCAGTCCGTGTGAAAAGTGCGCAGCGAATCTTTTCTGCCTCACTCCTAAATCCCAGATCATAAGCATCCGATCTTCTCCCCAGAGAAACCTACTCAAACGGGAGGCAGCGAGATGCCATCGAAATCATTGGTTGGAACTTTGACAATCGCAACGGTCGGAACGTTTGTGACGGCTCTGTTCTTCACCAGCCCCGCTCGAAGCGCGGAGCCGAAGCCTGTCGCGGAGGTTCCAGAGGGTTATGTGCTTGTGAAGCAGGATGCGCTGCGCCAGTTGGTGCACGATGAAGTTGCCCGCCAATTGCAGGATTTCTATGCGCAGGTTCGCCGTGAGAAGGAGCAACAGCAGGCGGCCGGCCGCATGGCATCACTCTTAAACACGACGATGATTCTCCGTTCGCAGATTGCGCTCTATGGCCTCCAGCACCGCGATCAGGTTCCCACGGTCGGGCAGATGGGCGATGGATTTAAGTTCCTGACGTTGCAGACTGATGCCGCCGGAAATCCGGCCAGCGGCCTGCATGCGGTCGGGCCGTATCTCCAGCACCCATCGATCAACGCCGTCACCGGCAAGAGCAAGGTCGCCGCAATCGGCAAGGCCACTGCTGAGGATGGATGGAGCTACGATCCAAAGAGTGAGATGGTAAAGGCTGTGCTCCCGCGATCGCTCGAGACACAACTCAAGGATCGAATCAATCCCAGGGATGTTGAGTTCGTCGATGCGGGGAACTAGCGGGCATATTTTTGCCGTCTCGGGTGTGTGACGCTTTTGGCGGCAGCATTTCTCCCTCCTCCGGTACTCCGGGGGAGGGCTGGGGTGGGGGTTGTGTAGAACCAACGTTGCTCGCGCGATCGACCCCCACCCTAACCCTCCCCCGGAGTACCGGAGGAGGGGACAAGACTCGCCGCCGACATTGTCACACGCCCCGCCGTCGCGAATGCCGCGCGTTGCGGTTTCAAAACTCGCCGCTTGCGGTTACATTACCGATTGAACCGGCGCGTCATTTGGGAGCGGCATGGAGCCTTTTTTCAAAGTTGGAAAGCTTGATCCGTACACCGTCATCGACTTCCAGGTCCAATCTCTCATGAGTGGACAGGAACTGCAGCGGATCGAGCAATCGCTTTATCAGCTTGTCGAGGAAGGCGCCAGCAAACTTCTGCTGGACTTCACGCAGGTGCAATACCTTTCCAGCCAGGCGATCGGCATCGTCGTCGCGCTGCGATCCAAAACCGCCAAGGCCCCCGGCGGCAAACTCGCCCTCTGCGGCGTCGGCACGCAATTGCACCAGCTCCTGAAAATCACCGCCCTCGACCGAATCCTCCCCATCTACAAAACCCGCAAAGACGCCCTGGCGGCAAAATGATGGGCACTGATGATCGGTGCCGGTAGCCAGCAAGATCATCGCAAACTCGGCTCGCAGGAGAAAGTTATGAAGCGTTGGCCGCTCATGTTGCTGGCAATCGCCGCTGTCCTGCTCGTCTTGAAGGTGCGCGCCGCCGACAGCCCGGCCGATGAAGCCGGCTTCGTATCCATCTTCAACGGCCACGACCTGAGCGGCTGGAAATACGGAATGTGGGGCAACCACGAGAACAAAGTCGGCAAAGGCTACACCGCCGCCGACGGCATCATCTCCTGCACGCCCACCGACGGCGGCGATCTCTACACCGAAAAAGAATACGCCGGCTTCATCCTGCGCTTCGATTTCAAGCTGACCGCCAACGCCAACAACGGCATCGCCATCCGCTCCCCCGCGCAAGGCGACGCCGCCTACACCGGCATGGAAATCCAGGTGCTAGACGACAGCGGCTCCTGGTACACCCACCTGCACGAGTGGCAATATCACGGCTCAATCTACGACGTCGTCCCCGCCCAGCGCGGCCATCTCAAGCCGGTCGGCGAATGGAACTCCGAAGAAATCCGCGCTGAGGGGAGACACATCAAAGTCATCCTCAACGGCACAACGATCGTCGATGCCAACCTCGATGATGTGAAAGATCCGCGAACACTGCGCTTTCACGGCGGATTGAAGCGGACGACGGGGCATATCGGTTTTCTGGGACACCAGAGCCGCGTGGAGTTTCGCAATTTGCAGATTAAGGATTTGACGAACGGGCCGCGCTCTAAATGAGCGCGGAAGTCGTTCGGGTTTCGCTGAACGATCCGAACTACTACCAGCTTCAATGGGGCCGCGCTCTGATGAGCGCACGCGACGCCCCTCAGGTCCTGACGAATTCGAGCAGATCAGCATTGATCTGGTCGGCGTTTGTGGTCGGCATGCCGTGCGGGAAGCCTTTGTAGGTTTTCAAGATTGCTCCCTTTACGAGCTTGGCGCTCAGCGGATCGCTCGCCGATGCCCGAAGGGCTCATCACGACGCCGGCAGAATTGCGCGACCTGCTTTCCTATCTCATGACGCTAAGGGAGGGCACGTAGCTTGGGATACCGGCGCTAACGTGTTGCCGAAACTCGTGCGCGCGCTCCTCTCCGTCATGCCTCCCGATCTCTCCAACGCCGAGACGTAGCGGGACTTGATGCATCCTGGTGTTCATGGGTTCGAATTGCGATCGTCGCGCAGCATATCCGCGATGGTCGCGTGGATCGCGCCGAGTGCGTCGTGTCGCGCGTACTCAAGCTGTAGTTCTCTGGCGCGGGCCCGATAGCGCGGCGTGTTCAGCACTGCGTCGACCGCGTTGCGGATACTCGCCTCGTCCGGGGTCTGCGTTGCGAGATTGATGCCCGCCCCGGCCCACGCCACGCGCGCGGTGACCTCCGCCTTGTCTTCCGACACTCCGGCGAGCACCAAAGGCACGCCGTGGCCGAGCGCGAGCTGTGCGCCGCCGTAGCCGCCGTTGGTCACGAGCACATCCGTATGCGGCAAGAGCGCGTCGAAGGGGACGAAAGGGGCGACCCGCGCATTGCCCGGCAGGCTGGTGATGTTCGCAGCGCGCCCCAGCGTGGCAACGACCAGGACATCAGTCCCGGCCAAGGCTCGTAACGTCGGCTCGATGAGCTCGCCGTAGTCCTTGTTGGAGATGGTTCCCTGGGTCACCACGACCACGCGCTCGGCCCGCAGGACGTCGGGCCACCATTCGGGCAACACAGACCACTCCTGTGGAGCTGGAGGCAGCGCACCCACAAACCTGAGCCCCGCCGGGGCGTCACCGCGCGGATACTCAAGGCTCGGAATCGTCAGTTGCAGGTAGCGATCCGTGAGGAGCGTCATGGCATCCAGGATGAATGGCGGCTCTCGAACCGCGCCGAGCCGGCGCAGCACCGACTCGAAATAAGCTTGTGCGGGCGCGAGCGCCTGCATGCCCTGGTCGATTAACGCGCGATTGCGCTGGCGACCCTCCGGGGAACTGTCGGGCGGTAGAGCGAAACTGAAGGGAGCGGTGTCGATGCTGTTCAACGTCAGCGGGATGACCCCGACGCCGACGACACCCCTCGGGCGCAATCCCGGGGCGCCGAGGAGGATCGGCCAGGCACCGCCGAAGAGCGTCTCGTGGATCACGACGATCGGTTCCTCTAAATGCTGCGCAAAAATCCGTTGCAGTGCGGCGAATTGCTCGGGGACCGCATCGATGATCGTCGAGCGCAGGCCGTGTTCGACCCGCGCCGGGCCGGGGGCGATCGCGGACTGCTCGGATTGGACCCGCGCCAGTCGCTCGGGCGTCAGGTCGGCGTTACCGAGCAGCGGAACGAACGTCGACCCCGTCCGCTCGACGGCGTCCTCGTACGTCGTTCCGGTGAGGAACGTCACGGAGTGGCCGCGTCTCACCAGATCCGCGGCGACCACCCTCATGGGCTCGATGTGCCCGAAGATTGGAGTGGAGGCGACAATGAATCGTGCCATGGCTCATTCACCTATGCGTGAGTTTGACGTTGCGCGCCTCATGCCGGGTTCTGGCGCAAGAATGCCGCTGCCTGCTCGCCGATGACGACGCAGGGAGCCATCGTGTTGCCGGTTGTGACACGAGGCAGAATGGATGCATCTGCGACGCGAAGGCCGTTCACGGCGTGGACTTTCAATTGGCCATCGACGACCGACATCGCATCGTGGCCCATCTTCGCGGTGCCCGACTGGTGCCAGAAGGTGCCAAGCCCGTTGCGAAAGAACTGCTCCAGTTCCGGTGTGCCCAGCGAGTCCGGCGCGACCTCACGGCCGGTAAACCGGCGCAGGGCGGCGGCGTTGCCGATTGCGCGGCACATGCTCAATCCACCGATGAGATCCTTCAGGTCCTGCGGATTGGCGAGATAGTTGGCGTCGATCTTTACCGGATCGGCCGGGTTTGGCCCGGTGAGGTGGATGGCACCGCGACTGCTCGGCCGCATGCCGACGACCAGCGACCAGCAGGCGTTCGGGAGGTCGAATCGCGCGGCGCTCTCGGGCGTGATGTTCGGTACCTGTGTCGAATACGCGTAAAAGTTGGGAGCATCCAGCGCAGGGACCGTCTTCCAGAAGCATGCGGTCTTGCTTCGCGGCGCAGGATTCGCCGCGGGGATCTTGCTTTCCCAGACACACCCGAAGGCGACGTGATCGTGAAGGTTGCGTCCAACGCCCGGCAGCGATTGGAGCACGGGAATGCGCGCTCGCGTCAACTCCGCCTCGTCCCCGATGCCCGACTGCATCAGCAGCTTGGGCGTATGAATCGCACCGACGGACAGAATCACTTCGCGCGTGGCCTGTACGCGAAGCGTCTTCCCCTGGTGTTGGAACTCGATGCCGATCGCGCGGCGACCGTCAAATCGAATTCGCGTCGCCAGCGCGCCGGTCAAGACCGTGATGTTCGGCTGCGCCATGAGCGGATAGACGTAGGAGCGGAAGATCGACCGCCGTTTCCCATCCCGAACCGTTTCGTCGACCGGCGCGCAGCCGCCGTCGGCTTCCATCATTCGCCCGTTGGCGTTCGGAAAACGCTGGAGCCCGGCCGATTCGGCGCCGTCAAGCAGCGCGCAATCGAACGGACCAGGATCGGCCGCCGGTTGCACATGCACGCGCCCGCCGGCGCCACGTTGGCCAACGTCTGGTTGCCCGGCCCAATCTTCAATCGCATGGCGATACAGATTCAGCACTCGTTCGTAGCCCCACGCGGGTTCACCCGATTCCGTGGCGTAGACATCCCAATCGGCCCGGTGTCCACGCGACCAGGTCGAGACGTTAATGCCGGAACCGCCTCCAAGCACCTTGCCCATCGAGTAACGTATGGCCCTTCCATTGAGATTTGGATTCGGCTGCGCCACGAATCCCCAGTCAAGCTCGGTGCCTAGCGTCATCGGCCAGCGGTTTGGATTCGTGACCATTTCCGCCTCGTCGCTGCCGCCCGCTTCAAGCAGCAGCACATGGGTATCCGGATCGGCCGCAAGTCGGGCAGCCACGACGCAACCCGATGAGCCTGCGCCGCACACGATGTAATCAAAGCGGGATTTGAGATCCGACGATAGGTTTTGTTGGTTGCGGCGGACGCGCTCCGCGAAGTCTTTATCGTTGATGTTCGCCACGACATAGCTCCTTAAACGTATGGCGATGAATCTGGACGCCAGGACGGCGTGTTACAACAGTTCGTCTTCGATCGTCCGCTTCATCAGGAGGTTCGACGGCACGGCCGCCGGATCGAGGGCCTTGCGGGCGACCTCGACCCCGGCCACCGGGAGGCCCGTCGGGTCCAGCAGTCCCAACTGCACCAGGACCGATGCCTGATCCCAGTAGAGCTGCTCGCCCTTCATCTTGCCGCCCTCGAAGGCGACGATCACCACCACAGGAATCTCCCTCCGCCGCCCCGTCGGCGGCACGCCGGGCAGCAGGCACTCCATTGGGATCGTGTGCGTGCAGCGGTAGAGGAACTCATCGACGATGCGCTCCTGGCCAACCGTCCGCGAGATAGGGACGACCTCCAGATCGGGTGGCTGGCCGGGGATGAAGTACTTGCTGTAATAATTCTCCAACTGGCGCCGGCCGACTCCCCCGGTCATCACCGCGACGTGGTTGACGTAGGGGTTGGCGACCATCGTGTCACAGGAGGCGCGGGCGTCCCTGTCCTGGAACTCGCCCTTCTGGTGCAGGTCCCACAGCGCGACCATCGATCGCTGCTCGGGCGTCAGTTTGTTCAAGTCGAGGGTAATCGGCCGATGTTGCGGGCTCGCGTGGGCCCCGGCCTCACGGCGATTGCATCGCGGCCGAGACGGCGGCGGACGCGAGCAGTTCGGCGGGGTTCAGCAGGTCCGGGTCTTCGTCAGCTGCCGCCCCGAGCAGCAGCGGGACTTCGGTGCAGCCCAGGATGATGCCGTCCACCCGGCGGCCGCGCAACTGCTTCACGGCGGCCAGCGCGGCCGCCGTGTCTTGCGCGCCCTCGCGGCCCTCCATCACGCGGAAGATCGCCCGGTCCAGGGCGTCGCCGGCCGGTGCGTCGAGGGTCTCGCAGGCGACGCCGAGTCGGCCGAGCGGCTCGGTGTAGAAGATGGGCTGGCCCAGTGCGACCACGCCGACGCGCTTCCACCCCCGCCGGCGGACCTCGTCTAGCGTCGCCCCGACCATGCTCACCACCGGGCGGCCGGCGGCGCGCTCGATCTCGGGCTGGACGGCGTGGGGGGTGTTCGAGGGGATGACCAGGAAGTCGGCCACCTGCCCGAGCCGGCGCGCCGCCTCGAGCAGCCGCGGGTCGGCCCGGAGAGGCAGCAGTGGGCGGCCGTCCTCCGTCAAGAGCACCGGCGGGTGGCGGCAGTACCACACCACCATCGGCGGATACCCGCCGTTCAGGTGCGGCGGGATAACCCGTTGTGCCGCGCGGTGGACCCGCTGCTCAAAATCCATCGTCGCCTGCGGGCCGAGGCCGCCGAGGACGCCGATCGTTTTCATAGCTTTCATGGATTCAATGGGGCTGGGGGCTGGTCGTTCCGTCTCGCTCCCGGCGGCGGTCCCCGCGGGCGGCGCCGTGCAGGCGTTGAGCGAGAGGATCACCAGGAGCCCCACACTCAAGCGCTGCGACGCGGCCATCAAAGACTCGAAATTCATGGCGCGCCTCCGTACGTGCGGATGTCCGAATTCGCCAGCGGCGAAGGTCCAAGGACCTCAAGTCCATGGGCCGGACCCAGCGCTGCGATCCTTTCTAAAAGCAGGTCGTCCGCCGGTACGCTGCCGTCCGCGAGTGGCCTGCCGTATTCGAAAAACCCTTCGATGCCGCCCGGCGTGAACAGTACCAACACGCGCGCCGGCTTGTCCGAACAGTTCCTGAAACAGTGCGGCATCCCGCGCGGAATGTACGCCGCTTTGCCTGCCGAGCGCTTGACGACCTCGCCATCGAGCCAGAAGGTGAATTCGCCTTCAAGGACGAAGAAGAATTCCTCCTCGCGCCTGTGAATGTGCAGCGGCGGACCGCCGCCTGGCGGCTCCGTTGCTTCGAGTGCGAAGAACGTGCTACCTGTTTGCGGCGCCGTGATCACGAAGCGGTAGATCCCACCACCGGGACCATGGCGCATCGCACTTGAAGATTCGGTCATAGTGGTCATTTCGTTACCTCTAATCTGGTTCAGAGACTTTTCTCGTGCATTGTTTTGGACGACGTGCAATTACGACTTGATGAACTCAAGCAGATCAGCGTTGATCTGCTCGGCATTTGTGGTTGGCATGCCGTGGGGGAAGCCTTTGTAGGTTTTCAAGATTGCTCCCTTTACAAGCTTGGCGCTCAGCGGCCCGGAATCCGCATACGGGACGATCTGGTCATCGTCGCCGTGCATGACCAGTGTCGGAATGGTGATCTTCTTCAGGTCCTCGGTGAAATCCGTTTGGGAGAAGGCCACGATCCCGTCGTAATGCGCCTTGGCGCTGCCCATCATTCCCTGGCGCCACCAATTCCAAATCACGCCCTGGGAAACTTTAGCGCCGGGGCGGTTGAAGCCGTAGAAGGGACCGCTCGGTAAATCCAGGTAGAACTGAGTGCGGTTGGTCGCGACCTGGGTTTGTAGGCCATCGAAGACCTCCTTGGGAAGCCCGCCGGGATTCGCCGGCGTCTTGACCATGAGCGGCGGCACGGCGCTGATCAGGACAGCCTTGGCGACGCGGCTTGAGCCATGTCGCGCAATGTACCGTACAACCTCACCGCCGCCGGTCGAGTGGCCGACATGGACGGCGTTCCCGATATCCAGATGCTCCATGAGTTGAGCGAGATCGTCGGCGTAATGATCCATGTCGTGCCCGTCGCTGGTCTGACTGGAGCGGCCGTGGCCGCGCCGGTCGTGGGCGATGACGCGATAGCCGTGGCTAACGAAAAACAGCATCTGCGCGTCCCAGTCGTCGGCCGAAAGCGGCCAGCCGTGCGAGAAGACGATCGGCTGCCCGCCGCCCGGCTCGGCTGCGCTCGCCGAACTCCAATCCTTGTAATAGATTTCCGTGCCATCTTTTGTCGTGATCTTGCTCATGTCGGTTTCTCCTGAATGTGGGTTGGAAGCGGTTGGGGTCTCACTTGGATTTGTAATTGCCGCGCATCCGCCTATGGACAGCAGTGCGGCGCCCGCAAGTGCAGAGGCGGAGTTCTGAAGCATCGCGCGGCGTGTAACGGTTGAAAGAGAGTTGCGTTGACTCAACATGTTGCCTCGCAGGGTTTTGCGGTCACAGGACTGGAGGACGGCGCTGGCTGGAGCCGGTCGGTCTTTTTTCGCCTCTGTTTATCTAAGCGTGGGTACACGTCACCGAACTGAGCAGGTGATTTGCGTTAGCGCAACATTAATTACGGATCATTGCTTCCGCTTCGTGGCGAAGAATGTGCATCATCCAAGTGTCGCGGCTATCGGCTTCGGCAAGATCCCATCGCGACGAACGGATGGCCGCGTCGAGAAGCTCTCGGGCGGTTTCGGCGTGATCAAGTTTCTGCTGTGCCATCGCTTCCAAAAGTTTGGGAGATGCGGCGAGCACTTTTGACGCAGGTCCGTGGAGAATTTCGACGGCTTGCTGGAATTTGCCGAGTCGATACTCGGACAGCGCTTTGGCGAACATAAAGTATGGATACAGATGGTCATCGACTGAGCCGATGGAAACGACCGCGCGATCTGCCAGAACCGCGGCCGCGCGCATTTCATCATCCGTACCAGGAAGCAGCAGACACGCTTTGGCGACCTTCTCGGTGACCAGCGGGTCGCGATTATCTCCAAATCGCCTCAGCAGTTGCGTGCGGGCCAGCTTGTACTCATCCTCTTTGCCTAGAAAGAGTGAAAGCTCCGCGTAGCCCCACCAGGCGTCGTGACTCGGGGGGTCGGTCTTGATGATCTGCCGCCATTCTTGCCACACTTGCAAAACACGTCCCTGGCGGATCTGAATCGTGCGGATGTGATTGAAGACCAGAGGGTTGCCCGGATCAAGCGCGTCGGCCCTGTGAAACTGCTCCAGTGCGGCGTCCAATTGCCCCTTGTCCAGAAGCGCATCTCCCATGTTGTAGTAAGTCCACGAATAATCAGGATCGACCTGTAAAGCGCGTTGATAGTAATTTGCCGCGGCGTCGGGCTTTGACTCGGCTTCCAGCGATAACCCAAGACTGGTGTAGCCTCTGGCAAATCTGGGGGCGATGGCAATTGCCTTCTCGTAATAGCGGATCGCTTCGTCGTTTGAATCCAACAACCGCAGCGCATCCCCCACGACGCAATATCCCACCGCGGCACCGGGACGGCTTGAGAGCGCCGCTCGATAATACCCAAGCGCCTGCGAGGGAAGCCTATACAGAAGCACGTTGCCAAGAACGAGATTTGCCCAGAAATCATCCGGATGCTGTTGCTGGACGCGGCGTAAAAAGGGGGCGGCGTCTCGCCCGGCTATTCGCAGTTGATCGCCAAAAGTGAGCAACAGTGAAAGTGATTGCAAATCGGGCGGCAAGCTATCCGAGAGCTTTGCCAGTGCGTCAGGATTGGCCCACGCAGCCTCGTCAAACACGCGATCGCGCCAGCCCTGCGGATCGGGATCGACACGCCGCGCCAAATCGAAAACCCAGTGTCTTTCCGAATTGTCCGCGCATGCCGCCCAATCATCGCACGCCGCGATCAGGGCCGAGCGAATCGCCGATTGGCGGATGCGATGTGCGACGTCGGCAGGTGAATCGGGCATCGATCCCAGGCGCGCATCGCGAAAAAGCTGGGCGTATTTTGCGCTGGCTTTTCGATTGTCGATCACCTGCTGCCCGCTGGTAACGCGGCTCAATCGAACCTGATCGACCGCCATGACCAGATCAAGATCGGCGGCGGCTCGGGTGATTCGACGTTGCAGCTCAAAGGGTCCGCCGTTGCCCAGGTGAGCGGATGCGCGATCCAAGGCCGTGCGCGCGTCGGTCCACCGCGCCCGTTGCTGAAGCGCCGCAACATCCTTCAAATCCGTGTCAACCGCATTGCTCACGTCCTTTCGCTGAAGCATCATCCAGATTGCGCCGCTCAACAGCACCGCCAACAACAACAAGGCCGACGCGACCGCGACGGATAGCGTTGGATGGCGGCGGAGGAATTTTATGGAACGCTCGACCGCTCCGATCGGGCGCGCCACGATTGGCTCACCGTGTTGGAAACGCACCAAATCCTCGGAAAGTGTTAGGCCGGTGTCATAACGACGCTTTGGATCTTTGTGCAGACATTTGAGGCAGATCGTCTCCAGGTCCCGCGGGACTTTCGGGCAGAGCCGGGATGGCGCGACGGGTTCCTGGGTTAATAATTGTCTTTCGGTTTCGGCGGCGGATTCGCCGCGAAATGGCGGGCGGCCGGTCAGCATCTCATACAAGATCGCGCCCAGCGAATAGACATCGACCGCGGGACCCATCTCGCGAAGCTTCCCGTGCGCTTGCTCCGGAGCCATGTAACTTGGAGTTCCGAGTCGAACGCCGCTCAGAGTCAGTGCCATATCCGCGCTGGAAGAACTGGCCAATCCAAAATCGCAGATTTTAGGCTGACCCTCTGAGGTGAGCAGAATATTTGCGGGCTTGAGATCGCGATGAAGTATGCCGAGTTTGTGGGCGCGCCCAATAGCATCCGCAACGGTTGCCACGAGCGCCGCGGCTTGTGCCGGCGGTTGCGGGATGCCGGCCAGTTTTTGCGCGAGGCTTCCGCCGGGGACAAACTCCATCGTGAAAAAGGCCCTGCCGTCGAACTCACCGATATCGTGCACCTGAACGATTTGCGGACAATCGATCGAGGCAATGGCGCGGGCCTCGCGCGTGAAGCGGGCCAGCTCAGCGGAGCTGGCGTATGCTCCGGAAAGCAGCATTTTCATCGCCACCGTGCGATTGAGCTTCAGGTGGTAGGCTTTGTAAACCACGCCGACGCCGCCGCGGCCCAATATGCTTTCAACGCGATATCCCGGGATCTCCGGCAGCTTTGCCGGATCGGGGTCCGCCGAACTGTGCGGCGGTAATTGTGCCGATGGCGGAAAGAGTTGATCGATATGCGATTCAACAGCGTTTATCTCCCTCCATCGGTGCCGCACCTCCGGAAGTAGTTCCGGATACTCCTTGCAGACTTCTTCTGGTGTGGACTTGGTTTCGAACAGATGCTCGAGAAGTTGATCGATGCGCGGATCGCTGCTCATGGCTTGCGCTTTCCGGCGGGCTACGAAGGCGCCGGCGTGCCTGGAAGGTCTTTGAGCGCCTCCGTCAGCAGCATCAGGCTGCGGTAGAGGCGGCGCTGAACGGTCTTGAGTGAAATGCCCAGAACGTCCGCGGCCTCGGACTGCGTGAGCTCCTGGATCCTCAGAAGACTGAAAACCTCCCGCTCGTCGTCAGGGAGCGCTTCGATCGCTTCCAAAATACGGTTCGCGTTGGCGCTCAATTGCGATCCACTGGTCTGCGGCGCCGCGGCAATCGAATCCGTCACCGTTTGCAGTTGCACCTGTTTGTCTAAGCGTCGGGCCAGGTCATTCAGCTCCCAGCGCATGTGCTGGTTGGCTAGAGCGAAAAACTGGCGGACGGTTCCGGGCCGCGTTTCGCGCATCGCTTTGAGCATGCGCTCGACAACGGAACTGAGCAGCTCCTCGGATTGCAGATTTAAGGGCGGCTGGGTGAGCCGCGGATAACTCCGAAAGAGCATCGAAGCGCAAAGACCGTGCAGCCGGTTCACGGAAGAGGCAATCAAATCGCGCACGATCGGTTCGGCCGGGGAGTTACCGGAGATTTCTCCCAGTTGATTGAGAAACCGTTGGACAACGGCGGTGGTTTGATCGGTCGCCACAACAGAATGATACGGCTCGCGCGAGGTTTGGCTATGCTTCGTCCTCTTCGTTGGATTCGATCGACTGGGTCACGCGCAAACCGAGATCGCGGAGTTTGAGGCGGAGCGTTTGCCGGGCAATCCCGAGGAGTTTGGCGGCTTGGTGTTGGCTGCCGCCGGTGTAGTCGAGGACGCACGGCAACAGGAAGCGATCGAGTTGGCCGTGCGCGTCGGCGTACAGGTCACTGGAATCGGGCTTAAGCCGCTGGCGGATGAAGGTTTCAAGATCGCGATCGACGTTCGTCGGCGGCGCGCTTTGGGGATGCCCGCCGGCGAGATCGGGCAGAAATGCCGGCAGCAAGACCGAGCCGCGCGCCTGGAGCATGGCCTGCTTGATGACGCTCTGCAGTTCACGGATATTTCCGGGCCAGGAATAGTTTCGAAGTCGCTCCAGTGCCGCAGGATCGATCTCCTGGATCTCGCGACCCAGTTCACGGTTACAACGCCGCACGCAATGCTGCAAGAGCATGAGCAAGTCGTCGCCGCGGTCACGAAGTGGGGGTAACTGGATCGTGAAGACGCTGAGCCGGTAATACAAATCTGCCCGGAATTTCCCTTCCGCACTGAGCGCCTTCAGATCGCGGTGGGTGGCTGCGATCAGCCGCACGTTAGTTCTCACCGACTCGTTGCCGCCGACTCGCTCGAAGGATTGTTCCTGAATCAAGCGAAGGATCTTCGCCTGAAGGGCCGGGGGCATGTCCCCGATCTCATCGAGCAGAATGGTACCGCCATTGCATTGTTCAAATTTACCGATGCGGCGGCGGTCGGCGCCGGTAAAGGAGCCCTTTTCGTGCCCGAACAACTCACTTTCCAGCAGGTTTTCGGGAATGGCCGCACAGTTGAGGGCCATGAACGGCGCCTTGGCCCGGCTGCCATGCTGATAAATTGCCCGCGCGATCAGTTCCTTGCCCGTTCCGGTTTCACCGGTGACCAGGACTGTAACGTCCTGGCCGGCGACGCGTCCGATCGCCTTGTACACCTCGCGCATCGCGGGGCAGCTCCCCAGGATCGCGCCATCGACATCAGGATCGGGAGGCGTCTCTGTAACGAAGGCCGGGTCGCGCATCCGCCGACCGACTTCCAGCGCCTCGCCGACCACCCGTCGAACTTGCGCAAGGTCCAGTGGCTTGAACAAGTAATCGAAAGCGCCCTGCTTCATCGCCTCAATGGCGGTGTCGGCGGTCTTGGTCATGGTGACGAAGATGACGGGAATACGGGCGTCGATCTCGCGGATTTCGTGATACACTTCCAGCCCGGATCGATCAGGCAAACGCATATCCAAAAGAACGACATCCGGTTGCCCGGCTCGAACCTGGGTCACGCCCGCGTTTCCCGTGGCGGCGACCTCCACGCGGTGCGCAGGCGAGGGGAAAGCCTGCCGCACCTGCTGCGGGAGCAGGTCCGGGTCGTCGTCGATAAGCAACAAATGAGCCATGAGTCGCTCAGTCTCGGCGCGCCGACGTCATCGTCATATGTGCCGGAGAAGGGGCAACACTGTACTCGCTCGGGCAATCAATCGCTATGCTGATGTCGATCGAGGTTCGCATGAACGAACGGCCGCGGCACCCGCTGGCGACTTACGGCTTAGCGTTGTTGGCTACGGCCGTCTCGCTGCTCATGCGCTGGCCACTGTGGCCGCTGCTCGGAAACGCAGTTCCTCAGATGACGTTTTTCCCGGCGGTCATGATTGCTGCGTATGTCGGCGGCTTCTTTCCCGGAGTTCTCGCAACCGTTCTTAGCGCCTTCGCCGCAAATTATTTTATCGCCCAGCAGCCTTCCGGATTCCATTTTCGGACCGCAAACGATGTCGCTGCCTTTTTCATTTTCTTGCTGGTTGGTGTGATTGTCAGTGCATTGTGCGAGTCCCTTCATCGGGTCCGCCGTCACCTCGTCGCCGAGGAGCGGAAGCGCGGCGAAGAGGCGCGGCGCGAGGCGGAGGACCGATTTCGCCAGATGGCGGAAAACATCCACGAAATCTTCTGGGTGACGGACGTAGATCACACGCGCATCCACTACGTCAGCCCCGGATTTGATGAGGTCTGGGGACGAAGCAGCCAGGATCTTTACCAGAACCCGCAGACCTGGCTGGAGTGCATCCACCCGCAGCATCGGGCGGCGGTCATTGAAAACGCGGAGCAGCGCCGACGCGGTGTTTTCAATGACCTGGAATTCCAAATTGTGCGGCCGGACGGTTCAATTCGCTGGATACGCAGCCGTGCTTTTCCGATCAAAGCCCAGGACGGCCATCTTTCGCGTGTCGCCGGACTTGCCCAAGACATCACCCCGCGCAAGATCGCCGAAGAAGAATCACGACTTGCCAAAGAGACTGCCGAGTCGGCGAACCGCGCGAAGGACGAATTCCTGGCCAACGTCAGCCATGAGATTCGAACACCGATGAACGCTATTCTTGGGATGACGGAATTGGTTCTCGAAACGCCGTTGACGGAGGACCAGCGACAGAGCCTCAGGACGGTTAAATCGGCCACTGACAACTTGCTCGGCATCATCAGCGATCTGCTTGATTTTTCCAAAATTGAGGCCCGCAAGTTTGAGTTGCACGCGGAAGACTTTTCACTGCGAACAGTGGTAGGCGACACCATTCGTGCGCTGGCCGTGCGGGCCCAGCGCAAAGGGCTCGAACTGATCTGCAACGTGCAACCCGATGCACCCGATGCCCTGGTCGGGGACGGTGGCCGGGTGCGGCAGGTGCTTCTGAACCTGGTCGGCAACGCGATCAAGTTTACCCACAGCGGCGAAGTCGTCGTTGAAGTGGATGCCGCAGAAGTCCGTGGGGAAGCGACGCCTGACCGAGGCGTCCGCGTGTGCTTCACAGTGCGCGACACCGGCATCGGTATCCCGCGGGAGAAACACTCGGCGATTTTCCGCGCATTCGAGCAGGAGGACACCTCGACGACGCGAAAGTACGGCGGCACCGGCCTTGGGCTGACGATCTCGGCCCAGCTCGCGGCACTTATGGGCGGCAGCATTACAGTGGAGAGCCGGGTAGATCGCGGCAGCACTTTCTCATTCACCGCGCGGTTTGTACGACAAGCGCAGCAGGCACGGAACGAAGTGTTTTTAGATTCGGCGCCGGAGCCCCATTCGGACGTTAGATCCCTGCGCATCCTCGTGGCCGAGGACAGCGAGTTCAATGCCCAGCTCATGGAACAATTGCTGATCAAGCGCGGCCACAGAGCGCAGGTGGTCGGCGACGGCCGCAAGGCGCTGGCTCTGGCGAACGCCGCCGACTTTGATCTTCTTTTCCTGGACGTGCACATGCCGGAAATGGACGGCTTTGAGGTCATCCGATCGATCCGCCAGCGCGAGCAGGCAACCGGATCGCATCTTCCCGTCATCGCTCTGACAGCGCGCTCGCGCAAGGAAGACCGTGATCTGTGCCTCGCCGCCGGGATGGACGAGTTCCTGGCCAAGCCGATTCATGCCGCCGATCTATGGGCAGCTATTGACCGCGCGATGAGTGCTCGTGCCCCAGCTGATCGAGCGGCATCAGACTTGGTCGATGCCCGCGTGCTGCTTGCCGCCTGCGGCGACGACCCCGCCATTCTCAAAAGCATCTGCGACACGCTTTGCTCGCGATTGCCGGACTATCTTGCAGCGGTCCAGCAAGCTTTCCAAGACGACGATGCACCGCGGCTGCGCGAGGCTGCCCACAAGCTGTCCGGGATGCTGGCGGCATTCTCCACGGCGGGCGGGTCGGTCGCCTCCGAGCTTGAAGATCGCGCTGCTCGCGGCCAACTCGAAGATGCGTCGATCCTCATGGACCGACTCAACGTCATGGCGAGGGCATTACCGCTAATGGTCAACGGTTTATCCATTGAGGGTCTGCGGCGCCGAGCGCGAAACGGCGACGTTACGGATGCAGACGGACCCACTGCAGAGGTATGATCATCGCGCGATTGCGGCGAGAACGATTGCTTCGGAGGCATTGACCGTCATTTCGTCGCTTGGCGCTCCGCCCGCTTCAACGCTAACGGGCGTATTGGCTGTGCATTTCAATGAGCGCGCAATAATCGCCGCCGTCGGCGGCGCGAATGGCTTCGAGGTATTCCTGGCGAATGGGGCTTGATTGGCCAATGGCCCGATCGGGCCAAACGGTCAGGGGAGCCTTCTGGCGCTTCAAATAGATGTTGGCCAGCATTCTTGCCCATCGCCCGTTTCCATTGAGAAATGGGTGAATGAGAACTGCGCGATGATGCAGCCGGGCGGCTTGTTCAACCAGCGGCATGTCGCCGTGGGCCTTCCAATACGCCAAGTCATCCAGCAGCGATTGAAGATCGACTTCAATGCGATAGGCCGGCACGCCCAGGTTCAATTCGACCCGCCGCGGCGTGCCCGCCCACTTCCAGACATCGCCAAACATTTGCTTATGAAGTTTGAAGCACCAAGGCAGATCGATCGGCGCTTGCCGCCGTGTCGGCGTCGCCAGCAGATAACGCAAAACAACCTTTCGAATATTCTCAGCCTCGGCGGCGTTGAGCTGGCTCCTGCAGTGGATGCCTCTAAGGCGTAGTCCGGAGATATCGTCGATAGGCGTCTCGCCAGGGATGGCGTCAAAACCCTCGATCATTCCGCCCACAGCTTTCGATTCGAGCCAGCCAACAAATCGCGCACGGTGCGCTGGCGAAGCGAATCGAGTTGCTCGGCCGCCAGGGCCTGCGCTTCCAGTGCCAAGGTTCCTTGAACCAGTTCCACCACCTTCTCCGCCTGACGGTCGGCTTGCCGCCGCCGCAGGTCGTTGGGGTCTTCTTCAGAGATGTGAAACGACATCCCAAGTACGCCGGCAATGGCAAGCACCGTCGACAGGCCCACGTCAGGCTCATGGCCCGAAAGAACCCGCTGGACTGTGCGCAGACTCAGGCCCGACCGCCGCGCGACTATGGCGCAGCTCATTCCTAAACTGAGCCGCCGATGGCTCAACCGCTGCGAAATTGACGCAATCGTGTTCATTTCTCGACTATAATAGCCAACTTTAGTCGTATCGGCAATACAAATTTGCGACATTAACGACGCATATCAGTGAGCGGTGGATCGGCCATCGGTTCGTTTTCAAAGCCGTAGTCAACAGTAGGAAACAGCTCGTAGGTAGGGCGGATCAACATTCTCCGGTCGTGGTCTTCGTGATGTTTACCCATGGAGCTTGTTCGTCGTCGAATCCCAACCCCCGCCCAATGCCTGGATGACGTGGATGCTGGCGTTCATCTGCTGGTTCAGGTCCTGCGACAGCGTCAATTGATTGGTCAGCAGCGTGCGTTCGGCGTCGATGACGATCAAGTAATTGACCAGTCCCTGTTGGTATTGGACCCGCGCGATTCTGACATAATCCTGTGAGGCGGTGACCGCCGCACGCATCCGATCGACTTCATCGCTGAGCGCGTGCAAATCGGTCAGAGCGTCCTCGACATCGCTGTATGCCGTCAGCACTTGGTTCACGTAGGCGGCAACTGCCTGCTGGTACTGCGCCTTCACCGCGGCGAGGTTGGCCCGAAGCCGGCCGCCCTCGAAGATCGGAATTGAGACGCTCGGCCCGATCGAGGCCATCTTGCTTTGCCAATCGAGGATGCTCGCAAAGCTGGCGCTCTCGAAACCGGCCGTGCCCGTCAGCGTGAAGGTCGGATAAAACTCGGCGGTGGCAACTCCCACCTGCGCGTTGAACGACACGAGATTCTGCTCCGCCTCCGCGATATCCGGCCGGCTCGTCAGCAGTTGTCCGGGAAGCCCAATCGGAACGGATGGCGCGGCGACCTCGAGCAACGGGTCGGCTGAAACGGAAAAGACCGGCGCCGGTCGTCCGCAGAGCACCGCCAGCGCGTGCTCTTCGTCCGCCCGGGCACGCTGCACA
>DATBDZ010000487.1:0-8046 GCA_036276235.1 Humisphaera sp. | reverse complement strand
TGGGGCCGATGTTGGTGCGTGGATTGGAAAAGGCCAAATGTGTTGCGCTGTGGTGCGCGCTGGCGTACAACGTGATGCACTTCGCCCCCGCGTTGATCGCTTGAAACGGCCAAAGGCTCGCCGGCGGCCAAAAATGAGGCCATGAGCGGTCGCGTTGGCAAACACGCCAGGCATAAAAACAAGTGCCGCGGTCATGTCGATCCGAGTCGATCGACGCGGTCAAAGGAAAAAACAAGCCGCATGGCTCAGCGGTCAACCTGAGGCTGCTGAAACTTCACAGGCTCTGAGGTACTCCGAAGCATCTGGCTGGATTGCGCGAATGGGCCAGAGCTTGCGAGTACCTCAGCATGACGGTTCTCGTCGCCTTGACGTAGTGTTCCACCAACGCTAGCGCGCTCAGAACCCTCTCCCCTGTACTCAGGGGAGAGGGCAGGGTGAGGGGACGAACGCGTCGACTTGCGAACCGCGCCATATCGCGACCCGCCGTCCCCTCACCCCGGCCCTCTCCCCTGAGTACAAGGGAGAGGGAGCAACGGTAGCGCGCACATCCTGCCCACACGGCTATGATGGCGACCGGCGATGGCGTTCCTCTCTCCTCTTTGGCTTCTGGCATTGCTCCCTTGGGCAGCACTGACCACATGGCTCTTGCGCGGCCGCCGGCCGCGCGTGCGGGTGCCGTTCCTTCATCTGTGGCGCGGGCCGTTGCCACTAGAGATCCGAAAGCGGGGTTGGCGGACGCCGCCCATTTGGCTGGCGCTTGCACTTCTCACGCTGCTCGCGGCAATCCTCGGCGCGTCCCAGCCGATGGCTGGCCGCAGTGGATCAGGACAATCAATGTGCGTCATCGTCGATAGCGGCATGAGCATGTCGGCGATGGATCAGGGGGTCCCTCGTTTTCTCACCACAACGCGCCGAACGATTGGGCAATTGCCGCCGAATATTCCTCCGCAAACCTCAGTGGATTTGATCGTCATTCCCGCCGGAGGCTGGCAAACCACGCTGAGAGATTTGCCGGACGTGGTCGCATCAATTCCGGTCAGTGCGATCGATTCGCGCGCAGCAGTCATTGCAGCGGTGCAGAACCAACTCGCCTCCGGGTCGCGCCCCGTTATCGTGGTCTCCGATGAGCCGCTCGGAATCGCCAGCGATCGGCTCGTCCAGGTTTACCCTTCGCGGATCCCTGATGACGTGGGAATCATCCACCTTGCCGCCAGCGAGTCTGCGCGGCCGCAGGTAATGTTTCGCCTTCGCAACGAGTCGTCGCGTAAGACCGCACCCATTCGGATCAGCAGCGGAACCGCCAAAGTGGAGCGCGACGTGGAATTACCACCGAACGGCCAGGAGCGCGATTATTTCATCGACATGAACGAGCTCGGCGAAAAGGTAATCGCCGAGCTGACGACCGGCGATGACCAGCCCGCTAACGATCGCCGCTGGCTGGTGCGCGAAGGGAGCAATCCGCGCATCGAGATTCGCGCGCCGGTGTCGCCGTCGCTTCGGCGAATGCTCGACGTCTACACGAAGAATCGTCCGCCTGATGCAGCATCGCGGCCGCTGGCGATCGTCGGGCGCATCGAGGATCTGCCGGCGGATTCCCCGGGCATCGTCGTGGCAACCAACGATTCAATGCAACCCGCGCGCGGACCGATCGCCGCCGTCGATCATCCCGTCACGCAAAACGTGAATTGGTCGTCGATCACCGGCGAATTTCAAATGTCAGGCAATGCGCCACAAGGATGGACGACGGTGTTGAGCACTGGTGGTAAGGTGATGGTGGCCGTGCAGGAGGGCGCGATTCGCCGCGCGTGGATTGGTTTTGATCAAACGAATTGGCCGGGGACCACGGACTTCGTCATCTTCTGGGCGAACGTCCTGAATTGGTGCGCTGCCGGCGCACCGCATTTTGTGAGTCATCCGTTGGCCGACTGGCGCGACGATTGGAAATTGCTTGAGGTGCCGGCGATCTCCCCGCCCCCTGCGGCCGGACAGTGGCCCGGCATCTATCGATCGCCCGATGGCGCCGATCATGCCCTGAATGCGCCAAATGTTCGCGCCAGCGCCGCATCGAATGACGATTGGAAAGCCCGCCTTGCCGCGATGCGCGACACGACAACTGGCGGCAGGTCCATCGCGCATTTGCTCATGCTGCTCGCGGTGGGACTGATCGCAGCAGCCGCGCTCACGCTGGATTCCCAAAGCCGCTTACGGAAAACCGCGAACGCCGGGAGTACCATGTAGACGTCATGGCCATCTCGATCTTCGCCAACCACGCCCACGTTTTTCCATCGTCGGTAAATCCGCAGGGAACAATCGATCGCCTGCTGACGCTCCTGGATAACTGCCGGATAGACCAGGCAGTCTGCTTCGCGCCATTCCCGGCGCAGATGCCCGGCATCGACCAAAACAGATGGCTCGTCAACGAGCTGAAGCCGCAAGATCGCCTGTTCGGCTTCGGCACCGTCGATCTCTTCCGCGCGGATCGCAAGGATCAGGTCCGCCAGATTCGCGAGTTGGGTTTAAAGGGGATCAAGTTGCATCCCAACGTACAGGAGTTTGACATTCTCTGCCCACAGGCGATGGACGTGTACGCCGCCGCGCAGGAGCAGGGGCTTTTCATCACGTTTCACAGCGGCGTTCATCATTACCGCCTGCGCGATTATCAGGTGCAGAAGTTCGATGAAATCGCCTGGAATTTCCGCGATCTGCGCTTCAGTCTCGAGCATGTCGGCGGATATCATTTTTTTGCCGACGCATTGGCGGTGATCGTCAACAACATTCCCTTCCCGCCGATTCCCGGCCGCCGCTGCATGGTCTACGCCGGCCTGACCAGCGTCTTCACGCCCGACTATCTCCGCTTCTGGTACATGCCGCCCGAACGGCTCAATGAATTGGTACTGCAAGCGGGAGCGGAGCAACTGATTTTCGGATTGGATTTTCCTTACAACCTCGAAGAACAGATTCGGCTGGGGACAGAGACGATTAACAATTTGGATCTTCCGGAGGAAAAGCGGGCGCTGATCCTCGGAAACAATTTGCGCGAAGCGCTGGGCTTGTCGTAGGGCCCGCCTTGGCGGACGTGTTTTGTGTGGCCAGGCGAATCACGTCCGCCAAGGCGGACCCTACGAGCTCGCGTTGTCATGCTGAGCTGAGGTACTCCGAAGCATCTGGCCACCTTGAGCGAACGAGCCAGATGCTTCGGAGTACCTCAGCATGACATTTCCTTGCGGCGGCTGGGCCTCTCAGGAGACGGTTTGATCGGACAGCCGATCATTGCCTATGCCCGTGTTTCAGCGGCTGAATCGTTACCGGTCCCATTAACCCCGAATCGCGCAGCGGCCAGTTCGATGCATCCAAGCCGTTCCTCTGTTGCAGGCTCGACACGTTAGCATCGTAGAAATATTTCCAATTCACCTTACGGCGATCCATGTCGGCAATCCGATTAGCGGCGAGATTCGTTACGTCAACCTCCAGGGAATTGGCGCCCGGATGCAAATAGGCGCCAATCGCGAGCTGGAAGGGCGGCGCGATGAGTGTCGCCACATCGCGGCCATTGAGGCGCACTCTGGCGGTTTCGTGGACTGTGCCGAGATCGAGCATGTAATCATCGGCCGCGCCGGTGGGGAGATCGAAGTCGATTTCGTATCGCGCAGTGCCGGCGAAGCGTTTCAATTCGGGATCATCGCCTGTGGTCCAGGAAGCAAGCTTCGGCGTCTCGTATGCCTTGGGGAGTTCCGGGCCGCCTTCGATGAAGCTGACTTTCCACGTGCCCGCGAGCGCGATTGTGTCTCCGGCTGATTCCGCGTAGGGCCAGCTCTTGCCGACCAGAGGCGTGTCGGTGAACGTTCGCAGAATGGACGATTCGCCGGGGTGAAGCTGCACATAAACCTGTGTGCCTTGATCGGGAGTCTGTCGCAGCGCGGCAAGGCCAGCGCGCGTTGCATTCATCGGATCGAGCAATGCCGCCGCCTTGGCGGGTTCTCCGAGACTGATCCAGGAATCGACGGTTCGGTCGCTGGAATTGACGATGAAATATTGCCGCCCGTGCTCGTGCGTTCGGCGAACGAAGCGCAGGCCGCTGTCGATCATCGGCTCGCGCCGCGTGCCGGCTTGGCCGAGCAATTTGTCGAGAGTGGCCCCGATTAGGATCGATCCTTTGCCGAGCGGCGCTCGTTGCATTCCTTCGCCGGCCGGCTCGAATTTCAGGCCACCGAGCATCTCCTTCAGCTCGGTGCGGCGCTGCTCGAAATTAGCGAAGCCTGGAACATCCGTCGGCAGACCGTTCTGAACCGCGATCGTCGCGCCATCGCGCGCGAGCTCCAGCAGGCGTCGCATCGTCGCAACGGGTATCGACTTCATCGGAGGGAGCAGAATCGTCTTGAAGCGATTGCCGCCAATAGTCACCTCGCCGTTTTCGACTTTCGCATCGGCGAGAAATCGGTCGGATAGCTCATCGTATTGGTAGCCGCGCTCCCAGAGTTTTACCGCGGTGTCGTAGAACGGCTGCTGAAACATCCACTGCCCCGGCGTGGTGAACTGTGTCAACAAACCCTGCGGGGTTTGCCAGATATCCTGGAAGGGGACGTAGAGCAGCACATCGGAGTCTGGCCGGCCGGATTGTAAAATCGTTTGACAATGGGCGACATAGGAGTTGAACGCCGGAAGATCATGCCACAGGCCGCCGGTGGGGCCGAAATTCACTGCCGCGTAAAACTGCCAGCCGGGCCAGGCGGCATCCTGCGGCGAATAGGGGATGCCGTGAAAAAAGATATGATTTACGCCGGAGAGCATCAGGAAATCGGCGCACCGCTTCACCTGCGAGAGCGGCACATTGAAATGCTCGCCGAGCCAGGTGAACGATTCGGAGGACGCGAGCATTGTCCCCTTCAAATGGGCAGCGCTCGATGAAAACTTGAGCATCGGCAGATGCTGCTCCTCGTAGCGCGCGAAGACTTCGGTTTCGGGGATGTCGGCGGCTCCGTACACGTCGATCAGATTGGCCGGCGCGCCGTGCGCCTGATCGCGCGTCAAGCTTCCATGCGCATGCGCCCATTGCGTCCAGCGGCGAACGTAATCCAGATGCAGATCGGAGATCGTCTCGCGATAGTCACATTTGACGCGCGCGACAATTTCCGGCGCGCCTTCGCCGAAGAACGCGGGAAGCTGGGTGCGAAGGTCGTAGCCACGCCGCTTGGCGAACTCGCTGAACAGATCGTCCGTCCAGCTTGCGTTGTAATACTCATACGAATCATGGAACTGACTGCGCGGCGTCAGGCCATCATACTTGCTGAATGCCGCGTCAAAGCGAGACAGATATCGATCCAGCTTCGCGACAGAAAACGGATCGAGCACATTCCCTTCGGCTCCGGGCGCGGCACGCTTCACCTTCTGCACCGGCCCATTCGCAAGCACGGCATAGATCCGCCATGTGCCAGCGGGGGCAGTCCACTCAAGACGGCCATCCTTCACCTGCGAGGCCAGATCGATCTGTTGCTTATCCGTAGCAAATGCAATCAAACACTGCAGCCGGCCGGCGGGGAGCCGCTCGTCGATCGTCGCGCCGCCGGCGAGGTCATACGTCTTCTGCACCGTGCGAGCCGAGGCATCGTCGTTGGAGACATTGGGCCCGCCGAACGGCCAGCCGGTGCCGGTGGTCATATCGACGCCCATATCCAGGCGTTTCGCCTCGCGCGTGGTGTGCGCGAGCATTTGCATCCACTTGGGGGAGAGATATTCGATGAAGCGGTCTTCGTAGCCGTGCGCGCCGTAGATGGGGCAGACCTCAACGCCGCCGATGCCGGCCTTTTGATATTCCTCGAGGAGGCGCGTGAGATTCGGTTCGTCTATGGCGCTGCCGAGCCACCACCAGCGTGTCCACGGGCGGTTGGTTTGAGTGATCGTGGGCCAGGCGAGAGGATCGCGCGACGTGTCGATTGCCGCTGCTCGCGCTGTCGGTATCCGCGAAGGGCAAGCAGTTACCGCAAGCAGAATGAGGACCAGGTATCGGTTGGATATTCCGTAGTTAGCGAGAAATGTCATGCTGAGGTACTCCGAAGCATCTGGCCGCTTCGCCGCACGAGCCAGATGCTTCGGAGTACCTCAGCATGACGCGTTTTGGCGGGTGACGTCATTTCAGAAAACTTGCAACTTGTACTGCGGGCTTTCGTGATCAAACACTTGTTCTCCCTCTCCCCTGTACTCAGGGGAGAGGGCTGGGGTGAGGGGACGAACGCATCGACTTGCGGACCGCGCTATTTCGCGACTCGCTGTCCCCTCACCCTGCCCTCTCCCCTGAGTACAGGGGAGAGGGTTCCAGGAAGCGCTTGCAGGGCGCTAAAACGACTCATCGCTCGCGTTCTCGCGCTTCGTGTCTGCGATACCCGTCGCATTTTGCACCGAAAAATCGGTGACGTCATGCAATACAAAGAACGGCACACTCGGGGTTCGCTTCGCCTTGATGTGATCCATTTCGACGCCTGCCACGTCATTGAGCGCCATGACCGGCCGCATGTCGGGCTTGTCGTAGCTTACATCGATGTGGTGCATCTCCAGATTCTTCACATGGCGGATGTAGAAGCCATACGACGGCATCGTTCCAAACATGCCTGGCTCGGGATACGTGTTCTCGCGCTCGGGGGGCTTGATCTCGGCATTGGCGGCGGTGCCGCCGCCTTGTTGTACGATCTGCACATTGCTGATCCGCAAATCTTCGATCGGATGACCGGGAATTCCGCTGATGATCGACCCGAGCCGCGAGGCGGCATTCGAGCAGACGACATTGCTGATGTTCACCCGCCGAATCACGCCCGGCGGCGGATTGTCGGGGCCGCGGGCGCGGTTGCCCAGGCGAATGAAGATCGGCGAATTCACGATCCCGCGCATGGTGATGTTGGTGATGCTGACATCTTCGATGATGGCGCCGTCCACGCTTTCGATGGCCAAGCCGCCGCAGTTCTCGAAGATGCAGTTTGAGATCGCCATGTTCTTGAAGCCGCCGTTGGACTCCGTGCCGAACTTGATGCGGCCCGTGCGCGGGATCCGCTGCTGCGCCTCGAATGGCTTAAATGTTCCATCCAACAGCGTCCCTTCCTGCCAGCCGCCCGAGACGTAGCAATTGGTGATCGAGACGTTTTCCGTCGGCCGCAACACGCCCAGGCCAAATGAGCTCTTCGGGCAGATCGCATCGTCCCACGGCGAATTCACGCTGCAATTCGACACGCGTACATTGCGGCAGCAATCGATGTCCATCCCATCGCGATTGGTATCGATCTTCAGATTGTCAATCGTCAGGTTATCCACGCCGGTCACCAGGATCGCAAAGTGCCCGCCGTGCAGGATCGAGATATCGCGCAGGGTAATGTTGTGGCAATTCTTAAGCGAGATGGTTTTGTTGCCGACAAGATGCGGCTGCACGCTTCCCTGCATTTTGCTCAGGCCCTTGCCGTAGAGCAGGCCGCTTCCGTCGATCGTGACATTCTCGATGTCCTCGCCCCAAAAGAAGCTGTTGTGCCAATGGCTATGGCCAAAATCCTGAAACTTGTCCCATTTGTTGGGTTCCGGCTGGTCATAGTCGGCAGGATCAGCCGACGCGACGATCGTCGCGCCCTGATCGACATGTATCGCGATGTTGCTCTGCAAATGAATAGAGCCGCAAACGTAAGTGCCAGCCGAAACAAAGACTGTCCCGCCGCCCGCGGCATGAGCCGCCTCAATCGCCTTGTTAAAGGCGGCGGTATCAACAGTCTTCGAATCCCCGACGGCGCCGAAAGCGCGGGGATTAAAGAGTAAAGGCTTTTCATCGGCGCGCGCAGAGCCGAATGACGCGATCAGCAAAGCATGGCCCAAGAGTATTCCCAGGCAAAAACGTGACATGAATATTCCTCCGGCAGCGAGCGGGCGAGTAAGTTCTGCTAGGAATACAGGCGGGAAGGAGATTTGTGAAGACGAAGGCGCGTTCCCGCAGAGAATCACCGCGACGTGGGAGTGCAACGTCGTCTGTAACCGGAAGTTCATTTCAGAACTGTCATGCTGAGGTACTCCGAAGCATCT
>DATBDZ010000486.1:0-35319 GCA_036276235.1 Humisphaera sp. | reverse complement strand
GGAGAATGCACCTTTGCCGCCAAGCGGCTATACTCCCGCCAGATGTCCGAATTTCAGAAGATTCTTGTCGTTCAGCCGAATTGGGTCGGCGATGCGGTCATGGCTACGCCCACGCTTCGGGCCATCCGCCAGCTTTATCCGACGGCTCACATCAGTTACCTGATGCGGCGATATGTGAAGCCGCTTTATGGCGGCATTCCTTGGGCCGATCAGTTCATTACTTATCGTACGGGCAAGAGCCACGCCAAAACCGGCCGCGGGTTGTTTGATCTGGCGGCTCGCCTTCGCGCGGCGAAGTTTGATCTGGCGATCCTCCTTCCCAACAGCTTCAAAACAGCCCTGGTCTGCAAGATGGCAAGCATCCCGCGCGTCGTCGGCTACGAGCGCGATGGCCGCGGATTTTTGCTCACCGACAAGCTTCTGCCGGTGAAAGAAAAGGGGAAATTCGTCCCGACCCCGATCATCAAATCGTACATGGGCGTGGCCCGATATCTGGGCGCGAGCCATCGCGATCTGAAGATGGAATTGTTCGTGACGTCATCTGAAGTACGCGAGGCTCAGGAAGTATTTGAGCGCTGCGGGCTGGAGCCGCTGACAAATCGCCCCGCCTCAAGCGGCCAGCCGCCGCTGGTCTTGCTCAACCCCGGTGCGCAGTACGGCGCGGCCAAATGCTGGCGGCCGGAATATTTTGCCGAGCTGGCCGATCGTCTGATCGACGAGCAAAACGCGACAATTCTCCTCAGCTCCGCCCCGCGCGAGCGGCCGATCATCGAATCAATCAAGCGATACATGCGGCACGCGCCGCTGGATCTCTCCAACAAGGGGACGACGCTCGGCTCGCTCAAGGAGATTGTCCGCCGCTGTGATCTGATGATCACCAACGACACCGGCCCGCGCCACATCGCCGCGGCGATGGATGTGCCGGTGGTGACGATCTTTGGCCCGACATTCCCCGAGTGGACGGAAATTTATTACGCCAAAGAGAAGCAGGTGGCGGTGAAGGTCTTCTGCGGCCCATGCCAGAAAAAAGTCTGCCCACTGGATCATCGCTGCATGACGCGCGTCTCGCCCGCAATGGTCTACGAGGCGGCGATGGGGTTGCTGGGGAAATCGGAGCCGGTGAAGACTGTGGTGTAAGCTTACGTTGAGCGCAGTCTTATCCCCTCCTCCGGTACTCCGGGGGAGGGTTAGGGTGGGGGCCGAGTGCGAAAGACGCTTGTTCTACACAACCCCCACCCCTGCCCTCCCCCGGAGTACCGGAGGAGGGAGAAAAGGCGCGCAACCGAATTTGTACGCGAAAAACGTCCCGTCTGCCCATCGCTTTCCACGCTCTCCCAGATCGCTAAAATCCCTCCATGATTTACCGCATTGACGTGCGCACGAACCCGCCGGCCCGCGGCGGCGAGGCCGCTGCTGATCCGCTGGGCCAGGCCGTGCGGCAGCAGATTAAGGAGTTCGGCGCGACCGTCGGGCCGATCGCCACCAGCCGCATCTTTTTGATTGATAGCGATGCTGACCGAGGGCAGATTCAGCGCGCCGCGCGCGAATTGCTCGCCGACCCGGTTGTTGAGTCGGCCGAGCTTGTGAGCGGCAATGCCAATGGTAATGGCCATAGCCGCATCGAAATTCATCTCAAGCCCGGTGTGATGGATCCGGTGGCTGCCTCGACGGAGATGGCTCTGCGCGATATGGGGCTGAACGTGCGCGAGGTGCGAACGGGGCGGGCTTACGTAATCGACGGCAAGATCGCCCGCGATGAGCTGGCGCGCATCGCCAATCGCGTGCTGGCCAATGGCGTCATCGAATCCGTCCATTTCGACGCCTACGTTCCGCAAAAATTTGAGAGCGGGCATCCCTACGAATTCAGGCTGCGCCACGTCGCGCTGCGCCAGCTCACCGATGAGCAGCTTCAGAAGCTCAGCCGCGAGGGACATCTTTTCCTTTCGCTGGCGGAGATGAAGGCGATCCAGAATTACTTCCGCGAGCAAAACCGCGAGCCGACCGACATCGAGCTGGAAACCCTCGCCCAAACCTGGAGCGAGCACTGCGTCCACAAAACCCTCAAGAGCGGCGTCGAAGTGGAAGTGCAGGATGAAAGCGGGGAGGCGATCGGGAAGCGGAGTTACAAGAATCTGATCAAGGAGACGATTTTTGCGAGCACGATGGAACTAATGCGGGGCGGGAGGCACGAAGGCACGGAGGCACGAAGGCACGAAGGGAATGCGGACCGCTCGCCAGATTTTTGCCTCTCAGTTTTTTCCGACAACGCGGGCGTCATCGCATTCGATGAAACGGACGCCGTCTGTTTCAAGGTTGAGACGCACAATCATCCCAGCGCCATCGAACCTTACGGTGGCAGCGCCACCGGCATCGGCGGCGTCATCCGCGATATTCTTGGTACAGGGCTAGGCGCGAAACCAGTCGCGAATACGGATGTATTCTGTGTCGCCTATCCCGATTACGAGAAGGGTTCGGGGTTCGAGGTTCAGGGTCCGGGAAAGGCAGCACAGACGCTCGCCGATTCCACCTCTGCCAATCAGCATTCAGCAATCAGCATTCAGCATTCCTCCCTTCCCCGCGGCGTCATCCACCCCAAGCGCATTCTCCAGCAAATCGTCGCCGGCGTCCGCGATTATGGAAATCGGATGGGAATTCCCACCGTCAACGGCGCTGTTTATTTCGACGATCGTTATCTTGGAAATCCGTTGGTCTTCTGCGGCTGCGTTGGATTGATCCCACGCGACAAGATCGACAAGGCGGCCCAGCCCGGCGATGCGATTGTTGTCATGGGCGGCCGCACGGGACGCGATGGGATTCATGGCGCGACGTTTTCCAGCGCGGAATTGACCGACACGCACGCCGACGAATTCTCGCATGCGGTGCAGATTGGAAACGCGATCACGGAGAAAAAGGTCGCCGATGTTTTGCTGGCGGCGCGGGATCGCGGGCTGTTTACCGCCGTCACCGATTGCGGAGCGGGCGGGCTTTCCAGCGCGGTCGGCGAAATGGGTGAAAAAATCGGGGCGGCGGTCGAGTTGGATCGCGTGCCGCTCAAATATGCGGGGCTGCGCTACGATGAGATCTGGATCAGCGAGGCGCAGGAGCGGATGGTGCTTTCCGTTCCCAAGGAAAAGCTGCGGGAGTTGCTCGACTTGTCAGAATCGGAAGACGTCGAGGCGAGCGTCATCGGAGAATTCGGGACGACGGACGATCAACTGATTCTTCGCTATCGTGGCGACGAAGTCGGTCGGATGTCAATGGATTTTGTTCACCATGGCATCCCGATGCCGACGCGGCGGGCGATTGTGACTGAAACCAAAAGTGGCACGGGCGTCTCGCCCGTGGCTCCGCAAGCTAGTCACGGGCGGGACGCCCGTGCCACGTTGTCGATTCGCGATCGATTACTCGCTCAACTCGCGCATCCGAATACGGCCAGCAAACATTGGATCATCCGCCAATACGATCACGAAGTGCAGGGCGGCTCGGTCATTAAGCCGCTCACGGGGCCTCTGCAAATCGGGCCATCGGATGCTTCGGTGGTGCGACCGAAGCTGAATAGCCAGCGCGGCGTGGTCGTCGGTTGCGGCTTGTCGCCGCAGATTGAAGACCCATACGAAATGGCGCTGGCGGCAATCGATGAAGCTGTTCGCAATGTCGTGGCTGTCGGGGCTGATCCTTCGAAGGTGGCGATCCTCGATAATTTCTGCTGGCCCAGCGTCGATGATGAGCGGACGATGGGCACGCTGGTGCGCGCCTGCGAAGCCTGCCGCGACGCGGCTCTGGCTTACGGCATCCCGTTCATCAGCGGCAAAGACAGCCTGCACAATCAGTTCACCGACAGCGAAACCGGCCGCGTCATTCGCATTCCCAATACGCTGCTAATCAGCGCGATCGGCATCATCGAAGACGTGCGAAAGTGCGTGACGATGGACCTCAAAGACCCGCGCGATGGCCGCCTTTCGCTGATCATGCCCGGCGGCCCGACGCTGGCCGACCGCATCGCGACGCATCGCGCGCTGGCCGACGCCATCCGCCGCGAGATGATCGGAAGCTGCCATGATGTCAGCGAGGGCGGCTATCTGACAGCCGTCGCCGAGATGTGCATCGCCTCGGGCCTGGGCGCCGATATTGAGCCGGCGGATGCCGAGCAGCTCTTCGCCGAAACGGTCGGCTGCTACGTCGTCGAAACCTATTTCGCCGCCCAGGACGATCTTCGCGCGCTGCTCAAATCGCGCGGCGCAAAGCTGATCGAAATCGGCAAAACTTCCTCGACGCCGCAATTGCAAATCGCGTCGCTGTCGCCGGACCGGGTGCAAAAGGTTCATGCACATCTGTTCGTGGAAGAAATGACAAAGGCGTGGCGAGGGACGTTGGATTGGTAGTTCGGGGACGTTGTCATTGGTCATTTGTCATTGGTCATTTGTCCGAGGATCTTGATCCACGACATAGCAAGTGACGACAAACCAATGACAAATGACAAATGACCAATGACCAATGACCGATCCTCCGATCGCAACTAGCAACTTATTCCTTTTCCGCGATAATCTCCCCCTGCTCGCAAGGAGGCACACATGGCTGCAAAGATTCCGCTGTCGCGGGTTTATCAGAGTGAAGTGATCGATCGCCGCATTCTCGAAGTGGTGAAGAGCGGCAACTATATTCTTGGCCCTGAAAGCAAGGCGTTTGAGAAGGAGCTGGCCGCCTGGTTTGGGGTCAAGCATGTGGTGCTCTCCTCCTCCTGGACTGCCGCCGTTCATCTGCTGCACATCGCGCAGGGGCTCAAGCCGGGCGATGAAATCCTCGTGCCTTCGCTCACAGCGTTTCCCAGCATCGAGCCGATGATTCATGTCGGGGCCAAGCCCGTCTTTTGCGATATCGATGACACGTACACGATCGATCCGCTGGACGCCGCCAAGCGGATCACCAAGCGCACAGTTGGCATTCTTCCGGTGCATCTGTATGGCCGCCCGGCGAATCTCGATGCGATCATGAAGCTGGCGAAGGATCATGGCCTGTGGATCATCGAAGATTGCGCGCAATCGCATGGCGCCAGGTGGAAAGGTAAGCGCGCCGGCAGCTACACCGAGCACGCCGCCTTCAGCTTTTATCCGAGCAAGAATCTGACGGTGTACGGCGACGGCGGCGCGATCGCGACGCAGGATGATGAGATCGCCCGCAAGGTGACGATGCTTCGCAACCATGGCCGCAAGGACAAATACCTTCACGAGAAGGTCGGCTTCAATCTCCGCTTCAACGAAATCCAGGCGGCGGTTGGCCGCGAGCAGCTCAAGGTGCTGGATGATCTAAACGCCGGCCGCCGCCGCGCCGCGGAGTGGTATCGCCGCGAGTTGGCGGGCGTGAAGGGGCTGGTCCTCCCGCCGGCCGATAAGGACGGGCAGACGGAAACCGTCTACCACATGTTCGTCATCCGCCTGGATAATAACGACACGCGCGAAGGCCTGGGCAAAGCGCTAAAAGAACAAGGCATCGAAACCGGAGTGCACTATCCCGTGCCCAATCATCAGCAGCCCGCGATCACCGAGCTGTATGGCAATTTGCCGCCGCTGCCCAAAACCGAAGATTACACGCAGCGCATTTTGAGTCTGCCGATGTTCCCGGCGCTGACGGAAGCCGAAGTGAAGACGGTGGCGGATGCAATCAAGGCGTATCTAAAGTAGGGTGGGGTGTACTCGCCCACCATGGGCATGTGCGCAAAAAGGTTCTGGTGGGCAAGTACACCAACCCGACATTGTCATCCGGGTGTCTTCGTTGAATCGAGGGTGAAGAGGATATCGCCCTTGTCGCCGTCTCGATGCGCAGCTGACTTCCAACCCGCGCGAATCTTGCCGCCGTCGTCGACGCCGTCGGGGCCGATGCTGTAGACGGTCCATTTGCCGTCTACGACCGTCATTCGTAGGGGTTGCCCATCGAACGGGTCTTTGGGGGTTTCGTCCAGCTCATCTGAGAGGAGATCGGTAAGCTTCTCTGGCGCGCGGCCGTGGGCCAGCTTGTAGCGTGTTGCCGCTATCGCAGCTGTTGCAACCGCGTGCGCCGCCTCGGCGCGGGCCGCGAACGCAAACATGGAACCGATACGCGGAGCCAGGAAGGAGGCGATGAACGTCTTGCGCCGGCCTTCGCTGGACCAGGTATGTAGCTCGACAATTCTTCCGCGTACCTGGTAATAGGGATCGATCGCATCGCGCTGGGTCCGCCCCATGAATTCCCGGTAAAGCTCGATATCTCCCGGAAGAATGAACAAACGTCCCAACGTGGCTTGCGGCTCTCGCTTGAAGACGTCGAACGCCCCGCTTCCAAGGTAGCGATCGAGCCCGCTCGCCGACTGCCCGGCCGCGTAGTCGCTGAGCAGGGCGAGATTCGCCGCCTCTTCCGCTTCATAACTACGCCGAAGAATTCGTCGGATCGCCGAGGCATCGCCTGTATCAAGCGCATCCAACTCCTGGGAGCGCGTAACGTGCGGCAGCACCTCCTGCAGGATATCGACAGCCGCCAGCTCGTCGGACGAGCAGAGATAAGACGAGCGCGCAGCGCTGGCTTGCGCCAAGTGATCGCGCAGGTGAAACAGGATGTTCACGTCGGACAGGCCGGATTCAACGCGCCCCTGGGACACTTCTGACCGGGCATGCAGATAGATCAGACCTACAACACGCCAAACATTGTCGTCATGAGCAGATCGCTCATCATCGAATCGGCAAACAGACCGCTGCGCTGCCTGGCGTAACAGCTTGATCGTTTGCTCGTGTCGAGCCAGCAGGGCTGCGATATTTGGATCGGACGGGTCGGTCTTGACATACAGGAACGGCCCGAGCCACTGTTGCGGCCGCGGATCGGTCGGCGGCTTGCCAGCCTGCGCCTCACTCGCCGTGCGTGTATCGCGTGTCGGCTCGAGCATCGTCCAATGCTCCCGATTCAGCCGCGCGAAGGCGGCAATATAAAGCGGGCCGGCGTTGTCCGAGCCGCCCACGGCGGGCGGCGACGCCGACAGCATCAGGTTGCCCGCCTCGAGACGCAGCATTGCCGCCCGCGAACGCATCTCCAGATCCATGTTCCAGAGCGTCATCAAGCCGACGGCGACAGCGACGATGGTCGCCAGCGCCAGCCGCCCGCGCGGCCAAAGTAGCGCCGCCCATCCCATCCCCGGCTCGCGGCGGCGCATCGCCAGAAACACCAGCAGCACGGCACCCAGTACACATGCAATCAGCAGTGAAAGAAAATATGCAAACCACGGCGTGGGTACTCGCTCCTCGACTCGGATGAGCGCGATCGAATTGACCAGTGCTCCCAATCCCACCAGCGGAACCAACGCCAGCACGATCATCAGCACGATGCGGGCCAGGCCGCGCTCCGGGCGACGCATCGTGCGCAGCAGGAAAACTCCCACCACAACGCAATACACTCCCAGCAGAATCATCAAGGCGATCCACGTCCCCATGTACCACGGATACCAGCGCCAGTTCAGCAGATATTCCCGCCCGGTCCAGAATGGCAGCCATTGGCTGATCGTGGTCCACTTCCACATAATCAACCACGGCAAACCGACAAGCCCAAACACGAGCAGAATCCGATCTCCCTTCCATTTCACATGCGCCGCCAGCGCGGAAATTGTCGCGATCCAGAGCAAACTAATCGCCAACAGCTCGATCCATAGCAGTGCGTAGCTCATGGGATGATTCCTTGAGGACCGAAATCCAAATCGGCAGGCCGGCCAGTGGAAGGAAGACTCGGAATCGCCGGCAAATTGCGCGGCGACGATAGAACAAGGGACACGCGCGGATCGTCATCGATCCAATCGTCGTTCCCGTTTCGTGCGACGATGCCGGAGGAGCTCGAAATTTCGCTAACCGGTTGCTCCGGCAGAAACCGGGTCACCGAAGCGCCGATAAGCGAAAGATTCGCGCCGATCAGCAGCGCCGCAGCGACCGCTCCCGCGAATGCCCACCAGCGCCTTGAGTTGGAAGACGCCGCTTGCGGCTTCGCGAGCTCAACCCGCACCCCCGCCAAAATCTCCCCGCGCGCACCAGCGGGAACATCCGCCCGGCATCGCCCGATCCGTCGCTCGAGTTCTTCCAACTCCGGCGGTAGTGAAAAGTCGTTTGACATAACTTCTCCCTCTCCCCTGTACGCAGGGGAGAGGGTCGGGGTGAGGGGACGACCGCATCGACTTGCGAACAGCGCCACTTCGCGACACGCTGTCCCCTCACCCTGCCCGCTCCCCTGAGTACGACTCGACTGAGCTCGTCGAAGTCAGGGGAGAGGGTTCTAAGCCGGTCGTCGACCGTAATTCCGAACGTTCCGCGTGTGCTAAAGCACACCCCAGGGAAAAACCGACTGCTCAACCTGCGTGCTCTGTTGTGTAGGGTGGGTGTACTCGCCCACCATTCTCCGTGGCTTATCCAACGACGTGGTGGGGGAGTACACCCACCCCACGGGCAAATCATTTGCCCATCATCCGCCGCAGCTTCTCCAACGCATACCGATATCGACTGGCGGCGGTATTGGGGCTCACGCCGAGCACTTGCGCGATTTGCGCAAAGGTCAGCTCTCCATCGACCTTGAGCGCGATCACTTCGCGCTGGTCCGCAGGCAATTTTCGAAGCGCAATTTCCAAATCCTCATCTGTTCCGGCGGGCTGCGTTTTGCCCGATGATGCGTTCGCGGCAAACTCCGACAATCGCAATTGCTCGATCTTCAATCTCTTGAGCCGTTGTCCGACGATATTTCTCAAGCAGGCAAAAACGTAAGAATCCAGATCCTCCACCAGCAGCAGGCGTTCGCGCGATTTGGCCAAGCCGACAAACACATCCTGCACGGCGTCCTGCGCCTCGTCGGCTCCGAGCATCGCCGCAGCCACGCGGAGCATCGGCGTGCCCAGCCGGTCATACAGCGAGGCAAACGCCCGCTGATCCCCGGCCGCAAGTCCCGACAACAGCAAGCTCGCGGGCGACGACGCCCTCATTGGTCTGATATATAAGAGTGCGATCCGGTACAGATTTGTCTAACGGCTTTCATTTGTCAGCCAGGCGCGATTCTTTCCCACGATTCATCGTCCATGATCGCCAGCGAGTGAAATTCCGTTTGCCCGTTCACTTCGAGGTCGCAGTCGAACCAAGGAAAGCCATGTTCATCGATTCGATCAATCGTAACAATTGGATGCTGAGCGATTATGCGCTCGATCGTGTCAGCGGTGTATCCGGCGTCTGACAGCCCCTGCCGCCGCTCGCGCTCCCGCTGTTCAAAATCGGATTTGGGGACAGATAGGATTCGGATTTGATCGCCGACGCTCAGTCTAGTCCTGTCAGGCATGATAACCTGTGCGCCACTCTCGCAACGTTGTCTCGAAATCGCTACCGAACGGATCGCCGGGCAGTTCGCTGCGCAATTGTTCCAGCGACGGGATACATCCGTTCTCGCCAGCGGGCGCCGTCTCCTCCACAACGATGATCTCAACGACTTCGCCGATCATCGGCGTGAGCTCCGGCAGCTCCGGGATTGGAGAATCGAGCTTTTTTCGAATTCGCAACGCGTTCATACGTCTCCTGGACTTCATTGTAGCAGGGTGCCCGCAGCCTTAACACCGCACCACTTGACGTTCCTGCAAAAACTCATCGACTCCGTTGCCGCAACGAAAAGCTTCGCTACATTACCGCCGCTGGGTTCATCAACCACTGTTGCCCGGAGGCCGCGTGTTTCGATCAGGCATCTTTTTTGGGGTGTTGGCTTTTATGTCCGTTGCCGCGCTGGCGGATCCTCCTACGACTCAGCCAATCACCGACTTCACCAAAGGGACGGCTAGCTTCTCGGTGGTCGGTGCTTATGCGCACAGCTTCGATTCATCCGAAGCGCGGATCGAGACGGTGGCGGTGGGCGGGGGGTATTACTTCCTGGATCACATGGCGATTAACCTCGAGCTGGCCGGATTCTGGGTGCAGCAGCCGGGGCCCGATGCGCAGATCGCCGAGGCGAACTTGCTGCTCCGCCATCATCTGTTGGTGATCGACCGGTTTTCGTTCCTGATAGACGTGGGCGGCGGCATTTCCTACGCCAACGAAAGGACGCCGTACCCCGACGGCACCAATTTCAACTTCACCCTGCAAACCGGCCTGGGCGCGACGTGGCGGCTCAAAGACAACATGTACCTATTGGGCGGCGTTCGCTATCTGCACTTCTCCAACGCGCAGATCGATGGAAAGGAACGCAACCCGTCGATCAATGCGACGGAAGGGTATTTTGGGCTGCTCTTTACGTTCTGATCGCTTTACCGGCTCGCGTAATCGGTCATCGTCAGACAAAGCAACAACGACAGCCACAAAAATCCCGCGGCGACGAAAACCCAGGTCAGGCGCGAGCTGTGCCGTACGTGCATGAAGAAGAGGATCACCAGCAGCGCTTTGATGACGGCGATGATGAGTGCGACCGGTGTATTGGCGCGCCCCAGATCGAAGCTTGCCGCCGCGACAGTCGCGACCAGCAGCGCCATCAGCGCGACAAAGATCGCGAGGTAAATCCAAATCTTATCCGGCTTATGAATTTGCGATTCCATCAGCGCACCAGGTAAAGCAGCGGAAAGAGAAAAATCCAAACCAGATCGACAAAGTGCCAGTAGAGGCCCATCAGCTCCACCGGCGCGTGCTTCTGCGGCGTGAAGCGGTTGCGGGCCGCCTGAATAAACAGGAACGCGAACAATCCAAGGCCGATCAGCATGTGAACCGCGTGGACGCCGGTCATGAAGAAGTAGAAGACCCAGTACATCCGGAAACGCTGGATGAGCGCGCCGAGCTCCCGCTGATCGGCAGCCGCGGCTTTCGTGAGCTGCGCTGTCACTTCTTCATCGGGATGGAAAGTTGTCATGCCGGGCATCACGCCCTCGTGATATTCGTGCGTGTACTCGGCGGCTTTGATTCCCAGGAACGCCGCCCCGAGCACCCAGGTGATTGCCAGCATCCAAAGCAATACAGCGCGGCTGCCCATCTGCGCGGCCCGCACCGCCACTGCGACAGTCAGGCTGCTGGTGAGAAGCACCGCCGTGTTCCACGCGCCGCTGCTGATTCCAAGGAATCGGAAGCCGTTGGTGATCTCGCTTCCTTGGCGCCAGGCGTCGAAATAGAGATGACGATAAACCAGATAGCCGCAGATCAACCCGCCGAAGAACAGGACCTCGGTGCCGAGGAAAACCCACATCCCCAGCGTGTCGGCTTCGGTCTGCTGCTGCAGATCGTCAAACTGATGCGCCACCAGCGGCGGATGATCAATTGGTGCGGTGAGATCAGACACCTTGCGGCTCCATCGTGTGATACGAGTAGGGTTCCTGCGTAACGAGCGGCGTCTTCGCGAAATTATCCGTCGGGGGCGGCGAACTGGTTTGCCATTCCAAACCCGTCGCACGAAACGGATTATTCGGAGCCTTGGCTCCCCAGCGCAGCGACCAAAGCAGATAGATCAGCGGGAGGCAATAGCCGACCGCAAGGATCGACGCGCCGGCGGTGGACATGACGTTGTAAACCTGAAACTCCGGCGCGTACGCGTAATAGCGGCGCGGCATGCCCAGATAGCCAAGGATGAACTGCGGGAAGAACGTGAGGTTGAATCCAAGAAACGTGATGACGGCAGCGACGCGGCCCCACATGTCGTTGTAAAGCCGGCCGGTCATTTTCGGCCACCAGAAGTGTATCCCGCCCATGTACGCCATCACCGCGCCGCCGACCATGATGTAATGAAAATGCGCGATCACGAAGTACGTATCGTGAACGTGCATATCGAGCCCAAGTGTCGCGAGAAATAATCCGGTCAGGCCGCCGATGGTGAACAAGCCGATGAAACCCAGCGCATAAAGCATCGGTGTTTCCAGCGAGATCGAGCCTTTGTAGAGCGTCGCCGTCCAGTTGAAGACTTTGATCGCGGAGGGAATAGCCACCAGGAAGCTGAGCATTGAGAAGACCAGCCCGCTGTAGAGCGAAATCCCCGCGACGAACATGTGATGCGCCCAAACCACGAAGCCGAGGATCGCGATCGCCAGACTTGAGAACGCGACGAAGTTGTATCCAAACACCTGCTTGCGCGAGAAGGCGGGAATCAACTCGCTGATCACGCCCATCCCCGGCAATATCATGATGTAGACGGCGGGGTGACTGTAGAACCAGAACAGATGCTGAAAGAGGATGGGATCGCCGCCGAGATTTGGGTCGAAAATACCGATGCCTAGAATTCGCTCAAGGCCCACCAGCGTCAGCGTGATCGCCAGCACCGGTGTCGCCAAAACATAGATGATGCTCGTCGCATAGGTTGACCAAATGAAAAGCGGCAGCCGAAACCAGGTCATCCCCGGGCAGCGCATCTTGTGGATCGTGATGATGAAATTCAGCCCGGTGAAGATCGAGCTGAAGCCGGCCAGAAAGATGCCCATGATCGCCAGCACCACATGCGTGTTGGAAAAGGTGCTGCTGTAAGGTGTGTAAAAGGTCCAGCCCGTATCCAGGCCGCCCAGAATGATCGCGCTGAGCGTGAGCGTGCCGCCCGCCATGAACAGATACCAGCTTGCCAGGTTGATCCGCGGAAACGCCAGATCGCGCGCGCCGATCATCAGCGGCACAAGGAAATTCCCCAGCGTCACCGGAATCGAAGGGACCAGGAAAAAGAAGACCATGATCACGCCATGCAGCGTGAAGAGCTTGTTGTACGTTTCGGCTTCAACCAAAGTAGAGTGCGGCGTGAGCAGTTGGAGCCGCATGAACACAGCGGCAAACCCACCAACGGCGAAGAAGAGCGTGATCGAGATCATGTAAAGGATCGCGATCCGCTTGTGGTCCTTGGTCAGCAGCCACGACGCGACGGTGTGACGGATGTTGAGATACGTCGCCGGCGGCTCGTAAGCGGGGATGTAGGGGATGGAGGTCATGTTGCTCTACTGGTTCGTCCTGTAAGGCGTAAACGGCGGATTGCCAATCGGCGGCGGGGTGCCGACCGGCTGCGTTGCCGGGCCGGCGGCGTTTCCGCGATAGGGCCCGGTGTCCGCCGCGCCGCTGAGCGATTTGATGTATTCCAGAAGCTGCATCAGTTGCTCTTCGCTCAGCGAGCTACGGAAGCTGGGCATGCGATTCGGAAACCCCGCCACCAGTTTGGCGCTCGGGTTCAGAATCGATTCGCGCAGATAACTTTCATCCGCAATGACGGTGCGATGCTTGCCTTGTTCATCGATGACATCCACCGGCCGCCCATAAAGCCCCGCGAGGGTCGGCGCATAAAGCCCGTGGCAATTCACGCACCCGTACTGCATGAAAAGCTTCTGCCCCGCGACGCGCGGCGGAGTATCTGATTCTGTGCCCGCAAGCCAACTGGCGTATTGCGCCGGGTCGCACACCACAACCGTGCCGACCATTTCCGCGTGTTTGGCGCCGCAGAACTGATCGCAAAACAGGTGATATTCGCCCACCTTCGTCGCGGTGAACCATTCGGTGGTGTAAGCGCCGGGAAGAACGTCTTTCTTAATCCGAAAAGCGGGAAGGCCGAAATCGTGAATCACATCCTGGCTGATGAGCGTGAGCTTGACCGGCCGGCCAACGGGAACGTGCAGTGTGTTGATCTCTTTGCGCCCCTCAGGATGCTGGATCTGCCACATCCATCGCTTGCCGACAACAAAGATCTGCATCGTATCGGCCGGCGGCTCCTGCGCTGAAACGAACACCTCGGCGCCCCAGACGAACATCACCACCGTGATCAACAGCGGGATGCCCGTCCAGGCGATTTCCAGGCTCATCGGCGTCGGGGCCTTGGGCGGAATCTCGTCCGGGTGCCGCCGCCGATATTTGACCGCGAAGGTGACAACCAGCGCGCAGATCAGCAGTGCGAAAAACGCGGAGACGCCGCACAAAAAGTAGAAAAGATGGTCCACCTTCAGAGCCTGCTCCGAAGCCTGCGGGGGAAATAGGCGGAAAGTGTCCATAAGTTAATGCCCCGATGCCGAAAACGGGGGCGATTCTGAATTCCCGGATCCTGAGGTTTTGCCGATCATCGAACGTCGATCGCGCCGCAGAAAGAAGCCGATAGTCGAGCCGATCAGCAGAACAGTGAGCAGCCCACCGGCCTTGAGCGCGCGATTGATCGCCAGCCCATAGCGGCCGGTGGCGGGGTCGTAGTGGAAGCAATAGAGCAGCGTTTGATCGGCCAGGCTGCCGGTCTTTCCGCCGGATGCTTCCAGCACGGCCAGCCGTAAATCCTGCGGGGCGTAGTCGATGCCATAGAAGTAGCGCGAGATTTTCCCCTCTGGCGTCAACACCATGATGCCGCTCGCATGTGCGAACGTGTTGGATTTGGGATCCCATACATATCGGAATCCGACAGCTTTCGTGAGCGCGGTGATCGAAGCTTGATCGCCGGTGAGAAAGTGCCACGCATTCTCAGCGCCGGACCGATCATATTGCGCCAGATAAGTTTCCTTCTTGAGTGCCGCCATGCGCGGCGTATCAGACGGATCGAAACTTACCGTCAGAATGTCAAAATTAGTTCCGACATTCTCCGACATCGCGCGAACCGTCCGTAGCAGATCGTTGAGCACCATGGTGCAGAGCATCGGGCATTGGAAATAAGCCAGGACAAGGACCGTCGGCCGTTTGCCGTAATACTCATTGAGCCGCACGACATGGCCGGCTTCGTCCTTGAACAGCAGATCGCCGGGGACTTGATCGCCGAGTTTTTGATCGATGCCGACTTTTTCGAGGACGGATGGCCTCGCATCGACCGGCGCGGGCGGAGGCGGAACTTGGGCGAAGCTCACCGCAGAAAACGCCAGGAAAACCAAAGCGACAAAGCATCCGCGCGCGATTCGAGACCGTCCCTGCTGGTGCGCGCCGGAAACACATCGGCGGGATAAATCCCGCCCTACGTTGCGCTGCTCATGTAGGGCGGGATTTATCCCGCCATCAGCATCATGAATGCGCGGCGCATTCTCCCTCTCCCGTGTACTCAGGGGAGAGGGTTGGGGTGAGGGGACGAACGCTTCGATCTCCAAACGGCGCGCCGGTCCACGGCCCGTCCCCTCACCCTGCCCTCTCCCCTGAGTACAGGGGAGAGGGTTCCCGGAAGGAAGCTGGCGGGCAGTGCCCCACCTACGAACTCGCGAGCTACAAAACGTGAACAAAACCACTTGGGGCAGGATCCAAGACACCCTCTTGTTCCCTCCCCCGGTACTCCGGGGGAGGGTTAGGGAGGGGCTTCGCGCGGCCGGCGCTTGTTCTACACAACCCCCACCCCAGCCCTCCCCCGGAGTACCGGGGGAGGGAGAAAATGCACTCCTGAAGGATATCACGGCACACCTCCCGGCCCATGTTCGGCACTTGCCGGTGGCATAAACGGCTGCGTTGTCGGCTGCGTCGCCGGGAGCTTCTCGGGCAGCCCATCGCGAACGGCCAGATCGATTGCGCGCTGGAGCGGAATCCGCGTGAATCGATGCTCAGCATCCACCCACCCCTGCGCATTGCTTCCCAGCATCGCCGCTTCGCGGCTTCGCACCTGTGCCAATTCCTCAGACGGCATGAGCGGCTGCCCCGGCTCCGGCTGCACGCCCGGCGCCGGGGGCACAATTCCAAACCGCGCCACCGGCGGCGCTGCGTGAACCGTTCGATTCTCCAATGCGAGGTCCCGCAGAAATGAGCGCAAATAAGTCCAACCGATCAAATGCACCACGACCAATCCCGCCACAAAGTAAATCGCGAACATCAGCAGCGAACGCGGCCGCGCATCGCGGATTTCATATCCGCGGCCATCCCGCTCCGCGGGAGAGGGGTAGCTCCCCGTTTTTTCGGGCTCCGGGGAAAAAGGGGCTTCTCCCCCTTTTTCGGGCCCCCCTTTTTCGGGCCTTCTGTCGGGATTGTCAGGCAACCTGTGGCTCATGCGATTCCTCGTCCGCGTTATCGACGGGTTCCAGCGCCGGCCGCCGCGCCAGCGCGCGGGTGAATACCCAGAACCAGATTCCACCGATGCCGATCCACGCGAGCACGTCCATCAATGACAATGTAAATCCGCTGTGCGGATCGTCCTCTCGCAACGGTCCGACGTTCCAATAGAGGTCGAGAATGCGCAGCGCCAGCAGCGCTGCCGCGAGAATTCCCAGCCGATTGATCCGCTGCTTGATGTCGCGAAACATCAGCAGAATCAGCGGCGTCAAAAAGTGAATGAAGATGATGATGCCGCCGATCGCGCGCCATCCGCCGTAGGTGCGCTGCACATACCAGCCGACATCGCGCTGCTCGTTGCCGGTCCAGGTAATCAGATACTGCGAGAAGTTCATGTAGGCCCAGAGGATCACCAGCGTCAGCAGAAGATTTCCCAGATCGTTGAAATGCGATGGCCGCGCGAAAGCCGCGATCTGCGGGATGGAGCTGCGCGTCCAGACAATCACGATGATGAAGCAGAGCGCGGTCAGCGTTTGCGAGACGACGGTAATGAAGCCGAAGACGGTGCTCGTCCAATGCGCCTGGCGCGACATGATCCAATCGACCGCCGCCAGTGTCATGAGCAGAACATACAGAACCAGTCCGGGCGCGCTCAGCGCGCGGCGAGTCCTGCCATGTCCCAGCGATGGCGCGGTCACCGGCCAGGACATCACGATCCACACGGCGAAGTAGAGGATGAAGCGAATTAAAAACTGCGTTGGATTCAGATAAGAATGTTGATGCGCGAGAATCGGATCGTGCTGCAACAAATCGGGATTCGCCCAAGGGAACAGATCGCGCAGCCCAAAAAGAATGGGGATGAACAGGATAAACAGCAGCGGCAGCGCGCGGGCCGCGGCGCTGGTGATGGGGCGGATGAGCGTTCCCCAGTCTCCGCCGGTGAGCTGATGCATCATCGTCAGCCCCATGCAGCCCATGGAAATTCCGAACCAGAAAAGCCATGCGAAGAGCCAGGCGTTGAAGAAGATCGCATGCGACTTACCGAAAAATCCGATCGCCGCGCAGGCCAGCAACGCGATCGCGCCGCCGGGCAGGGCGTATCGATGAATCGGTGCGAGAGGATGATTCGCATGGCGCTGGGTCATTGTGCGGCGGCCTCCTTGATCGCGTCGGCGGGCATCGCCTGCGTCATCTGCAAGGTGCGAATGTAGGCGGCAATCGCCCAGCGGTCTGCCGGAGAAATCCGATCGCCGTAGCTGTACATCGCGCCGTACCCATTGGCGATCACATCCACGAAGTGTCCAACCGGCGCCTGCCGCAGTCGATCCATGTGATAACTGGGCGGCCGCACCATCCCGCGTTGCACGATGATCCCGCGGCCATCGCCGGCATCGCCATGACACATCGAGCAGAACACCGTGAACTGCTGCTGCCCGCGCGCCAGGATGCGGCGCAGTTGCGGCCCGCGCATCGGGAAGGGACCGTCGGCTTTGGTGGGGTAATGAGCAGGAAACGTGTCGGCGGGTTTGCCGTCGATAAAGCCGCTCTCCATCATCGCGTCAGATTTGAGCGCATCGCGCGAGATCACGCCCAGCGGCAGCGGTCGCGAAGAAGAGCCGTCGGCAAAAAAAATGCTCGCCTGCATCGGCTTGGCCTTGGGCTGCGAGCCCATGTTTTCCTTCCAGCAGCCGGTGAGGAGCAGACAAAGTGCGAGGACCGCCACGAGTTTTGTGAGGGTTGCGGGCCGGCCGCGCTTTGCTCCCTCTCCCCAGTACTCGGGGGAGAGGGCCGGGGTGAGGGGCCGGGTGCGCCCCGTCGCGAGCGTCCCGTGAGGACAGGAATTGAATTTCAACATCCCACTCTTGAAGTCCATCACGCGTCGGGGTACCGGCTCTGAACATGTGGCGGGCAGTGCCCGCCCTACGGGCGAATGCGGCGCGTAGGGCGGGCACTGCCCGCCGTCTTCGTGTTTCGTGGGTGTGCCATATGCAAAGGAGGGCCACCACCCTAGCCCTCCCCCGGAGTACCGGAGGAGGGAACAGGAGCGAATGCTCGCGCCAGCCGGGCGACTCTCGCCATTCGGGGCGTTGCGGTGAATCATCGCCGCACCTCCTCGATGCCTTTGGGGGAGAGCATCTGAAGGAATTCGCGCGAATGGTCGCGGTCGAATTTCGGGTCGCTTGCCTCGATGCAGAGGAAGAATTTATCGCGGCTGGCCAGGTCGAATCTCGAAGAGTTGAAGACTGGATGATAAGGCTCCGGCAGCTTGTTGAGAGCGATCATGCTGATCGCCGCCGACAGGCCGGCACCGAGGACCGTCAGCTCAAAGGTGATCGGGATGAATGCTGGCCAGGAATAGAGAGGGCGGCCGCCGATGTTTTCGCGGTAGCTGTAGGTGCACGCGTAGACCTGCATGAAGAAGCCGGTGAGGCCGCCGAGCACGCCGCCGATGAGCGTGATCAGCGCGACGCCGTTTCGGCGAAGGCCGAGCGCTTCGGACAATCCGTGCAGCGGGAACGGCGCGAAGGCATCAGTTCGCAGATATCCCGCCTCGCGCGTTCTTCGGGCGGCTTCGATCAGCGATTCAGCCGTGTCGAACTCGGCGAGTAAGCCGTAGATGTCCCCGGTCTTGTTCATGCGGTCTTCTTCATGCGTGCACGTGCGTCTTTCCCTTCGATTGCTCCTGCACCATCTCGCGCACTTCAAAGATGGAGATCACCGGCAGCACTTTGGCGAAGAGCAAAAAGCAGAGCGTGAAAAATCCGATCGTTCCCAGCAGCGTGGCCCAATCCCAAAACGTCGGGTAGTACATGCCCCAACTCGACGGCAAGAAATCGCGATGCAGGCTGGTGATCACGATCACGAATCGCTCCAGCCACATGCCCACTTGTACGATCAGCGAAATGAAAAACAGGAGGGCCGTGCTGCGGCGGACGAACTTGAACCACAGAAACTGCGGCGTAAAAACGTTGCAGAAAATCAGCGCCCAGTAGGCCACTTTGTAGTTGCCCGCCATGCGGTTGAGGTTCATGTACATTTCGTATTCGTCGCCGCTGAGCCAGCCGAAGAAGAGTTCTGACATGTACCCGTAGGCGACGATCAACCCGGTGATGAGCATGAGCTTCGCGCAGTTTTCCAGATGCCGCTGGGTGATGAAATCGTGCAGCTTGAATCCCCATCGCAACGGCACCGCCAGCGTGATCACCATCGCGAATCCGGAGAAGATCGCACCGGCGACGAAGTAGGGCGGAAAGATCGTGCTGTGCCAGCCGGGCACCTGGGCCGCCGCGAAATCCATGCCGACCACGCTGTGCACGGAAACCACCAGCGGCGCCGCCAGGCCGGCGAGCAGCAGATAAGCAGTCTGATATCGATGCCAATGCCGCGCCGAGCCGCGCCATCCCATCGCGAGGATGCCGTAGGTGAGGCGCGCTCCTTTTGAAACCGCGCGATCGCGCAGCGTCGCCAGGTCGGGGATCAATCCGACAAACCAGAAGACCAGCGAAATGGTCGCGTAGGTGCTGACTGCGAAGACATCCCAGATCAGCGGGCTGCGAAACTGCGGCCAGAGCCACATCGTGTTCGGGTACGGCAGCAGCCAGAAAAATTCCCACGGCCGCCCAAGATGCAGCAGCGGAAACATCCCAGCGCACGCGACGGCAAAGAGCGTCATCGCTTCGGCAAAGCGGTTAATGCTCGTCCGCCATTCCTGACGCAGCAGCAGAAGAAACGCGCTGATAAACGTGCCGGCGTGGCCGATCCCGATCCACCAGACGAAATTGACGATCGCAAATCCCCATGCGACCGGGATATCGATTCCCCAAATGCCCACGCCGCGCGCGAACAGGTAGCTGACCGCGCCGGTGAGGACCATCACGAAAAACGCCGCGATCAAAACGCCGATGCGCCACGGCATCCCCGGCCGGCGGCGAAGCACCACATCGCCGATCTGGTCGCTCACCGAAGCAAACGTGTGCCCCTCGGCCAAAACCGGCGATCCGCGCGAGACGGCAATGTCGTTTTCCGCCACCGTCATGATGCATGCACCTCCGGATTCGGATTGGTGATGCGCGCCAAATAAGTCGTGCGCGGACGCGTCGTCAGCTCTTCCAGCAAGCCGTAATCCAGCGGGTGCGCCTTGAGTGATTTCACCTTGCTCATGTGATCCGGCTCGATCTCATGAATCGGATCGACGGCAGAGTTGAGGTTGCCGAAGACGATCGCCTCGGTGGGGCACGATTGCTGGCAGGCGGTCTGGAGTTTGTCGAGCAGTTGCTGCCGCAGCTTCGCTGATTTGCGGCGGAATTCTTCGGCCTCGGCCGGCTCGGCGTGCCGCGCCTGCTCTTCCAGCTCCACCTGCAGCTTCTCCATCTCGATGCGCGTCGCGGTGATGCGCTGGATGCAGTAGGTGCACTTCTCCATGACGCCGCGGCTGCGGACCGTCACCTCCGGATTGCGCGCCAGCTTCAGCGTTTCGGTGTTGTAGTCATTGTAAGAAAGGAAATTGAATCGTCGGACTTTGTACGGGCAGTTGTTGCTGCAATAGCGCGTGCCGACGCAGCGGTTATAGACCATGTCGTTGATCCCCTCGGTGTCGTGCACGGTCGCGCCGACAGGGCAAACCAACTCACACGGCGCGTTCTCGCACTGCATGCAGGGGATCGGCTGATGGAATGTGCCGCTCGGAGCCTCGGGCGTCCCCTCAAAATAGGTATCGATCCGAATCCAGTGCATCTCGCGCCCGCGGCTCACCTGATCCTTTCCGACGACCGGAATATTGTTCTCCGCCTGACAGGCGATCACGCACGCGTTGCAGCCAATGCAGGAATGCGTATCGATCGACATCCCCCAGGCAAGATTCTGCTTATAGACATTTTCGTAGCCGGGATAGAGCGTGAGCGAATGCCGCTGCGATTCGTCGAGCTTCTTGGCAAACATCGGGTCTTCTACGAACTGCGAAAGCGTGCCGACGCGAACGAGCCTGCGGTTATCGAGATTCTCATCATTCGGATGCGCAACGACGCCCGCTTCCAGCGGCACCGGCCCGGGCAGCCCGCGCTGCGCGATCGTCTGATGCGCGTGGGTCGTTACCAGCGGATACTTCTCGCCCGTGCGCGCTACTTTGGCGGTGGTGATCCACGGCCGCGCATTTTCGCGAATCGTGTAGGCGTTGAAGCCAACGTTGTTGCCAACGTTTCCCGCGCGCACGCGGCCATAGCCCAGATGCAGCGTGATCGTTTGATCGGGCTGGCCGGGGAGGATCAACGCCGGCACATCCAGCGTGCCGGCAGAGGTCGTGATGCGCAGCATTTCGCCATTATGGACATCAAGTTGCGCCGCGCTGGTGGCGCTAAGCAAGGCGGCGTTGTCCCAGGTCAGCTTGGTGAGGGGTTTAGCCAATTCCTGAAGCCAGCCGTTATTGGCGAAGCAGCCGTCCCAGATGTTGGGATCGGGACGGAAGATGAGTTCGAATTCCGATCCAGACTCCGATGCTCCCGCTTTGTTCCCTCCTCCGGTACCCCGGGGGAGGGCTAGGGTGGGGGCCGTTTGTGCAGTTAACGCCGGCTGCGTCGAGCCCCCGCCCCGGCTCTCCCCCGGAGTATGGGAGGAGGGAGATGTCGGGGACGCCCCCGGCACATCAAGCACCCCGCGCGCGACCCCGCGCGTCCACGCCGCCTCGAAATTCTCGCCGATTTTCTCGCGCCAAAATCCCCGCACGATGTCGTACCCGCGTCCGAGCCACGTCTCCAGGAGAACGTGCATCACCTCGATTGCCGATCGTCCGCCATATAGCGGTTCGATCAATGGCTGCACGATCGAAACAGTTCCGTCATACGCCGCTACGTCGCTCCATTCCTCCAGGAAATGTGCTTGCGGCAGATGCCACTGGCAGCGGAACGATGTCTCATCCTCATACAAGCTTGAGTGAACTGTTAGATTGCGCCAGGAGCCATCGGCATTTCCCTGAATGGAGAAATTCTCGAGGCGTTGAGCAAAATTCAGATCGGCCGGGGCGGTATACGCGGGGTTTCCGCCGAGGATGACTAGCAAGTCGACCGCACCTCGATCCATCTCTGCGACGAGATCAGGGAGCAATCCGTCCGGCTGGGATTCGATCGGCGCGCCGTAAATTACTGTCGCACCGATATTCCCCAGCGCCTCATTGATAGAGTGAACGATCGCATGAACTTCCGGGGGTTGATGCGCGCCGGCGACAACAAGACTCTTTCCGCGAAGGGCAAGCAAATCTTTGGCGATGGCGCGCAACCAATCGCGCGCCTGTGCATTGGCCCCTCCTCCGGTACTCCGGGGGAGGGTTAGGGTGGGGGCCGTTTGCGCGATTGACGCCGGCTGCGTCGAGCCCCCACCCCTGCCCTCCCCCGGAGTACCGGAGGAGGGGGAAAGCGCACCGGACGCGCGCAAAATATCTGCCAGACTCCTCGCAATCTCCGCGATCTCCGAGGGTCGCACCGCCCACCGATGGTCGGCCATCGAGCCTGTGATCGTGTGCGTGCTTTCGATCACATACAGGCGATTCATCTCCGTCGTGCCGGCGCGAATTCGGCGGCCATCGATGAAATCGCGCCCATAGCGCACGTGCCCCGGCTCGTCCTGTAGAAAATTGCTATCCAGCGAGACGATCACCCGCGCTTTGGAGAAATCGTATCGGGGAAGAATCTCTTTGTGTGTCGCCTGGCGCAAGCCCGCTCGCACATTCTCCCTGTCGATCGGATCATGACCAAACCATCGCGCGCCCGGATACTGCTTCTTCATCCGCGCGATCTGATCGATCAATGTCGGCGAGGTGATCGTTTCCGTGAGAATCGCCAGACCCGAGCCATTCTTCTGCTTGGTCTCCAGGCGCGGACGGATTGCGCCGATGAAGGAGTCCCAGCCGGAGATATTGCCGCCGTAGGTGACGGCTTGCGAGCGATCCGGATCGTAAAGGCCAAGCAGCGCCGCCTGCATAAAGACATCGGATGCACCGAGGCTGGCGGGATGATCGGGGTTCCCTTCGAGCTTGACCGGCCGCCCTTCGCGGCTCTGCGCGACGATGCCCTGCGCATATCCGCCAAGCGTCATCGCGGTCGCGAAATAGAGCGGCTTGCCCGGCACCACGCCTTGCGGCTGGCTGACGTACGGAACGATTGTCTCATCCGCCTTGCGCTTGCAGCCGGACGCGGCGCCAAAGCCCGCGAGCGCCGCCGAGGCGCCGATGACTTTCATAAACCCGCGCCGCGAAACCGCATCAGGGTCATCCAATTGCGACGGCACAAACTCATCCATCGCGCGGCGCTGCACATCAGCAGCGTCGCTCAGTTCCTCAAGGCTGCGCCAGTATCGTTTGGCCGAAGTTGTGGAAGAATCGTTGGTCATGGAATCAGCGATGGCACGTGTAACAACTGGTGAGCCTGCCGTCGGTGGGGATGTGGTAACGGTCGATCAGCGCTTTGCCGAGCGATTCCTGATCGGTCACGACATGATTCGCATCGGAATACTCCCGCTTGATCTGATCATCGATCGCAAAATGCATGTTGAATACCTGCTCGCGTGGGCGAAGGTGTTTTTCCGGGCTGTAGTGGCAATCGAGGCACCACTTCATTTGCAGCGTGTTCTGCTGAAACATGAGCGACATCTGATCCACCGGCCCGTGGCAGGTGACGCAGCCGATCCCCTTGTTCACGTGAATGTCGTGCTGGAAGTAGACGAAATCCGGGAGGTTATGTACGCGCGTCCATTGCAGCGGAACGCCTTCGCGCCAGCTATCCCGAACGGGCGCAAGCAGCGGCGCATCGGTCCAGATGCGCGAGTGGCACGTCATGCAGGTCTTGGTCGGGGGAAGGCCGGCGAAGCCCGAGTCGCCCACGGACGTGTGACAGTAGCGGCAATCAATCCCCAGCCCGTTCACATGATGCTCGTGGCTGAAGGGAACCGGCTGATCGCGCACAACGCCCTGATTGGTCACGTAAGGCGAGCGATCCACGCCCGCCGCTACCAGGCCAAGAACACTGACTCCAATCACCACGCCGGCGATGCTCGCCCGGGCAATGGTGTTGGCCCTTGGTCGAAACACCTGTGCCATCGCAGAGAGCTGAGTCTACGGAGCATTGCCAAAATTCCGCTATGCGAAAAATTTGCGGTGCGACCAAGTGAAGCAAACGGAGCAGTTGGGAGAAGGGAGGTGAAATGTGATGCTTAACGCGTAATGCGTGATGCGTAATGCGTAAAACGTGACGCAGTGGGGCGCATCAAATGGTTTCACGATTTTCACGCATCACGCATCACGCATTACGCATCACGTTTCACGTTTCTGGCCCCCATGTTCCATCCTGTGGTGAATATTCCTACTGCGCGTATAGTGGTGCCCGATCATGATTACCACCACGTCTCCGCTTCCGGATCTGGCTGTCGATACGCGCAAGTGGTACCGGCAACTCAGCGGTTACCACTGGTATGTGCTGGGCATGTGCGCGCTGGGTTGGCTGTTTGATTGTGCCGATCAGCAGATATTCACTGCCTCGCGCGCCAACGCGTTGCGCGATCTGATGCCGGGCACTACCGCCGAGCAGCAGGCGCAGATTTCCGGATGGTGTACGACATTGTTTATGGTTGGCTGGGCGACCGGCGGGCTGATCTTCGGAACGGTCGGCGACAAGTGGGGCCGCGCCAAGACGATGGCGCTAACCGTCTTTCTCTATGCCGCGTTCACCGGCCTCAGCGCGCTGGCGCATTCATGGCAGATGTTCACACTCGCCCGTTTCGCGACCGGATTCGGCGTCGGCGGGGAATTCGCGGCGGGAGCGTCGCTGGTGACCGACGTCATGCCCGCCAAGGCCCGGGCGCCGGCGCTCACCATGCTTCAGGCCTCATCGGCGCTGGGAAATATCCTCGCCGCATTCATGCTCGGCATCACTTCGCATCACTACGACACGCATCTGGCCTGGCGATATTTGTATCTCATCGGCGCAATGCCGGCTGTGCTGGCGGTCGTGGTGATGTCCTGGATGAAGGAGCCGGAAAAATGGGTGAAAGCCAGGGCCGACGCCCGAGTCAGCGGTGAACTAAAGAAGTTCGGAAGCCTCAGCGATCTCTTCGCGCATCCGCGCTGGCGACGCAATGCGCTGGTCGGTTTGGCGCTTGCCGTCTCCGGCGTGATCGGCCTCTGGGGCATCGGCTTTTACAGCCCCGAACTGATCGACTCCACATTTCCGCAGATGAGCGAGGCGACCGGCCAGCGACTCACGCCGCTGGTTGCAAATCTGAATGCTCCGACCAGTCCAGCGCAGATCGCGGCGCTCGATGGCACCGACACCCAGGCCCTCCGCGACCTGCTCTCGCGCGTAGCCCTGCGCGATCAGACGTTCAAGGGAGATCTGTCCGGCGTCCACGTGACGGCATCCCAGCAGCAGAAGATGACATCGCTAATGGCCAAACGCATGACCTCCGGCGAGCGCGACGGGCTCAAATCACGGGCCCTCATGCTGCAGCAACTCGGGGCATTCTTTGGCATGCTAACCGCCGGAATTCTGGCGATCCGCATCGGTCGGCGGCTGACATTCGCCCTCTCCTTTGCCGCTGCCTGGGCGGCGATCGTGATCGTCTTCCTGAACTTCCAGCAGCCATCGCAAATCTGGACGCTCTATCCGTTCCTGGGCTTCTGCACACTGCTGCCGTTCGGCGCGTATGCGATCTACTTCCCCGAAATCTTCCCCACGCGGCTCCGCTCAACCGGCACCGGCTTCTGTTACAACGTCGGGCGGTATATTGCCGCCTTTGGTCCGCCGATGCTGATGTCGCTACGGAATCACCTGATCGGCCACTTTGAGATCCCGGCGTTCCGCGCGGCGGCAGTGATCGTCTCGAGTATCTTCGCGATCGGGATTATCGCGGCGTTCCTGGGGCCGGAGACGAAGGGGCAGCCGCTGCCGGAATGAGAACTCAATGAAGCCGCAGGGAAAATCGGGGGCGATTTATGTTGGGCAGGATGAAGGGATGAGGGGCGCACGAATAGACTTGCGATATCAAACGGCAGCGAATGTTAAGACGGCCACTCTTGGAACGGCGTTCTGCGCATGCAGTGCCCGATGAATGCGAATCCTCACGTGAAGGACGCGGTTTATGAGTACAATTAGCATACCCGCCTGGAACGCCCAGGGGGTTTTGTCGCCACTCGACGTGCTGAATCCAACATCCGCGACGCGATCGCCGTACCGGGTGTCGCTGACGGACTTTATCTTGCGATTCAGTGCGTCTCCAGAAAGGAATGCTATTCTCGACGGTTTTCTTCGCTTTCGGGCAGCTTTACATGGAGCTGGAGTCGTTGCAGGTTTCCAATGGCTTGATGGAAGTTTTCTCGAAGACATTGAGACAATGGAATCTCGCTCGCCAAATGATATCGACGTTGTGACCTTCTATCACTTGCCAGTCGGCGTGACCCAAGCCGCATTGATTTCAAAGGATCCAGTATTATTTGACCTGGGACAAGCGAAGTTGACCTTTCGGGTCGATAGTTATTTTCAAGACCTCGCCGCCGCGAGTGAGCACCTCGTTCGGTCAAGCGCATATTGGTACAGCGTTTGGTCCCATAGGCGAAATCTCGCATGGAAGGGTTACCTCGAAGTAGCCCTCGATCCGACTAATGATGCTGCCGCAAGAGCTCTGTTGATCTCAATTTCGGCAACAGGAGGTGCCCCGTGACACGAGAAGAGCGAGATATCTTAAACGGGGAACGATCCACCCTCCGCAGCATGATCTCCTCAATTCCACCGGACGATGTGCTGGACCGCGCCAGCCTCGAATATCGCCTGCGTGAGGTCGAAGACCGCTTGGCGACCGTGACCGCCAATACACGGCTCCCACTCACCGCGAAATTGACGTTCCGAGGTCGGCCAGTCATCGGAAGCCAGGGCGTTTTCGCTGAGTTTGGGATGGAAGCGACTAAAGCATTCACAGAGGCCGTCACCACCATGGCCGCATCTTTGTCGGGACCCCTCGCTGCAATGGGGCCGATCCCAAATCGCGATCAGAATCAACTCGTCATTACCGGCACGGCGATTGGCTCATTTGGATTCGAGCTGCAAGAGAATGCGGATACGCTACTTTTTGGAGAGGAAACGACGGTCGGTCAGGCACTCTTGCTTACCCAGAAGCTCATGGAGAGTACGATCGGCAGTGACGATGAGATGACAGATGCCATGGCAGGCGTTGATCCGCGCGTCATTAAAGCAACCCGCGATTTTTTGGACACGCTGGCGACTAACGATGCTGTTTGTGGATTGACCGTTGGGGCGCACGCCTTTCACTTTTCCGGCGTCGGACAGGTTCGTACTGCGATTGATCGGCTCGCCCAAGACAACCTCCACAAAGACGAGGCTACATTTACCGGCATGTTTCAAGGCGTACTTCCAAAACGCCGTACCTTTGAGTTTTTGGTGCAGAATGAGGGGACGGTCATACTCGGTAAGGTCGGGTCGGGAGTCGCGGACCCCGCCCTGTTGAATCGTCACCTCTCGCAACTTGTCACAATCACGTTGACGGCAACGCGTGTCGGAAGCGGTCGACCGAAATACGTGCTGAATGTCCTCCCTCCGTGGCCCGGCGCGTCGCCCGCATAAAATGCATTCAACGAACAGTGGTGGACTGTGGAACAAACTCGCGCCACCGTTATAATCCGCCGGCTCATGCGGACCCGGGTGCCGCCGCGGCTTGCCTTTTTTGCAGGTCGCGGCTGATGCTTGATGCCGCGAAGGTCTACAACTTATGCCTTATACATTGACTCCCGGCGCTCAGGATGTCGTCAGTGGCGATCCTTATGCCGATCCGACGGACAACCGCTGGACGCTGAATTTCGGTCCGCAGCACCCAGCGACCCACACCACGCTTCGACTGGTTTTAGAGCTGGACGGCGAGCGAATCTTGCGGGCTACGCCGCACATTGGCTATCTGCACAGCGGCTTTGAGAAGCTCGGCGAGCATCTGAATTACAACCAGTATGTCACGATCGTCGATCGGATGGATTACTCCGCGCCGATCTACAACGAACTGGCGTGGCACGGGGCGGCTGAGAAGCTGATGGATATCGAGCTGACGCCGCGCTGCAAGGTGCTGCGGACGATCGCCAACGAACTTGGCCGCATTCAATCGCATCTGCTGTGCGTCGGGGCGGCGGGCCTGGATCTTGGCGCATTCACGGCATTTCTCTACGGCTTCAACGAGCGCGAGGTCATCTACGACATTGTCGAATACATGAGCGGCCAGCGCTTCCACACTAGCTGGACGAGAGTCGGCGGCCTTAATCAGGATCTGCCCGAAGAAGAAACCTTCAAGCGCATGGTGAAGAAGTTCATCAATGAGAACATGCCGCGCGCAACGGAGGATGTCGAAAAACTGCTCAATAAGAATCGCATCTTTATTGACCGCACGAAGGGCGTCGGCCAGATCAGCCGCGAGGAGGCGATCGCCTGGAGCCTTTCAGGCCCCATGGCCCGAGCCTCCGGCGTGCGGCGGGATATCCGCAAGGATGAGCCGTATCTCTGCTACAAGGATAATTGGGATGGAAAAGGCTCGCCGGCGGTGGAATTTAAAGTGCCGGTGATGACGACCGGCGACGTTTACGCGCGGTATCTCGTGCGGCTGGAAGAGATGAAGCAATCGCTGCACATCATCCGCCAGTTAATCGACAACATCCCCGCCGGCCCGGTGAATGTCAGTCCTGAAGGCAAGGAAGTGATGCCGCCCAAGGATCAGGTCTACAGCAGCATTGAAGGATTGATTCAGCATTTTGAGCTGGTGATGACCAACCGCGGCTTCGCGGTGCCCAAGGGCGAGGTCTACTTCGCGATCGAAAGTGCCAACGGAGAGCTGGGTTATTACATCGCCAGCGACGGCGGCAATGTCCCCTGGCGCGCCCGCACGCGGCCGCCTTGCTATATCAACTATCAGACGTTCCCCAAGCTGATCGAAGGACACATGGTCAGCGACGTGGTCGCGGTGCTGGGAAGCATCAACGTCATCGCCGCGGAATTGGATCGATAGGACGAGAGGTTTCAGGGTTCAGTGGGTATAAGCGGGAAGAGCCGCTGACAGTTAAGCTGAGCGAATAAAGTTGTCGTAACGAAGGTGAATGGCAAACAAGAGCTGACCATGGCGACCGCGTTTGATAATCAATGCTGGAATCGTGTCCAAGCTCACTTGAATGCCGGGCCATTGAATCGAGTTGCTGGCGCACCTGGCAGAAGTATTCATGGTTCTGTAGGCAACGCGGTGCGCGTTCTGGGCCGGCGGCACGTCGGGCATGCACACGTTCATGAATATTTCTTCAACTTGGAGAGCCGACAGATTAATAATCTGCAGAATGCACCGGCTGCGTATGTCGCGCTCGCGTGCGGTGCCGGCGCCAATCCGGATTTACTGCTTGTCCCGCTGAACCTTATCAATCCGCAAGTAGCGCTACTTTCGACGACTTCCCGTCCGGGCTTCGTGCAACATAATCTGCGGATTGTGGAACAGGGCGGTGTCTACCACCTTGCGGTACCTAACGGTGTGAGAATTGCGTTGAACCAGTATCTTATTTAGGGGAAGGCAAACGTGGACGGCAGAAGTCTGCACCCTGAATTTGGAACCCTGAACTCTGATCCCGAAACCTGAAACCCGAAATTTCCTATATGGCTTGGATCACCGAAAATCGTCGTACTGAAGTCGTCAAAAAACGCAGCGAACCTTATCTCACCGATGAGATCAAGCACGAGCTGGCGAGCAAATACTTTCCGCGCTATCCGACGAAGCGCGCGGTATTGCTGCCGGCGTTGCATGCGATTCAGCATCGGTATAACTGGATTCCTACGCAGGCGATGGAAGAAGTCGCCGACTTTCTGGGGCTGGCTCCCGCCGAGGTGCTCGATACGGCTTCGTTTTACGAAGAGTATTGGCTGCGGCCCAAGGGCAAGTATCTGATACAGGTCTGCCGCTCGCTTTCCTGCGAGGTGTGTGATTCGCAGAAGCTGACTGACCTCTGCAAATCAAAGTATGGCATCGAGTTGGGCGAGACGACGCCTGACGGCAAGTTCACGCTCGTCGAATTGGAGTGCCTCGGTGCCTGCGGCACGGCTCCCGTGGCCCTCGTGAACGATGTGCTCTACGAGAATCTGGCGAGCGAATCATTCGAGCGGATTTTGGATAGCCTGCCGCGCGATCCGCATGAGCATAAGGATCCCGGGGTAACTTGGGACGAGGGACACTGAAGGGAATGAAAAGTTCCGTAGGGTGCGCTTTAGCGCACGCGGATACTTCCCCGGCCGGACGACTCCGCGTGTGCTAAAGCACACGCTACGGGAAAGACGCTGTCGTGTGTTTGGGATGGATCAAACAGATGCAACAATTTCGCCCACTCGTCTCCGTCGGCCTTGGCCGGTGCTGGTGGCGGTCTTGTTGCTTGTCGTTGGCGTCGAGCTCGTGTGGCAGCGCTATTTCGCGACGTATCACCTGGCCACCGTCCAAGCCGGCGTTCTTTATCGCGATGGGGCGGCCAACATCCGCCAACTCAAGGCGGCAGTCGATCAGGTGAATGCGAAAACCGTGATCTGCCTGATCGACGATCAAGAATTGGCCGATCCGACCAAGCCGCAGTTTCGACAGGAGATGGATTTTCTGAAGCAGAAGGGCGTGCGCGTTGAGCGGATCCCAATCCCTTTGGGCGGCTGGCCCGCGACGCCGGATGTGCAGCGCTTTCTCGATCTGGTGAACGACAAGAACAATCAGCCGGTCCTTGTACATTGCGCCCAAGGCGTCCGGCGTACGGCAATGATGGTCGCCGCCTATCAGGAATCGACGCTCGGCTACGATAAAGACAAGACCAAGGCCGCCATCCTGACATTCGGCCACAGCGACAAGACGATCAACGATATCAAGCGGTTTATTGATGGATATGATCCGAAAGCAAGGACGGTGGCCATTCAGGTCGCCGCTGCGGAAAGGAATGAAAAATGAAAAATGAAAAATGAAAAATGGCAGGCAATCCTCCGCCCCAATTTTACATTTTACATTTTACATTTTTCATTGGACGTATGTCCAACTCTCGTCCCGGAAAAGGTCTGCTCGGCTGGCTCGGCCGCCAGTTCGGGCACATTAAGAAGGCCGTCGAAACAGACCCGGCCAAGCCAGGGCCAAAGGTCGTCTATCGCGAGAATCGTACCGAAGAGCAGCAGCTTCCCGATCAGCCGGGAATGAAGTTTCGGCGGACGGTGATTGATGAGGTGATTGTGGAACGACAGCCGCCGAGTATCGAAGGCATAAAGGAGTCAGGAGTCAGGAGCCAGGAGCCAGGAGAAGAAAATGCAGGCAACACTGGCGGCCCGACCCAAGCGATCTCGCTCCTCTTCTTCCTCCTGGCTCCTGGCTTCTGGCTCCTGACTCCTTTGTTCCTGTTCGCATTTTAATAATCGAGACGCACTCATGGCATTCACCGAACCCGTCCTCACCAAACGCATTCCCCTTGATCCCGCGAAGCGCCGGGTCTTCTGGTACGACGACTATGTCGCCACCGGCGGATACGCCTCTTTGCGTAAAGCGCTGGATATGAAAGGGGATGACATCATCAAGATCGTCACCGATTCAGGCCTGCGCGGGCGCGGCGGGGCGGGGTTCAGCGCGGGGCAGAAATGGTCCTTCATCCCTAAGGAAAAGAAGGGGCCGCATTATCTGGCCGTCAATGCCGATGAATCTGAGCCGGGAACGTTCAAGGATCGTTATCTCATGGATTACGATCCCCACAGCATGCTCGAAGGCATTGCCATCTGCGCGCTGGCAACGCAAGTGGACGTGGCCTACATCTTCATTCGCGGCGAATATCATTTCTCGACCAAAGTCACCGAGCGCGCGGTTCAGGAAGCTTACGACAAAGGTATCTTCGGCCAGCAGGGAATCTTCGGCACCGGCCGCAAGCTCGAGTGCTATGTGCATCGCGGCGCCGGCGCCTATATCTGTGGCGAAGAGACAGGATTGCTCGAAGCATTGGAAGGCAAGCGCGGCTGGCCGCGCAATAAGCCGCCGTTCCCGGCGATCGCCGGGGCGTTCGCCAAGCCGACGGTTATCAATAATGTCGAGACGCTTTGCCTGGTGCCGCCGATCATTGAGCGCGGGCCCGAGTGGTTTAAGTCGATGGGCACCAAGAGCTCGCCCGGCCCCAAGCTCTATGGCATGAGCGGGCATGTCAACAAGCCTGGCGTCTACGAAGATGAGCTGGGCATCACGCTGGAAAAATCAATCGAGATGGCCGGCGGCATGAAGGGCGGCAAATACAAAGCCGCCATCTGCGGCGGAATCTCAATGGGCGTGCTTGGCCCCGATCAATTGGACATCAAGCTGGATTTTGACGATGTCCGCTTCCGCGGCGGGTGCCTGGGCCTGGGTACCGCCGGCATGATCGTCATGAACGAGCACACCGATATGGTCGCCGCCCTGCGCAATTGCGTGCGCTTTTACGCGCACGAATCATGCGGCCAATGCACCCCCTGCCGCGAGGGCAGCGGCTGGATGATCAAAATCCTCAACCGCATCATGGACGGCATGGGCCGCCGCCGCGATATCGACATGCTCATGGAGCTGGAAAAAACCATGGGCATCATGCCCGGCACAACGATCTGCGGTTTAGCGGATGGCACCTCCTGGGCCACGCGCACGTTCATCAACAAGTTCTACGATGAGTTCGCCGCCAAATGCCCGGAAGAGCCGACAGTCGGCGTGACGATCAATCGTGGAAGATCGAACGTCCTGACACCGATGGGAAGTAATACCCGATAGCCTTATTCTTGATCCGGAGAGACCATGCCATACATGCGAGTTGACGTCGACTCGTACGATGAAATGATGTCGGAAATCGATCCGGAGGATTTGCCGCCGGAAGCGCTTCGCCGGCCCAGTGGCGATTACGAATACGAAGCCGCCGAGGCTCAGTTCAAACGACAGAAGCTTGATGAAGTAGCGCGGGTTACGGTCGACGCTCTCGTGCAATTGGGTGCATCCGAATTTCGTGTACGTTACGATGGGGGTTACGACGAAGGGTTTTCCCACTCCGAGTTCTTTGTCATCAAGAATCAGCAGCGGCCTGCGCTAGCCGTCGCCGATGAACTGGCGGGCACATCATCCATCGCCGCCATCCGGGCAGCGATCACCCAATCCGCTTACCGACCCAGCGGCGAGATGTCCGATTCCCAGATGGCGCGATTCGCCATCGACCAACTCGCCCATGAACTGGCGACCCTGCTGTTGGGCCGCGGGTACGGCACCGGCGAGTATTCCCTGTATGGCGCGTTCACCGCAAACCTGCGAACCGGCCAGCTTGTCGATGATAAGCAGGCAGCAAAGCCGGACAGCTTGAAGTGATGCACCATGGCCCATCCCTGGCATCATGCGCTTCGGTCGGCCAAACTCTTTGGCGGTAAGCCAGAGGACTATCTTCCAATTCACGACTGGTTCGACGAAACCAAGGCACATCTGCCCGACCTACGCCACCGCGCGCTGCGGCATCATTCAGAAGGTATCTTCCTCTGCGAGAAGATTTTGGGCACAACCATCCGAAACTCCGATGGCCGCGATGTTCCCGTGCGCCTTATTGGCGAGCAGCATGTAAAGGATGACGTTGGCTGGATTCCCACCGTGAAAGATTGGCTGGCGAATCTGCCGATCGAGCCCTGGATGGGCCGCAGCCCGTTTCGGCCGACGCGGGATGGGATTGATGACGGCTCCAAGCTTGAATCTGTGGAAACGCCGCGCCCTGCCGAGTAATTGTCGATTCTCGTTTTGACTGGATAGACTCTCTCGTCTGGTCGCTGAGACAATCGCTATCAATGTGAATTCCGGAAGGTCAATGAACATCAAACTCGGCCCAAAATTTGAGCGGTTCATCACTCAGAAGGTAAAGTCCGGAGAATTTCTAAGCTCCGCTGAAGTCATTCGCGAGGCGCTGCGGCTCCTTGAAGAAAAGGACCAGCTTCGGCAGTTTCGGCTTCAAGGGCTTCGTCAACAAATTGAGGAGGGGTACCGCGCCATTGATGCGGGCCATGTCACGACCTATACCAAGGAAACCCTTCCCAATTTATTGGAAAAGATTCAACGCCAGGGCCGTGCACGTTTGGCTTCGTCCGCGAAAAGGGCCGGATGAACACCGAGTTTACGCTATCAGGTCCGGCGGAGATCGATCTGCTGGAAATCTGGACGTATATCGCCCGCGACAATGTCCGGGCGGCCAATCATTTCACGAAAAGGGTCATCGGCGGGCGCGCCATTGGACGCCTTATGCAAAGGCCGGAGAACAGCTAGATCCGGTCACTTTTAGTCCGGTTGCAGCTCTCGCAAAGAAGTTGCAGGTTCCGGGCGGAATTCGATCCGCCTTTCACGAAGGGTATGATGTGATCGAACTCTAATTTGAGTTGACTTCCACATTTTACGCACCGCCCGCAGTCCCGTCGCCAGACTTCATGGCGAACAGCCTCAGGTATCCGTTCACGAACATTGGCCGTATCGGAAGTAGGCTTCGTTGCGACCGCTAGGAGCGCACAAAGAACTTCCGTCCTGTCCAATCTTGAACGTAGCGATGCGACGTGCGCGCGTAGTTCCCGGCCGCGAGCCCTGGCCGCTCTCAGCGCGCGCGCCTGTTCGGTTACCGTCGCCCTCGACAACATTCTTTCGCGCCATTCGATATCTGCGCAGCGTCGAAGAGTCGCGAGCCGACGTCGATCCGTGTCCGACAGCGCGGACGCGCGAAGCTGACAAAGAATGGATTCCATGGCCGAAGTTGTCTTGCCCACAAATATTGCCAACTCCGAATTGGAAGGATCGCCTGCCACAGAACTGACCTCGTCAGGCCAGTTTCCCATCTGTCGAGCCATAGCCCGATGCAGGCACCGAACATCAGATTGTGATAGCGGAAACTCGTCTTCATCATGTCCGGGAGGTCTTTCAGCGCTGTCGGTGCGATGCGCCGGAAGTGCACCAATGTTTTCCGCAACCGTCTGTTCCGCTGTAACCAGTTCGCGGCGCACTAATTCTCGATCGACTAAAACCTGATTGTATAGTTGGCCGAGGGTCAGTTGGCGGGTGAAAAAAAATGAGCTACCGTCGCTGGTGCGTACGACAATTGAAAAATGTGGCAGTGAACCTGTTCGCCGAACCGTGCCCGCGTCGGTGTCGAGAACCGATGACAGCGCACCTGCTGCCAAAAGTTCGGTGATAGCGAGCCAAACGCTCGGTTCAACAGTATTAAGTTCCGTCGCGATGTCGCGCGCCGTAAGCACGATCGGACTGTGCCGGCTGTCATTCGCTTCAAGGAAGCGCAAGACTGTAATGGCGAGAGGAGACATTTTCGGATAAGCGATAAAAGCAAGGCGTCACCAAGGCTCGAAATTAACGTGGAATGAATCAA
>DATBDZ010000485.1:0-4337 GCA_036276235.1 Humisphaera sp. | reverse complement strand
CCCTTTGTCGCTTCGTCCCTCCGTCCCTTCTCCATCTGAACCCTGAACCCTGAACCCCGAACCCTCCAGCCACTCGACTGCAATCGCTCTGCCTGCACCCGCACCTCGGCTGAGGATGACAACTTCCTCGCCCGGTTGCGGCTCTCGCGCGGATGGGATGATGACGCTGAACACGCGCTTGTCTTGCTCATCGGCCGGCGTGCAACGCACGGCGCGCGACAAGGGAGCCAGTGCCGTGATGTGGCTGTCGAGAATGAGCGCCTCAATAGCTTGCCCTTCGCGCCAGAGTCGCAGCACGCCGATGTATTTCCACGCCGTCCAGAGGAATGCGACCGCCGCGATCGGCAGCACAATCAACCCGCTGAGGATTAGTTGACCCAACTCCTGCGGCACATCGAGCGTCGTCCAGGTGTCCGGGTCATTGCGATCGACGTGGATGCGGACTTTTGAACCGATGACGACCGGCTCCCTGCGGCCTTCGAGCGGGCGGCCGCGCGTTTCGTGTTGAGTTCCATTCCAATCAAAACGAAGGACAACGATGCTCTCGGCGGACTGCGTTTTGTTGCGCACGCGCTCGTCGCCCGCCTGGAAGATTTCGGCATCGATGAGCACGCTATCGCGAATCAGCCGCATCTGGCGGCGTTGGGTGCGCCAGCCGCTGAAGATGAAGGCGAGTGAGATCAGCAGCAGCGCCGCCGCGATGAGCCAGGAGATGCGCACGTGCGGCTCACTCCAGGCGCGCCGCCGCACGCGGGAAGTAAGAGGTCGCGGCGTTGGCGGGAGCAGCGAGCGAATCAATGGGCTTCTCCGACTCTTCTCCCTCTCCCCTGTACTCAGGGGAGAGGGTTGGGGTGAGGGGACGAACGCGTCAATCTTGCGAACCGCGCCATTTTGCGGCTGGCTGTCCCCTCACCCTGCCCTCTCCCTGAGTACAGGGGCGAGGGTTCTAGTGCACGGTCCAGAGTCTCAAGGCACAGGTCTACTGCGAAGACTCGGCGGGCAGTGCCCGCCCTACGCCGAATTTGCCCGTAGGGCGGGCACTGCCCGCCGTCCTCGTGCGTTAGGTGTGCGGCGCCCGGGTAACAACTCGGAGTACCGCGACCTGTGGCACCCACAGACGGCCGTCATTCACCGAAGCCGGCAAGACTTTTCTGGCTCGCGCTCGCCGTCACGGTTGGCGGCTCGTGGTGGACTTGCGGCGCTTTAAGATAGCCGCGGGTGATGCAGGCTTCCAATGCTTCTCGGGCGACGGAGGCTGCCGGGCCGCCGCCGCTGCCTCCGTATTCAACCAGCACGCAAAACGCCACCTGCGGGTTGTCGCGCGGGGCGTAGCCGATGTACCAGGAATGATCGATATGCCCGTTGGCATCGGCGCGATACCACGGCGCCTCGGGGTTCACCTCGCCAGGTTTGGAAGGAACCGGTGACGGCGGGCGAAGCACGCGGCCTTGCTCGTCCCGCATGATCTGCCCGTCCTTGCCGCGAATCGGCGGATATTGAAACTCATGCGCCTGAGCCGTGCCGGTCTTGCCGCAGATCATCAGCGCTTCCATCTCCTTATCGCCGGCGGCAATGGCGGTTCCGGTCCCGCCGCGCGTGTTGACCACCCGCCACATCCCATCGCGCGCGGCGGCAAGGGCGGCTGGATCAAGATGCAGATCGACGCGCTCGGGCACATCGTGCCAGGCATCAGCTTTTACTGGCGGTATCTCGCCGGATGATTCGGGAACCAGAATCTGCGGGCGCATCCAGATGCCGCCGCGCGCGAGCATCGCGGCCGCGTTGGCCATTTGGATCGGCGTCGCCGCCACCCATCCCTGACCAATGCCGGCAAAGAATCCCATGCTGCGGCGTTGCGGGCCGCTTAATGGAAAGCTATTGGGCAATCGTCCGCGGACTTCCGCGATCCCAAGCCCCGTGATGCGGCCCAGGCCGAAGCGCCCGTACCATTCCGACAGGCCATCGATCTTCAGACGGTCGGCAGTGGTTTCAAAGAAGACGTTGCAGCTTCGTTGCAGGCCGTCGGAATAAGTCAGGTAGCCGTCCTGATTGCCGTCGTGTCCCTTGTGTGGATCTTCGTAAGGCACCTGGTGATGTGAGACGCCGGCAATCCCGAGCTTCTCGAGCCAGGTCGATGCGACCCAGCAGCGTCCATTGCTGATCTGCTTGCCATCCAGCTTAAGAAATCCGGTGCACTCGATCCCCTCGTTAACTCCGATGACGCCGGCCATGATGCCGGCCATTCCGCAAAGTGGCTTGACAGTCGATCCCGGCTCAAACGCCGACATCGTCGCGCGATTCCGCAACGGCTCATTGAGATGATCGTTGTAAAGACTTTGATAAAGCTCATCAAGGCGATTGGCGTCAAACGTTGGATAGGAAACCAGCGCCAATACCTGATTGGTTTTCACATCCAGCACCACGGCCGCCCCGTGCAGGGGAACATCCTTCTCCGTGATCGCCCCGCGGGCATCGCGCACAGTGGCGGCAGAGAATACGCCCTGAATCTGCTGCTGAAGCTCAATATCGATCGCAATTTTCACATCCCGCCCGGGAGTCGGATCCTGCTGCTCAAGCACGGCGTCTTCCCCCAACACACGTTCGATGCGCCCGCGCGACCCGCGCAACGCCGGCTCGCAAAGCGCCTCAATGCCGGTACGGCCGATCAGATCATTCGGCAAATAATCGCGAAGCTCATCTTTCTTGTGTTTTGTCTCTTCGGAGTTGACGCGCGTGATGCTGCCCAGCAAATGACAGCCGGCGTCCGCGTACGGATAGAAGCGATGCGTGCCCGGCCGAAGCACCAAACCAGGGTAATGGTCAATGTTCTTACCAAGCTCATTCTGCACGGCGGTGCTGATGTTGTGCACGATAACGTGCGCGTCCTTCTGCTCGTAGACGACGACCTGCAGGTCGTCCGAAAGGGCGCTGTCATCATCGGTCGAGAGAAGCCGCTTGAGGCTTGATGAATCGTCGTCGTGGCCCCCCTGCTTTTTCAGCGCCTCTTCAAGGCGCTTGTGCAGCACGAATCGCTGGCGCATCTGAACGCGGCGAATGACACTTTCGCGAATCTCCTCAATATCTTCGGGAAGCTGCCCTGCCACAGCCGCCAGCTTGGCCCACATTGCGTCGATATCCGCCTGCACGGCGATGATCTCCGCGTCGCGCTTTTCCTTGCGCTTCGCCGAGCTCATGCTCTTCCAGGCGTCTTCGCCGAATCGAGCGCGTAGGCGATCGGTCGCCTTCTGAAAAATCCAATCCTTGTCGGCAGGATGCGTAAGGGCGGCATAGTCCACGCACGCATCGACACAAGGCGCATCGATCGCCAGCACGCGGCCGGTGCGGTCTTTGATGGCGCCGCGGGTGGTTTCGGTCAGATGCGATCGGCGCATCGCCGAGTTGGCTTCCTGCCGCCAATAGTCGCGGTTGAGCACCTGCACCTGCGCCGCGCGGGCGAGCAGCACGCAGACGACTACCGCCAGGATGCCGAGGAAGATTTTGAGGCGACGTTCGAACATGTGGGATCCGTCCCTTATATGGAATAAGTAGTCAGAGGGAATGAGAGGGAATGAGTAGTCAGATTAAATAGGAGTCAGCAGCGGCCCCGGTAAGGCCGCGTTTTTTCGCTGACCTCTGACTACTTATTCAGTCTGATTACTCGTTCCATCTCATTCCCTCTCACCAAATCACACTTTAATCTTCCGCCGAGGCGGGCGAAAGGCGAAGATGCCTTTCATTCGCTGCAAAATGCCGATCAAAAAGGGCGCAAGAACTGCCGTGTAGAGCGCGCTGGTGAAGAGGATCCCCGGGGAAACGCGGATGGCCGGCAGCTTGACGCCGCCTTCGACGCTTGATGGGCCGGGCGGGCGAATCCAGCCGTGCAGGAGCAGGATGAACATCGTCAGCAGCCCGGCGACCAGCGCCAGCGAAAAGTGCGTGAGCGGATGCCCGCGATAGGCGACCTGCGCCGCGCCGTGGACGAACACCGCTACCATTCCATAAGCCAACGCATAAAGCCCAGGCGGCTGCGCGGAAAGCAGATCCTGTATCAATCCGATGCCAAAAGCGCCAAGCCACGCCGCGTCGCGCGGGGCGTTCATGGCAATGAAGATGACCGCCAGCAGCGTGAAGCTCGGCGCCGCCCCCTGATACCGCACATAAGGCGACAATCCAATCTGCAACCCCAGGCAGACATAGGCGAAGATGAAGTAGATGAGCCAGCGCATGGAATTGGAATAAGTTGTCAGTTGCTAGTTGTTAGTTGCCAGTCAAATGCGAGTAAACCCAAAGCTTCGGACATTGATGCGTCTTTACTGACAACTGGCAACTGACAACTG
>DATBDZ010000484.1:0-38619 GCA_036276235.1 Humisphaera sp. | reverse complement strand
GCCACGTTGTAAACGAGATTCCCCAGGATCTGCCCGTCGCCGGTCTTGGCTATCAGCGTGGCGGTGACGTTGCTCGTGGTGACGTCCAAGCCAAGCAGGTTCACCTCCACCGGCGGCGTTGTTGCGCCGTTGGGCGAGGCGATCACTACCGTCAGCACCGTTGAACTGGACGTCGTTGAACTGGTCAGCAGATTCGGCAGCGCCAGCGTTTGCAGGATCGGCGGCAGAGATGTCAGGGCGCTGAGGGGCAACGTGAGCTGCGACGCGTTGAGCACGCCAACTACTTTCGCGAGCAGCGCATTAAGATTATTGCTGAGCTGAGTGAGATTAGCCGGCGTCGCGCCCAGCGTATTCAGAAGCGTCGTCAACACGTTGCCCAGCAGCAGGCCGTTGCCGGTCTGGCTCTTGGCGTTCACGGTGATCGGCGTCGTCTGCAGGACCAATCCGAGCAGATTGAGATTGATCGGCGGCACGGTCAGGCTCACCACCTGCCCCGCGGCCAGATGCACCGGCTGCACGGGCGCGGGTGCGATGCCGGGGATCTGCTGATTTAATTCAGCCAGCAGCTGCGCGAGTTTCGAGTTGATCGTGTTGATGTCCAGCTTGGCCGGCAGCGGTGGATTGAAAAGATTCGCCAGGTCACTGACCACATTTCCCAGCACCAGTCCATCGCCCGCGTGTGCCGTCAGCGTCACATGAATCGCGCTGGTATCGACCAGCAATCCTAGAAGGTTCAGATGCACCGGCGCTACAAAAAGATTGAGCACCGGCGTGGTGGACGGCGCGGCAGTGCTCAAGTTTCCGCTTTGCACGCCATTGACCGTCAGGCTCGCGGAGTTGACCAGATCGACCGCCGTTCCCAGAACTTTGTTCAAGGCCGTGTTGACCGCGGTAGTATTGAGCAGCGTGGTCAGACCGCCCAGAAGATTACCCAAAAGCTCGCCGCTGCCGGCCTGAGTGGAGATCGTCACTGTGATGGCGTCGGTCTTCACCTCCACGCCCAGCAGGTTCAGATCCAGCGGCTTAAGGGTGATTTTCAAGAGCTGCTTGGCCGGCTGCGTGACGGTCGTTGAAGTGCCGGGCGCTGGGATGGCTCCGGTGACGGTGTTAGCGCCACTGGCAAGTTGATTGAAGAGATTGAGCAGCGCGGCGGCACTGTTTGGGTTGGCGAGGTTCGCCAGGTTGTAGAGCAGATTTCCCAGGACCTGGCCGTCGCCGGTGGTTGCGGTGAGAACCGCTTTGATGTTGCTGGTCTTGACGTTGAGCCCCAGCAGATTCACGTTCACTGGCGGGCTGGTGCCGTCGCTTGAGGCCACCACCAGATTCAGAATTTGCGCCGTCGAATGAGCGGCGGGCGTTGTCAGGTTCGGCCCAACCAGCGTCTGGATGATGGCCGGCAACGCGATGATGGAGCTGGATGAAAGCGTGAGGCTGCTGGCATTGAGCACGCCAACGACTTTCGCCAGAACCGCGTTGAGGTCATTGCTGAGATCCGCCAGATTCTGCGGCGTCGCACTGAGCGTATTTAATGCGGTGGCCAGCACGTTACCCAGCAGTTGACCGTTCCCGCTTTGCGCGGTGGCGTTCACCGTGATCGGCGAAGTTTTCAGGCCCAGACCCAGGAGATTCAGATTGAGCGGAGGGACCGTCAGGCTCACGAGTTGGCCGGGCGTGGCGGCTACTTTGGCAACCGGAGCCGCCGCGATTCCGGGAATCTGTTGGTTCAACTCCTTCAGCAACTGGCTGAGCTTCGTGGTGATCGTTGTGATGTTGAGCTTCGCAGGCAGCGGCGGATTAAACAGATTCGCCAGATCGCGGACGGCGTTCCCCAGAACCAGGCCGCTGCCGGAGTGCGCGATAATACTGAGCTGAATGGGGCTGGTATCCACATCAACGCCAAGCAGATTCAGATGCACGGGCGCGACGGACAGTTGCACGACCGGCGTCGTCGCCGCGACGGCGTTGTTCAGCGCGCCGGTCCCCACGCCGCTCACGGAAAGATTGGCGGCATTGAGCAGATCCACCGTCGAACCCAGCACGCGATTGAGCGCGGTGCTGGTCTGCTGAAAATTAATCAGCGACGACGCGGTGTTGAGCAGATTTCCCAGCAACTGGCCATTCCCCGGCTGCGCGGAAAGCCGAATCGTGATCGTGCTGGTCTTCACCTCAAGCCCCAGCAGCTTGAGATCCAAAGGCTTGAGCGTCAGCGTCGCCAGAGGCGTGGCGACTGCTGTCGTCGTCAGCGCGGGCGTAGCAGTCGCGGGGCTGATTGCCGTGGCCCGGGGAGCGGGCGCATAACTGGACCGCACGGGTGCAACGACCGCCGAAGGCGCTGCCGCAAGATTTGCCGCGGTGGACGTTGCGACACTTGCCGAAAGAAGTGTTCGCGATTCCAGTGCTTCGATCGGAATAAACGGAGATGAACGAACGACAGTGGAACGAACGACGGTGCGGGGACGGGCAGAGAACCAACCCATATTTCACCTCTCCTTTAAGACTTGTTTCGCGAAACGTTAATAGGAGTTTTGGTTGGTCGTCAACCTTAAAATTTTTAGTTCGCACCGGCGCAAACCTTCACCACTCAGTGCCGTGAAAACTGAAGCGATCTGAACAAAAGCCGGGAGCGGATTTCGAACACTTCCTTATAAAACCGGGCGACGGCACGAGTGATGGACAATCGAAGATCTCCAAATGAAGATGCACCGCGGAAGGCCTACCGTAGGGTCCGCCTTGGCGGACGGGATTTGCGTCCCCGCAGGTAAGACGTCCGCCAAGGCGGACCCTACATCGACTCGATTTCAGCAAAGCAACATGAAGACTGCCTCAACACCTCAAGTCGCCGTGATTTTTGATATGGATGGCGTGCTCGTTTTGACCGAAGACGCGCACTGGCAAAGCTGGCTCGAAGCGGCCAAGCCGCGCGGGGCGGAGCTTAGTTACGCCGCGTTCAAAAGCTGCTTTGGGCGGATCAATCCGGATTGCATCCCGATTCTCTTTGGGCCTCGCTCGCCGGAGGATTCGCTGGCCATCGCCCAGGAGAAGGAGTCGGCGTTTCGCCGGATCGTCCGGGCGCGCGTTCCGCTCGTGCCGGGGATCGTGCAATTTCTTACGTCCTTATCCGAACTTGGCGTGCGGCTGGCGGTTGGTTCTTCCGGCCCGCCGGAGAATGTGAAGGCGCTGGTCGAAGGCGGCGGCATTGCGCATTTTTTCGGCGCAACTGTGGACGGCGCGCAGGTCAAGCGCGGAAAGCCGGCGCCTGATGTGTTTTTGATCGGCGCGGAACGCCTGGGCGTTTCTCCTTCTGCTTGCGCGGTGATTGAAGATGCCCCCGTCGGAATTCGTGCCGCGGTTGCCGCAGGCATGTTGGCTGTTGGCGTTGCCACCACACACCCCGAAGCTGATCTGCGCGAGGCGGGGGCCGCGCTTGTATATAGCGACCCTGCCGCGATTGATCCCGTGCAATTCGTGCAATTGCTTCTAGAACGCGCGGGCGCCAACGCCTGACGTCAATCGCGCAGCCGCATACACTGTGGGTTCATGGCCAATTCAACCTATCTCCGGCGAATGCATCAGCGCCGCATTATCGAAACGGTTGCGCGCTGCGGGTCCATCTCGCGTTCGGATCTCGCGCGTGTAACGGGGATGAGCCAGCCCACCGTCAGCCGCATCGCGGATCAGCTTTTGTCGGAGCATATCCTCGCCCCCTGCGCCGCGGACGCTCCGCTGGCGGAGGACTCATCGGCAAAGGTGACTGCGGTGCTGGGCCGCCCCTCGACGCGGCTTGAGCTGGATCGCCGCCGGCCGCGCTTCTGCATGGTGCAGTTGGGCGTCCGCCACACGCGGATGGCCATTCTCCCCGTTGCAATTCCTTCGGAGGATCGATGGCAGTCGGAATTTCTCACTCCCACTTCCGCGGATGCCTGGTTTCGGCAACTGGCAAAACTGTGGAAGCCGCATCGTTCGAAAGATCTCAAGACGATCATCGGCCTGCCGGGCGTCGTGGACGAACGCACGGGGAAGGTTTATTTGTCGCCCAATATTCGCTGGCTGGAGAAGACGAATTTGGAAGAGCACGTGCGCGATATTTTCGACGCTGAAGTTGTCTTCAAGCAGGAGATTCGTCTGCTGGCTTTGGGGCAGCTCGCCGCCGAGCCGGGGTCGGGAGATTTTCTGCTGGTCGATTCCGGTAATGGCGTCGGTGCCGCCGCCATTATCGGCGGCAGCCTTTTCGGCGGCTCCATCCCCCTCAGCGGCGAAATCGGCCATGTGGCAGTTCAGGGCAACGATCGCCAATGCGGATGCGGCGCGATCGGCTGCCTGGAGACGCTCATTGCCCGCCCGGGTTTGTTGGCCAGCGCAGCGGAACACGGGCTGCCCAAATCCTGGCCGGCGGTCGTTGAATATCTGGCGGACAGGCCGCTTCCGCGCTGGCTCAAGCAATCGCTCGAAAGTGCTGCGGTCGATATCGCAGCGGCGCTGAATCTTCTGGGTTTGCGCCAAGTCGTGCTCACGGGCGCGTTTCGCGAGCTGCCGCCATCCTGCGTTGAATACTTAAGTAATTCCGTGCGGCAGCACGCGATGTGGGCGCGCTTCGGAGAAATCTCGATCCGCACCGTGCCGCGCCGGCGTCAGGCGGGCATGGTGTCCGTTGCGCTGGATAGCATTTTGTTGGATTAGGTTCTTCTTGAAACCCGATTAACATTCGTACAGAATGAAAGTAAGTATTGGCGGCTGCATCTGCTTCTCATGGAAACGGCTTTATCCGCACGCGGTTTGACTAAACGCTTTCCGGGCGTTCTCGCCCTGGACTCGGTTGACTTTCACGCGCGCGCTGGCGAGGTGCATGCCCTGATGGGGGAAAACGGGGCCGGAAAATCCACCCTCATCAAAATTCTCACCGGCGTTTATTCCTACGACGCGGGCCAAATGTTTCTGGACGGGAAGGCAATCCAGCCGGTTTCGCCGCTGCACGCGCAGCGGCTTAGAATCGCCACGGTGTATCAGGAAGTCAATCTGATTCCGGCGCTTTCCGTGGCGGAGAATATTTACCTCGGCCGGATGCCCAAGCGGTGGGGCGGCTTTGGTGGAATTGATTCCAGGGCGATGATACGCGGCGCGAAGAATTCTCTCGCGCAACTCGACGTTCACATTGATGTGACCAAGCCTGTTCAGAGCTTCTCGGTCGCGCTTCAGCAAATGGTGGCGATCGCGCGGTCGCTGTCGATGTCCGCCAAAGTTCTGATCCTCGATGAGCCGACGAGCTCGCTGGATCGCCCGGAAGTCGAGCAGTTGTTCTCCACGATGCGCCGGCTGAAGGAAAATGGCTTGGCGATTATTTTCGTTACGCATTTCCTGGATCAGGTCTATGCGATCTCCGACCGCATTACGGTGCTGCGCAATGGCCGCCTCGTCGGCGAACATTTGGCGCGCGATCTGCCTCGGCTCAAGCTCGTTTCCGAAATGGTCGGCCGCGATGTGGCGGAACTGAAGCACGGCGGCGCAGCAGATCGGCAATCAGCGCCATTGTCTCCGTTTGTCGAGGCAAAGGGCCTGGGGCGAAGCGGGGCGGTGGGGCCGCTCGATCTTTCGATTGGCCGCGGAGAAATCGTCGGCCTCGCCGGGCTTCTGGGGTCCGGCCGAACTGAAACGGCGCGGCTCCTCTTCGCCGCTGACAAACCAGATGCCGGCACGATTACCGTCGATGGCCGCACCCAACACCTAGGTAATCCACGCAACGCGATCGCACTGGGATTCGCGTTTTGCCCTGAGGATCGCAAGGTGGCGGGTATCCTGCCGGATCTTTCGATCCGGGAGAACATTGTGGTTGCGCTGCAAGCCCGCCGCGGCTGGTGGCGGCCGATTCCGCTCCGCAAGCAGCGCGAGATGGCCGAGAAATACATCGCCGCTCTGCGCATCGCAACGAATGACGCGGAGAAGCCGATCCGTCTGCTCTCCGGCGGCAATCAGCAAAAGGCGATTCTGGCGCGCTGGCTGGCGGCGTCGCCGACGCTGCTCATTCTCGATGAGCCGACCCGCGGCATCGACGTCGGCGCCAAGGCGGAGATTTCAGCGCTGGTTGAAAAATTGTGCGCCGAAGGCATGTCGCTGCTGTTTATCAGTTCGGAATTGGAAGAAGTAGCCGCGCTCTGTTCACGCGTGATCGTGTTGCGCGATCGCCAGAAAGTCGGCGAACTGTCGGGATCAGACGTGACGGAGAAGGCGATTCTCACCAAGGTTGCAGGATGAACGCCGTCGGCGGAACCATCCCGGTCCTCGATCCTCCCGCGGCAAAAGCGCCGCGCGCCAAAGTTCGCGCCTCGGGCGCGATGGCGACCGTGCTGTATCCGACGATCGCACTGGCCCTGCTGCTGCTCTTCAACCTGCTGTTTACCGCCGGCTTCTTCCATGTCGAAGTTCGCGACGGAAGGCTCTTCGGATCGCTCATCGACATTCTCAACCGTGGAACGCCCGTGCTGCTTTTGTCGCTGGGAATGACGCTGGTGATCGCCACCGGCGGCATTGATTTGTCGGTCGGCGCGGTGATGGCGCTGGCGGGCGCGGTGGCGGCTTGTCTCATCGCGCGGCCGGAAGATTCGCCGCTGCATGTGTTCAACGTAAGCCATTCACTGCCGCTGATTCTCATCATCGCGCTGAGCGTCGCGCTGCTGGCCGGGCTGTTTAACGGGATTCTCGTGGCGACATTCAAGCTGCAGCCGATCGTCGCGACGCTCATCCTGATGGTCGCCGGCCGAGGCGCGGCACAGCTCGTGACCAACGGCCAAATCCCCACATTCCAGCATCCATCGTTTGAGTTCCTCGGGTCGGGCTTTCTGTTTGGCCTGCCGTTTCCGTTGATACTCGCAGTGCTGATCTTCCTGGTCATCCTCGGCTTTGTTCGCGGCTCGGCGCTTGGATTGTTGATCGAAGCGGTGGGAAATAATCCCGTCGCCGCCCGCCTTGCCGGGGTGCAGGCGAGCGGCGTGAAGCTCGTGTGCTACGTGATCTCGGCACTGCTCGCCGGCGTTGCCGGATTAATCGCCACCGCCGACATCAAGGCGGCCGATGTCAATAACACGGGGCTGTATCTGGAGCTCGATGCGATTCTCGCTGCCGCCATCGGCGGGACCTCGCTGGCCGGCGGGCGGTTCTCCCTCGTCGGCGCGGCTGTCGGCGCGTTGGTCATTCAAACGCTCACCACAACGATTCTCGCCCGCGGCATCGCACCCGAGCTGACTCTGGTCATCAAAGCAGCCGTCGTCGTTGCCCTGTGCCTGCTGCAAAGTTCCAAATTTCGCGAACTCCTCGTCCGCATCGCAATCAGGAGGCGGGCATGAGCGCGGCAAATCCCGCAGCCTTTGGCTGGTGGTCGGCGCGCAATCGCCTGCGTGGGGTTTCATCGCGCTCGCACTTTCCGCTGCTGATGACCTGTGTGGTGTTCCTGCTGATCTACATCGCCGCGTGCCTCCGCTACAGAGGATTTTTCTCGCTGCAGGTTGCCGTGAATCTCATCGGCGATAACGCCTTTCTGGGAATCGCGGCCATCGGCCTCACGCTGGTCATCCTCTGCGGCGGCATCGATCTTTCCGTCGGCGCAGTCATCGGATGTACGTCGATCTTTGTCGCAACCATGACCGAGCATCGCGGCTGGAGCCCGGCGCTTGCGGTCGGCGTCGCGCTTGCCGCCGGCACCGCATTGGGCGTCGTGCAGGGAATGCTCATTCACTTCTTCGAGTTGCCGCCATTTCTGGTGACGCTCGGAGGCTTGTTTCTTTGCCGCGGTCTGGGGCTGCTGATATCGCGAGAATCCGTCGCGATCTTGAATCCGCTTTACGTCAAGCTTTCGTCCTGGTCGCTTCCGCTCGGCGGCCATGCAACCTTCCCGCTGGTCGGCGTTCTGTTTGTCGCGCTGCTTTGCATCGTCAGCTACGTCGCCGCCTTTCGCCCGATCGGGCGATATGTCTACGCGGTGGGGGGCAATGAGCAATCGGCACTGCTGATGGGATTGCCCGTCGCGCGCACCAAGATCGGCGTGTATGCATTCGCCGGTTTTTGCTCGGCGCTGGCGGGCATCGCCGTCACGCTCTACACGTCGTCTGGAAATGCCTTGACCGGCTCCGGCCTTGAGCTGGACGCAATCGCGGCGGTCGTCGTCGGCGGAACGCTGCTTTCCGGCGGCGTCGGCGGGCCGATCGGTACGCTGGTCGGCGTGCTCATTTTCGGCGTCATTCAATCCGCCATCGCTTTCGAAGGAACACTTAGCAGTTGGTGGGCCCGCATCGCGATCGGCATCCTCCTGCTTGGCTTTATTTTGCTCCAAAAACTACTCCAACCTGAAAGAACCAACCCATGATCAAACGTCTGGCAATCACAGCCTTGCTCTTTGCCGGCCTTCTGGCCGGGTGCGATAAGACTTCGGAATCCAAACAGGAGGGCGGGAAAAAATCGCTGGTCGTCGGCTTCGCGCAAGTCGGCGCGGAATCCGCCTGGCGAACCGCCAACTCCAAATCCATCAAAGACGAAGCAGCCAAGCGTGGCATCGAGCTGAAGTTCGTTGACGCGCAACAAAAACAGGAAAACCAGATCAAAGCCGTCCGCTCTTTCATTGCCCAGAAAGTGGATGCGATTGTGCTGGCTCCGGTTGTCGAAACGGGTTTTGAGCCGGTGCTTCGCGAGGCCAAGCAGGCGGGGATTCCCGTGGTGCTTTCCGATCGTCGCGCGGATGTGACAGATGACAGCCTGTATGCCACTTTCATTGGTGCAGATTTCATCGAAGAAGGCCGACGGGCTGCGAAGTTTCTCGTCGTGAAAACGGGCGGGAAAGCGACCATCGCCGAGCTGCAGGGGACACCCGGCTCAGCGCCCGCCAACGATCGCAAGAAGGGATTCGAGGAGATCATCAAAGATCATCCCGATATGAAAGTGGTGCTGTCGCAGACCGGCGACTTCACCCGCGCCAAAGGCAAAGAGGTGATGGAAGCGTTTCTCAAATCGCCTGAGGGAAAAAACATCAACGTGCTCTTCGCTCACAACGACGACATGGCTCTTGGCGCGATCCAGGCGATTGAGGCGGCCGGGCTCAAGCCCGGCAAGGACATCATCATCGTCTCCATCGACGGCGTGAAAGCCGCCTTCGAGGCAATGGCCGAAGGAAAGCTCAACTGCACTGTCGAGTGCAATCCGCTGATCGGCCCGCAGGTTTTTGATCTGGTCGAGAAGGCGGTCGCCAAACAGGCCGTGCCCAAGCGCATCGATGTTCAGGAAGGCATCTACACCGAGGAGCAGGCCAAGGAAGCGCTTCCGACCCGTCAATACTAAGATAGTCCACCTACCGATCCGCCAGGCAAGCAGAGGAACCAACCATGAATTTGAAAGCGACTCTACCCTTCGTCTGTGCGGCACTGACCGCGCTAAGCGGCGCGATGCTGCCGCGCGCCGCCAGCGCCGATGTCACCGCCACGCTGGAAGTTGATGTCAACAAACCCGGCCCCGCCGTCCCCAAAACGTTTTACGGGTTGATGACCGAAGAGATCAACCACAGCTACGACGGCGGCCTGTTTGCCGAGCTGATTCAGAACCGCAGCTTCCAGGATCCCGCGCCGCGCGGCCGGCAGGGGACGACGCCGCCGCCGCGCACGTTGCCGGTCCACTGGTCGGTCATCGGCGAAGCAAAGGCCACTCTCGATCACGAAGACCCGGTGAACGCGGCGTTGCCGGTGAGCCTTCGTCTGGAGTTGTCCGGTGGCAAGGCGGCTGTAGCCAACGACGGCTACTGGGGAATTCCGGTGAAGCCCGACACGACTTACACCGCCAGCTTCTATGCAAAAGGCGGCGGGGGATTTGCGGGGCCGGTCACCGCGTCGCTCGTGCTCGATGACGGCAACGTCACCGTTGCTAAGGCAGATTCGCCGGCGATCACAGGCGCGTGGCAGAAGTACACGGTGAAGCTCACCACCGCGCACGATGCCCCGTCGACTGCCAAGGCGCAGTTTGTGTTGTCGGCATCGGGAAATGGCAGTGTCACCTTCAGTCTCGTCTCACTCTTTCCGCCGACTTACCAGAACACGCCGAATGGCCTTCGCCCCGATCTGATGAAACTGATGGCGGACATGCATCCATCGTTCATCCGCCTGCCGGGCGGCAACTATGTTGAGGGCAGCACGTTTGCCACGCGTTTCAACTGGAAGCAGATGATCGGCCCCGCCGACCAGCGGCCGGGGCACGCAGGGTGCTGGGGATATCGCTCCTCAGATGGCTTTGGATTGCCGGAGTATTTGCTGTGGTGCAAGCAGCTTGATGCTGAGCCGGTGTTGGCGGTGTTTGCGGGGTATGTGTTGAATCGCCAGCACGTCGATGCCGGCAGCCCGGAGATGGCGCAGTACACGCAGGAGGCGCTGGAGGAAATCGAATACGTCAGCGGATCCCCCGACAGCGAATGGGGAAAGAAGCGCGCCGCCGACGGTTTCCGCGAGCCGTTCCCGTTGCACTATGTCGAGATCGGCAACGAAGATTGGTTCGACCGTTCGGGCAGCTACGAGGGCCGCTTTGTGCAGATGGCCAAAGCCATTCGCGAGCGCTATCCCAATCTGAAGATCATCGCCACCGCGCCGGTGAAGGAGTTCAAGCCCGATCTCTACGATGATCATTTCTACCGCAACGCGCAGCAGCTTGTGAAACAGGCGCTCCAGTACGACAAGGCGATCCCCGCGGATGCCATGAAATTCAACGGCGGCGCATGGAACAGCCGCCAGCCGGATGGCATTCAGACTTTCGTCGGCGAGTGGGCGACGCAGGAAGGCCGCCCGACGCCCGATCTCAACGCCGCCCTGGCCGATGCCGCGTTCGTCATGGGTCTGGAGAAAAACGCCGACATCATCCCGATGGAATGCTACGCGCCGCTGCTGGTTAACGTCAGCCCCGAAGACCCGGCCAAGGGCTACCCCAAGGCGTGGCAGTGGAACACAAACCTGATCGGCTACGACGCCCTGCACAGCTTCGGCTCGCCGAGCTATTACGCGCAGGCCATGCTCGGGCAAAACAAGGGCGATTTGGTTCTCCCCGTGACGTTGAAAATCTCGCCGACCGCGGCCCCCGCCGACGCCGGCCAGCCCCAGCGCGCGGCCCAGACGGTCGCTGTCGCATCAGCGACGTATCTGAAGGCCGATCACACCGTCATCGTCAAGCTCGTCAACGTCGAGAAAGATCCGATCGACGTAGCGATCAATCTTCGCGGCGTTGGGACTGTGGCCGGCAGCGCGACGGCCATCGTGCTGGCCGGTGATGATCCAAAAGCCGGCAACACGCTGGAGAATCCAACCGGCATCTCACCGAAACAGGCGAAGATTGCCAACGCGTCGGCGTCGTTTCATCATACGCTTCCGCCGTACTCGTTCACGCTCTTGCGCTTAAACGCCGAGCAGCAATAGTCGCGGATGTGTAACCACTGGTGAGAGCCGGCCCGCGCCGTCGCCCAGCGGAGAGCCAAAGCCTTTGAAGATTCACATGTAAATTCTCGTCCCTCCCGGAGCCGCAAAATGCCCATCGCAGCAGAACCGGAAAAACTGTCGGATTTCTTTTCTGGCCAGGTCCGCAAAGCGCGGCGTTTCAGCATGGAGGACGTCTGCCTGCCCGACACGCCGCTTGCCGTGGTGGGCGGCGGACATGAATTCTGCTCGCCGGATTACGCCATTCAGCGCGAGCATTTCCCCTATTACTCAGTTGAGCTGGTGGCCCGCGGGCGCGGCTGGCTGAACCTGGAGGGAAAAGCCCACGTGCTCGACGCCGGCACGATCTTCACATACGGCCCCGCGGTTTCGCAGCACATCACGACCAGCCCCCGCGACTTGCTGGAGAAATACTTCATCGATTTTACCGGGCCGCGGGCGCCGCGGATTATGCGGGAATGCGGACTGACGCCGGGGACGGTGGCGCGGGTCTCCTCGGTGAGCGAGGTTCAGGACATCTTCGACACGCTCATCCGCGATGGGATGCGCGGCGGCGATGAATCGGGAATGCTCTGCACCACGCTTTGCGAATACCTGTTGATCAAGCTGGCTGCCCGGTTAATCCCCATTGGATCCCCGCCCTCGATCGCCTGCGCCACGTTTCAGCGCTGCCGGCGGCACATCGCGACGCATTTCCGCCGGCTTCGATCGCTGGAGCAAATCGCGGCAGAGTGCGAAATCGACGAAGCCTACTTGTGCCGGCTTTTCCGGCGCTTCGACCTTCAGGCGCCTTATCAGTATCTGCTTCGCCTGAAGATGAACTTCGCCGCCGAGCAACTCCGCAACAGAAATATGCTGGTCAAGGAAGTGGCGGCAAGCGTCGGTTTCACCGATCCGTTCCACTTCTCGCACGCGTTCAAGAATGTGTTCGGCGCGTCGCCGGAAATCTTCCGCCTGCAAGAGCAATCGTAATCACTTGGGCATCGCCAGATCCGGATTCGGATGCAGCAGTGCATCGACGATCGCCACATAAGCGGGCTTGCGCTGGTTGTTGGAATCGAAGATCAGGGGATTCTGTCCGGCGCGCCAGCTTCGGCGGTCGTTGAGACCCCAGAACGTCACGCGGTCGATCGTGTCCTTGTGTTTGGCGAAGATCGTAAACAATTTCGCATACGCATCCGCCTGTGCCTGCAGATCCTGCGGCGAAGCGGGTGCGCCACCGCCGCGGCGACCTCCTGCGGGGCCACCGAGTTGCCCGCCGGATGTGCCGCGAATCGTCACGTCCAGTTCTGAAATGCTCACCTTCAAACCAAGCGAGGCATAATCGGCGATCGCCTTATCAATGGCGGCATAGGGCACGTTCGCCGTGCTCCAATGGCCTTGGATTCCCACGCCAAAAATTGGCGCGCCATCAGCCTTGAGACGTTTGAGCAACACCATCGAGCTGCCGTGCTTGAAGCCGTTCTCGATGTTGTAGTCGTTGTAAAACAGTTTGGCGTCCGGGTCGGCTTCGTGGGCAAACTTGAAGGCGAGCGTCAGAAACTCCGGACCGATCTTTTGAGACCACTGCGATCGTCGAAGGTTTTCCGTCTCGGCGGTTTGTGCGTTGCCGCCGTCGTTGATCGCTTCGTTGACCACATCCCAGCTTCGGATCTTTCCCTTGAAGTGGCCGACAAGCGTGCTGATATGGTTTTGCAGGCGCTTGGTGATGACGTCCTTGTCGTCGCCCTGAAAGAACCAGTTATTGGTCTGCGCATGCCACACCAGCGTGTGGCCATGGACGACCAAACCATTGTCCGCGCACCATTTCACCAGGGCATCGGGGCGCTCAAAGCTCCAGGTGTTTTCTTCGGGGTGAATCGGCCCCGGCTTCATGCAATTCTCCGGCGTCACGACGCCGAAGTTGTCCTTGATCAGCGCCATTTCCTGCTCGGAGAAGTTGCCGGGAATATCTCCCGCCATGCCGATCAGAAAGTATTTCGAGTAAGTCTGCTTGATCGTCGGCCCATGCTGATCAACCGCGGGCGCTGTCGTCGGCGCGGTGGCGGGTGATGCGGTCTGCCCGGGTGCACGAGCGATGAAAATGGCGAGGACGCCGGCGCTCAAGCCAGTGACCAAGCGAAGGAGCACATGTTTGCTGTTGGTTTTCATAGATGATCCGATTGTACCGCGGCTATGCCGCCATGAATTGCCGTGCGATTTCGTAGGGTCCGCAAAGGAGTTTAAAACCCTTTCATGTGGCACGGGTTTTCAACCCGTGCAAGCGGCGCAGAACGAACAGAATCGTTGTTTCTTGGTCCTATTCGTTCGAACATCGCACGCACGGGTTGAAAACCCGTGCCACGATGAAAGATTCTCATCCTCCAAGGCCGCCTCCACGAAAATCAAAACGCGTGAGTGCGCAAAGTCATTTAGTCCCGAAACAGCATCGGCAGATTCGTCTCCAGATAAATCCGCCAGACCTGGTAATCATGATGCGCGCCGGGCGTTTCGACGTAGATGTGATTCACGCCGCGCGTGGTGAGCAGGTTGTGCAGATTGCGTGTGCCGCCGATGGCGGTGGTGTCGTCATCTCCACACCCGACCCAGATCATTTTGTAGGTCTTGTTGGTTTTATCGACATCGGCCAGTGCCGGCGCGATGGCGTTGGCGCTGGAGCCGCCGCTGTAGATGCCGACGTAATTGAATAGCTCCGGATGGCTCAAGCCAATCGCGGATGAATGGCCCGCGCCCATGGAGTAGCCGATGATCGCGCGGTGCCTGGCGTCCTTGATGACGCGATATTCCTTTTCGACCAGCGGGATGACATTGCCCAGAAGATCCTTCTCCATGAAGCTGGGACCAGCGCCGCCGCGACCGCGTCCGCCGCCGGCGGCGGGCGTCACACCCAGCGCCTGCTGCGTGTAGCGGATCTCCGCCTGGCGGCCGGTCGACCCGGTGACATCGTGGCCGAATGGCATCACGATGATCGCCGGCAATGTCTTGCCGGCGGCGAGCAGGTTATCCATGATGAGATTGGCCCGGCCGGTCTGCGTCCAGCCGCGCTCAAAATCGTTGGCGCCGTGGAGCAGATAGAGAACCGGATACGATTTCTCGCTGGTGTTGTACCCTGGCGGCACATACACGACGACGCGGCGTTGCGTGCCATTATCGCGATTGATGTACAAGTGCTCGCGCAGCTCGCCGTGCGGCACATCCTTGAACGCCATGAAATCCATTTCCGGCCCCGGGACGTCGACCTGGCTTTTGTAGACGCCGGATGCCGGCCGCACGTACGTGTTGACCGGATCAGGCAGAATCAAGCCATCCATGATGAACCAGTACTGGTAGGAGCTGGGCTTGAGCGGCTCAGTCGTGTAAGACCAGACGCCGTCGTTGTCCTTGGTCATGTCGAGGATGGTGGACATGTGAATCGTAAAATCGCCGCGCACCTGCACCTGCTTGGCGTTTGGAGCGCGAAGGCGAAACGTGATTCGATGATCCGGGCTAACCACCGGCGAAATGGTCCCGCGCGCCACGCTGTCTTCAACCCCGCCGCCGCGGCCTCGGCCGAACCCCGATGGCGCGGTCGCGGGTCGGGTTGTTTGAGCGATGGCGCGTGTGGAAATGAATGTGCCTGCGAGGATGAAAATCGCCGCGGTCAGGCGAGCCAAAGCCCTGGCCTGACTGCTCGATGAGGTGGCTGATGTCATGGGACTTTCCTTTGCTGATGGGATTGTAATGATTGGTTTGTCGTGTGCATAAAGCATCTTGCACAGAATTTGTGAAGCAGACCCTCTCGCTGGCCGCAGCATATCGAAGCGGTTTTCCGAAGGACATGTCAGAACTTGCGCACGCATGTCGAATATTGACCGCCGCTGGGGGTCCCGCGCGGCTCCGGCCCGAAGTCGTCTTTGGCCCGTTCGAAGCTGGACGTTCGAAGTTGGATATTCATTGTGAACTTCGAACTTCCAACGTCGAACTTTGAACGTCGAAGGAAGGAGACTCCGTTCGAAGTTGAACGTTCGACGTTCAAGGTTTTTTGAGAACGTCGAAGCGAGCAAACGCGGAAATCGGGACGGTCGAGCAAGATCGCTCGGACGCGCCGTGCAAGTACGACGGCTAAAACGATAATGTCGCTGCGCGGCGAATGGAGTTAAGTTTTTCGTCCTCCACCCGCCGCGGAGCGTCATTCTCGGTTAGCCGCTCTGCTTGCAGAGCGCGTCTAGCGATGCCCCCAGGCCAGCAGTTTTGAATCCGCGAACGCCTGCAATCCGCCTGACGCGACCGCCGGTGTGATAAGACGCGTGCTGCCGGCGCCCCGAGCGATCGACGCCTCGGCCGGCCAATATTGCACTTGACTCGTTTCCCATTTTTCTTCGCAACTTCGCGTGACGTCCGCTGGTATTAATTCAGGCTGTCGTTAATAACATAATCTCCCCGTTTTCCGCCGAGGAATTTGCGATATGCGGTATCGCAGAATCGTGACACGTGCTATTTTCATTTTGATTCCATTGATGTGTCTGCTATCAGCAGGCTGTTCTATTCCCGTTCGCGATATACAGCCGCCCACTATCCGAACCGCAAACGACATGGATGTATTGTTTGATCCTCGATATGCCTATGGAAAGGGCAAGATCTTCGAGCGAGGAATGGGACCCGAGGAAGTCCATAGGAGGTTTCATGGGCCGCCCGACCGCGTTTATAAGGAGAAGTGCCCGCACAGTTCGGAAGAATCATGTGTCGTTGAGGTATTCGGCTTCATGGGAATAACGCAGGACTGGCAAGGCGTGTATGGCCTGAAGGATTTGTATCATTTCGTGGCGGTTGAAATCCACTACGATCGGGCGGGCAGGCTACTCGACTACGTTGTAACAAATGAGCAACTCTGAAAGTTCCTGTCGTCGAGCGCAGAGCGCCCTGCTCCGGCATATCGTCTTTGCCACCGAACGTTGGGCCGCCGAACAGTGCCCAGCGTGGGCAAGTAGACCGAGGCGAGCTTGACACGTTACTTTAGGATCATCGTATGGTGCCCCTTCTGTCAACTATTTTGCGGGCTGTGTGTCTTGCTGATAATCTTAACGGGCGCACTTTGGCTGCGAAGCTTTTGGACTCTTGACGACGTTACATATTATCGCCAAGGCACAGCCGGCAATGTTGGTCTGATAAGCTCGCGGGGTCGCATGAGCATTACCGACAGTTGGTTCGATCGGTGGGAGATCGGCTCCGCCGATCAGACGTTCTACCACGAAGTCCGAGCACCCGAAGATCTTTTCGCAGTGAGTGGGCCAGGAGTTGGCACCCGAAGAATGTTGCAGGCAGGTGGAATAACGTTCGTGTTAAACGCACATGAATGGATAATTGTTTTGCCGTATGTGTATTTAGTCCTCATAATTGGGTCGCTCCTAATTGGAAATGTTGCAATGCGAATTTGGCGTAGGCGGTTGGGCAGAATCGGATGCTGCAATTACTGTGGCTATGACCTACGTGCCACACCAGATCGTTGCCCCGAATGTGGCACGACGCCGGGGTCGGTGCGATGAAACGCGAAATGGTACGGGGACTTCGCTCCCCTCTTGACGCGGAAAACGGGTCACGTGCGATCCCTCGGCTTTTGGTCCCTCATGCGACCGTCCGGCGTTTCACCAGCGATGCCAGGTACCGTTGTGGATCAGCGACGATGTGATCGAGCAGGCGGCCCGCGACGCGGGTGGGCTCGCGGCGGCCTTGCTCCCAATACTCCACCAGTTCAGGCGACACGCCAACCAAATCAGCAAGAAGTATTTTGCAATATTTTGAAAGAGTGGTTGTGTCGCCTATTCGGCGCTGAAGAAGGAATAAACGTCCAACGCCGAACATGCAACTTCGAACGGTGCAAAGCCCTCTTACTATCCCGGCAGCGGTTTTCTTCGTTGGACGTTGGACGTTCGACGTTCAATCCGTTGAAGCATCCACCCGAAGCAGGAAAAACGCTCCAATGCGATTGATCCGCTGATCCGGCGCACGCGAGCGGCTGCACCACGCATGTTAAAATAAGAAAAATGGTGCAAGATTCGGAGCCGATTGTGTTTTGCGTAAATCGTTTTCTGAATTAACTTTATGGATTCATATAGACAAAAGTCGATGCACCATTTGCACCGTTTTCGCATTTTGCTCGTGTAGCGCAAATCAGGCATTGCAGCTGACCGAACATCGATGCGAATCGGGCCAAAGCCTGACAGGGAGGACGGCGAGGCATGCCACTTGAGACGCTGTGGCCGCGCGGAGCGGAGGGTGTTACACCCTTCAGCGGTGTAACACGCGCGTTCGTGACATAAGCTTGCTTATCATCATTGGTTGCGCGATGAGCATCGGCCATGTGACACAAGCGCGTGTGTAACATTTGTATCATGCTCGGTCGCCGCGGCTGTGGGCTTGGCGGCTGGCGTCGGCGGGTGTTCCCTGGAGCTCTTTGCGTTCCATAACAGCCCGCGGCAAAAGTCGCGCGGGGGTCACTTGCCGCTTTGGCTCGGGCTCTTCGTTGTCGAAACTCCGCTTATCTCATTCAATACTCGTCGTTTCTCCGCCTCGATCCCGAGCCAAATCCGCCGCGCGACGCCGCGCGGGACTGTTGCCACGGGCTGTTAATCTCGACATGTCTTGAAAACGATCAGTTGAGTTCCAGCCGATAGAGTTCTGCGGAATAGGCTGGCGACTCCAGCTTCTTCTCAAAAGTGACTTGCTTCTGCACGGCGCGGATCAGGTTTGGATAACCATCCGGTTCATTGTGAGCTTGCGGCGTTGCGCCGGTGATTTCCCATCGGGTGGCGCCATTCTTGATCGCGGTTTTTCCCAGATCCAAATCAATCGTTCGCGGCGTGCTTGTCGCGTTTACGATTGAGATCGTGATTGTCTTGTGATCATCCGTCCACGCGGCGGCGATATCCAAGTCCGGTGCCGGCTGTTTGATCTCGATGGGGATTGTTCCGAACTGATGGCGATAGAGGGCGAGCACTTCGCCGCTGCCTTCGAGCGTGGCGGCGGTGCGGCTGGTCTTGATTGCGCCGAGCACGTTGACCGTTTGCGCGAAGCACGCCAGCTCTACGATGTCGCTGTTGCGGTAGAACTCGTGCAGGCCCATCGTGACGCCCAGGGCGTCTTTGAGGCGGTATTGCGTGCCTAGCTCGCCGTAGACGTAGTTGCCGTACCAGAAGTTCCATTCGTCGAACGCCACCTTGATTTTCGGCTGATTGTAGCCGCGGAAGGCGCTGAGGATTCCGTGGATCGAATCGCGCAGCTGCACGGAGTGCTTGTAGGGATCGCCGACCACTTCATGCACGTAGGTATGCAGCGAAAGCAGATTCATATTGGGCCCGCAGTCGGCGAGCATTCGGCTGTCCCAGCCTTTGGTGTTGGTGTCGCCGCAGGCTACGAGAGTGGCGCTGGGCGCCTCGGCACGAATCAGCTTGGCCGCCGCGTTATGGCGGAGCACGTACAGGTCTACCGGCATGTAGCCCAGTTGCCAGGTGCCGTACATTTCATTGCCGACGGCCCAGAACTTTTCCGTCCAGGGGTCCTTTCGCCCGTTGGCGGCGCGCATCCTGCCCATCGGCGTGTCCGCCGCGCCGACGATATATTGCACCTCGGCGGCGGCTTCCTCCACCGAACCCTTCCCCATGTTCAGCGCGACATAAGGCTCGGTCTTGATCAGATCGCACAGCTCCATGAATTCATGGATGCCGACGTCATTGTGTTCGATATTTTTCCACGCCGGGTTGGCGCGCGGCGGGCGCTTGTCGCGATTGGGATCAATCCCATCGCGCCAGTTGTATCCCGAGACAAAATTGCCGCCCGGCCAGCGCAGCAGCGGGGCGTCCAGTTTTTTCAGCTCAGTGAGCGTGTCCGCGCGCCATCCCTTTACGTTGTCCGCCGGCATCAGCGAAATCGCGCCGATGCGAAATGTTCCCTTTCCCTTGGCGGTGATGCTCAGCGTCACCTGATCTGAATCGGGAAGCGACGCGAACTCCAGCGGATATGATTTCCACTCGCCATCCAGTTTGTCGATCAACTTGTCTACCGACCAGACGCGCAGGCCGCTGGAGGCATTGGGATTTGCCAGCTTTACTGTCACCGGCCCGGCATCGACATCACCCGCCAGCACAATATGCCCGACATATTTCTTTCCCTTCTCGACCGCGAGAAACCCACCCGCGCCGTTGAACGGCTCATTGCCCTGCGAAATCCCCGCCTCCATCCCGTTGCCCGGCAGATGAATGACCGGCGACCAATCGCCCACATACGCAAGGGTCTTGTCCATCGTCACCGTCCCCTTGGGGCCAATCACTTTCCACGGTGAGTTCTTCAGATAAACGAACGACGCGGGCTTTCCATAATTATCTTCGGCCACATCGAACGGCTTGTAATCGTCCGTGATCTCCTGCCCAAACTTTCGGTCCTCGATCATCTCCGCCCAAAGACCGCCGTAGATCGAGCGGCCCAGGTGCTCGGCGAATTGGCCGTAGATGTACTTGGAAATCGGCGCGCCGGTCTTTGATGCGTCGATGGAAAGAGTGACGTCGGTGTCGGCTGCGCGCGCGACGCCAACGCCGAAAGATGCTGACAAGATGATCGTCCCTGCCATAAGACTGAGGGATTTGGTGGTGATTCCAATCATTTGTGTTCCTTGCGATGAAGCCGGGCCAAGTCGATGTGAGGGTGACGAGGAAACGTGATCAGTGAAGCCGGCGCAGATGAAGAGTGATGAGTGAAACCTGACGGGAAATTGTCAGGCTTCACTCTTCACTCATCACTCTTCAGCTCTGCGGCTTCACTCTTCAGTCATCACTTTTCTGCATGGCGGCTATTTTCCCGCGCCTGTCGGGACGACCGGCTTTTCCTTCAGGCTCTCGAGATAGCTGATCAGATCCGTGAATTCCTGCGGACTCATGGACTGCTCAAGGCCTTCAGGCATCAGCGAGAGCGGACTCTTTCTGCGGAGCCGAATATCCGACTTCTTGATCACAATCTTGTTGGCGGCTGAGTCATACATCGTGACTTCGTTGTCATCCTCGCCGCGGATGATGCCCCACTGCACATCGCCCGAGTTGGTGCCGATGCCCCATTGCTCGTAGCCGTCGAGGATCTGCTTGGACGGGTAAATCACCGACTCGATGATCTTGGCCTTGTCGTACTTGGTGGCGATGCCTTGCAGACTCGGGCCGATGTTTCCACCTTCGCCGGTGCCGGTCTGGTGGCAGCGGATACAGCCAAGGGTCTGAAGATTGCCGAAAAGCTTCTTGCCGTTGGACACGTCGCCGGTGTGCGACATCGCAAATGTAGCAAGCGTATCCCGATCGGGGCGGGTGGTCGGCTTATCCGCAATCTGGAACAGCTTGCCCGTTTTGTCTGGATCGAGCGGGAGGTAAATCTCCTTGAGGATCGCCAGCGCCTGCGGGGAGAAGGGCTTGGCGTCGGCATGTTCTTCGATTCTGGTGCGGGCGCGCGGCGCCAGCGTCGTCAGGGCGCGCTTGGCGCGATCGCGCCAACTGGCGTTGGTTGAGTCCAGAAGGCCGAGGTACGCATCCAGACCCGCCATCGTGGGCATTCTGGTGAGCGCGGACACCGCGGCGTTGGCGGTGGCGTTGTCACTGTCCTCCAGCGCCTTGGTTAGCGCGGGAATGGCGGCGGTGGCGTTGGGCATGGTCCCCAGCGCCTCGGCGGCGGCGCGACGCACGGCAGGGCGCTGGTCACTCAGCGCCGCGATCAGCCCGTCGGCGGCCTGCCCGCTGCCGATACTGCCTAGAGCCGCCACCGCGGCAGCGGCAATCTGCTCATCGGTACTGGACGTTAGCTTGGCAACGGCTTCGACAGTCGAACGATCCTTCAGCTTGCCCAGTGCCGTCAGGGCCTTCAACGTTGTTGCCGTGTCCACGGCTTTGTTGGAGATCAATGCGGTGAGCGTGTCGCTGGCGAGCTTGCCGCCGGTCTGCCCGAGCACCTCGATCGCCGCCTCCAGCAGCGGACCATTGGCCGCGGGGTTGTTCACCAACGCGGCAACCAGCTCACCCGCCTTGGGGCTTTTCGTCGTTGCCAGCGCTTCAAGAATGCTGGCGCGGAGCGGAACGTCGGTTTCCTTGTTGAACAACGCAATCAGCGCATCGTCGGCTTGCGGATCGGGGGCGACCATCAACCCTTTCACGGCAGCCAAACGAATCGCCGGATCTGAGTCGTTGAGCGCCTTGCGGAGCATATCTAAAACTTGCTGAGTGCCGGACCACTCGACATTCTTAGCCGGCCGCGGCTGGCCAGCGGGCTGCGTGGCCCACCAGCTTCCATCCCACTCCTTCTCGTGACGATGCAGATCGGCCAGCGCCGCGATCGCCGCCTGTCGGCCAGTCGTTGTCGTCGCAGCCGTGTCGATCATCTGCGTCAGTGCCTTGACCAGCTCAGGGTCATACGTATTTCGCAGGCCATAGCTGGTATTGGCGCGAATGGCAGCGCTCTTGTTGTCCAGCCCTTTGACGATCAGTGCCCAGCTTCCCGGCTGCGCGCGGCCGATGCGATTAAGCGCGGTAAACAGCGAAAACCGCACGAACAAATCCTTCTCTTCGAGCTTGGAGATAATTGCCGGGACGGCGGCGGGATTGCCGATGCGCCCCAGCCCAATCGCGGCCGCCATGCGGATTGATCCGTCAGAATCATTGAGACCGGCAACCAGCGCATCAGTCGCCTCGGTCACATGTCGCGTCCCCAGCTCGCGCATCGCCTGGCGACGCACGGCAGCGTCTTCGCTGGTGTTCTTCGCAACATTAATAATGGCCGCATGACCGCCCTTGCCGTTATCGATGCGGTCAAGCGTCCAGATGGCCGACCAGCGCGCAAACGCCGGTGCTTTTGTATCGTTGAGCAGCGCCAGCAGCGGCGCGACCGCCGCCTGCCCACGTTCGCCGACGCGGCGTTGCGCCACCAGCCGGACGCTCTCGGCGGGATGTCGTAATCCTGCGATCAGCTCTTCGGTAGTAGCGGTAAACGGCTTGGCCGTCCCCGCCGGTGCGAACCACGCGGGCTTGGGCGCTGCAAGGCTTTGGCCGGTCCAGGTTACTTTGAGCAGCCGTCCTGATTCCTTGCTCTGCAACCATCCGCCGTAGCCCCAGTCGCAGACATACAGGCTCCTTCCATCAACGCTGACGGCCAACCCCAGCGGCCGAAATTCGCCGCGTTGCCCGCCACCCTGAAGAAACGCTTCCATCTTGTCGAGCTTGAAGGTTCCGCCGTCGCGTTTGACGACAAAGCGATCGATTACATTCTTGCCCCAATCGCTGTGAAAGAGGCTGCCGCGATATTCTTCGGGGAGCGCATCTTCGTTGTACGCGATGGCGCCGGTGGCAGACCCGCCGCCGGTCTCGGCGATGCGCCATAGCGTGTAGGGTTGATACGGTTGATCGGGATTGGCCGGCTGGTAGCCTCGTCCGCCGCCGCGTCCGCCGAAGCCGCCGGCCGCGCGTTGCTCGGCGGGTTTGTAGTCCCAGGGATAGCCGTAAAATCCGCCGTCGATCATGTGGGTGAACCGCGTCCACCAGCCATGGCCATCGTCGGTGTTATCGAGGGTGAACATGTCGTCTTCGGCATTCACCGAGACATCCAGATGATTGCGCGTTCCGGTAGCGAAGATTTCCAGGCCGGAGCCATCGGGGCGGAAGCGGGCGATGCCGCCGCCCTTGAGGTTAATGGCGCTGCCGTCGGTGGTGCTCTTGGCGCCCCAGATTCCGCGGTCGCCGGTGGTCATGTAGAAGAAGCCGTCCATCGCGAGGCGAATCTGCGAGGGAAGATGGTCAGTCAGACCTTTCTTGTAGACGTTGGTCTGCGTGAACAATTCGACGGGATCTTTGCCGACGCCGTTGTCATCTGTGAAAACCGTAAAGCGCGGCATATGGTGGACGTACACCTTGCCGTCGAGATACGCCAGGCCATAGACGCCAAACAAATGATTGGCGAACTCCGTGACGTGGCCATCGGGGAAGATGCAGAGGATGCGGTCGCCCGGGCCATCGTGCCCGTAGTTGTTCATCGGGTCTTCCGCGACCAAAATTCGCCCATCGGGCAACGTGCAGACGCACGATGGGTTGGCGAGATTAGGGTGCATCAGCACCGTCTCGACCTTCCAGCCGGCGACAACCGTCGGATGGCGCGGGTCCTCCGGGGCGGGGAAGATGCTCTGCGGCGCCGGCCGCGTTTCCGGCGGCCGCCGATTCTGGTTCTGGGCGAAGGCGGGCTGCGCGAGCGCAACCAATGAAACCGTCAATACACACGAAGCAAGCACATTTCTGATCACGTTTTTTCTCCGGCTACCTTGAAAATCTATGGCCTGGTCAGGCGGTCAATCCGCCCAGCAGGCCGGTGCTGTCGCCAAATCGATCGGTTTGCACTCCCATTCGGTCCATGAGTGAGAGCCACAGGTTGCAGATCGGCGTGTTGGTCGGGCAGACGACGTGCCGGCCCGTGTCGATTGTGCCGCCGCCTTTGCCGAACAGCAGCGTGGGGATGTCGGCGTGCGCGTGGGCATTGCCGTCGGCCATGCCGCTGCCGTAGACGACCATGCTGTTGTCCAGCAGGGAGCTTTCCGCTTCGCGCACCTTTGAGATGCGGTCGATGAGGTAGGCCATCTCGCCCACATGATGTTCGTTGATCTTGCGGTATTTTTCGATGAGCGATGCATCCCCGTGATGGTGGGAAACACCGTGATGTTCCTCGGTGAAGCCCAGTTCCGGAAACGCGCGGCGATTGCCTTCGGTGCCCATGACCAGCGTCGCGACGCGCGTCATATCGGTCTGCAGCGCCAGCACGAGCATGTCGGCCATCAGCCGGAAATGTTCGCGGAACAGCGCCGGAATGCGCGTCGGGCGCTCCATGCCGTTGGCGGCATTGGCGGGCAGATTGGGCGGCGGCGCCGAGATGCGCCGCTCGATATCGCGGATCGAGGTGAGGTATTCATCCATGCGGCGACGGTCTGCCGCGCCCACTGAGCGATCGATGTCCTTCGCCTGCTCGCGAACGAAATCGAGAATACTCAGGTTCATCGCCTCGCGCTGCTGTTGCACGATGGACGTCTCAGCAGACCGTCCGGCAAACAGCCGATCGAACACAATTCGCGGATTCACTTCCTTGGCCGCCGGCGTCGTCGCGGAGCGCCAGGAAATATTGGTCTGATAGACGCAGCTATATCCGGTGTCGCAGAAACCATCCTGCTGCCCAAAATCGCAGCCGAGTTCCAGGGAGGGGAAACGCGTCGCATCGCCGATTTTCTGGGCGATCAGTTGGTCGCAGGTGGTGGCGGCGCGAATGTCGTTTCCCTGCGTCTTGAAAATCGGCGTCCCCGAAAGATATGCCGGCATCGTGCAGGCATGCGCGCCGCCGCCGCGCGCGTTGGCGTCGGCGAGGTTGGACAGCACCACCATGTTCGACTTGAAAGGCTCCAGCGCCGCCAGCGTCTTCCCAAGCTCGAATTCCTTTTCCTGCCCCGTCGATTTCCAGAACTCTGTCTTTACCCCGTTGGGGAAATAGACGAACACCAGCCGGCGCGGAAGGGTTTTGGCGACGGCATCGGCGGCCCTCGCCGAGGGCGTCATCGCCTCCAGAAGCGGCAATGCGATGGTCACGCCCAGGCCCTTGAGGGCGGCACGCCGCGAGATCGGTTGGAATGCCATGCTAGTTTCCTATCGCTGTGCGCTTCTGAAACAGGTCACTCTGGACGATCGCCAGAATCACGCCGGAAAATCGGTCATCCTGTGCCGCCGCGGAATTGCAAATCTCCCGGACGGCGCTTCGGTCGGCATATTCCAAACCGCGGCCCAGGCCGTAGACCAGCAGTTGCTCGACAAATGCCTTGCGGAAATCGTCTTTCCGCTCCTTGAGCCGCGCGCGAAACTCATCAAGATCGCGATACGACTTGCCGTCGGCAAAAGCGCCAGAGGCGTCAATCGTGGCCTGCCCTTCGCGCGTTCGCCAGACGCCGACGGCGTCGAAATTCTCCAACGCCAGGCCGAACGGATCAATCTTACTATGGCAGCCCGCGCACTGCGCATTGGCGCGATGCGCTTCCAGCACCTGCCTTACCGTGCCCGACAGCGCGCCGCCCTTACCTTCCAGCGGAGGAACATCCGCCGGCGGCGGCGACGGGGGATCATTAAACAGCGTCTGCAAAATCCAGATGCCGCGCTTGACCGGCGAGGTGCGCGTCGGCGGTGAGGTTAGCGTCAGAACGCTCGCTTGCGTCATCAGCCCGCCGCGATGCTGTGCCGGATCGAGGTTCACGAGGCGGAATTCCTCGCCGCTGATATTGGGCAGGCCGTAATGCTTCGCCAGCCGCTCGTTGAGAAACGTGTAATCCGCGTCAAGAAAATCGGTGATGCTGCGATCTTGCTCGATGACGTAACGGACGAACAGCGCCGTTTCCTGGCGCATCGCCTGCCGCAGCGAGTCATCAAAATTGGGAAACAATTTCGGATCGGGCGCGGCCTTGCTCAGTGCCGCCAGATGCAGCCATTGTTCGGCAAAGTTTTCTGTGAGTGCCCGGGCCTTGGGGCTCCTGAGCATCCGCCGGACCTGCTCCTCCTGGTGCGCGCGCAGCTCATTCTTTTCCGCCAGCGCAAATAGCTCATCGTCCGGCATGCTGCACCACAGGAAATACGACAGGCGGCTGGCCAGTTCGTATTCGCTGATCGGCGCTGTCCCCTGCGGCGGATCTTCTTCAATGCGATAGAGAAAGTAAGGCGAGCATAAAGCCGCCCGCAACGGCGCATACGTGGATTTCGGCCGAATATACGATTCCCCCTCTTGCGCCAGCGAAAGCTGGGCAAACGCCATCAGACGATCGATCTCCTGCGGCTTCACCGGCCGTCGATATGCTCGCGGCAAAAAGGTTTCCAGCACCTTCCGCACGCGTGTCTGATTGTTGTTGAACCCCATTTTGAGGTCCTTGATCGGCAGAAACACGCCGTCGTCCGGCTCCCAATACGTTTTGTCCTTCGCCGCCCAGTTGGGGCTTGGCTTGGCGGTTGCATCCAATTGTGCGATCGTTTGCTCCGCCGTCTTCAAATACAGTTCCAACTGATTGGCCGACATCGAGAGCAGATCGGCGATGTTGTCGAAGCCATAACCCAGATCATCCGGCGGCAGATCATCGGCCTTGAATTCTGGGAAATAAAACAGATCGCGAACTGTGTTGGCGTATTCAACTCTGCTGAGCCGCCGAACCCTTGCTACCCGGCCCAATCCATGTGACACGGCATAGTTGGCCAGCAGATCCTTCGTGATCCACTGTAACAGCAGCTCTTTCTCCGGCGCGCTCGGTTGCAGTTTACGCGCGGGGGGCATCTTGCCCGTCTCGAGGCGATCGGCCATCCGCTCAAAGAGCTTGTGATCCTTGGCCAGCCTTTGCTCGACGGCTTGGGGGTCGCCAAACTCCAGGCTCAAGTCCCCCTTCGGTTTGTCGCCGCCGTGGCAATCGATGCAGTATTTGGACAACAGCGGCGCAACGGTGGACTTAAAATCGATCGCCGGCGGAGCTTTGCCCGTGTCGCCGGAGGCGGGCTGCGCAGAAGCGGACCGCTGCACCATACAGAGGAACAGAAACCCAAGGAGGTGAAGAGTGAAAAGAAGTGTGAGTCTCTTCATCGGCCAAAGCATACTCGCCTGTCATTCTCGTTAAATGGCGATATTTGTCGCGCCCTGTATATTTTTGCCCGGCCCGGCAGTCGGGTTGACAATGCTGAGGGCATTTTTGCCGGGGGCCAAACTACGCACGTTAAATACCACCTGCGGCGGCTGGCGTTCGCCCGTTGTGGATTGAATCCTTCAGCTTGCCGATGCGGGGTGTGTAACTTGATTCGTGGGGAGGCATTCAGAATAACCGTCATGCTGAGGTACTCCGAAGCATCTGGCTGAATTGGGCAAACGGGCCAGAGCTTGCGAGTACCTCACCATGACGGGGTGCACGTGAGCGGACAAATAAAAACCGACTCGATCTGCCCCGGCAACGTCGTCGCCACACACAAGCGCCACGCTCCGATTTGGGTAATTGACCGCATCCATGTCATTTCACCGGCTTGACGCTATCGTGTTCTTCAATTGGAGGTAACGAGTATGCGAGCGAGGCTGGCCTTTTTCTGTCTGATCGCAATTCTTCTGTGCGCCAAGAACACCTTTGCAGACCCCGATCCGAATTTCCTGATTTTCCTGTGCTTTGGGCAATCCAACATGGAGAGCGGCGCTCGGATGGCGGACATGGATCGCACGGTCGATAAGCGATTTCAAGTCCTTGCTGACTTCGATGCGCCCAATCGCGGCTGGAAAAAGGGCAACTGGTATGACGCGGTCCCGCCGTTGACGGCGCGCGGCCGCGGGCTGTCGCTGGTTGATTATTTCGGCCGCACAATGGTCGCCAATCTTCCGGAGAAATATCGGGTGGGCATCGTGAAGTGCTCAGTCTCCGGAACGAAGATCGAGCTGTGGGACAAGGATTCTTACAAGACGTATCTGGCGAACCTGCCGCCGTCGGACGCATGGAAGATTCCCGCCGCCAACGTCTATAATGAAAACCCTTATCAATATCTTGTTGACCTTGGGAAGATCGCTCAAAAAGATGGCGTGATCCGCGGCATTCTGATCCACCAGGGCGAATCCAATTTTGAAGATCCGCTCTGGCCGAAAAAAGTACAAAAGATTTACGGCAATCTGATGAAGGATCTGGATCTCAAGCCGGAGAATGTGACGCTCCTGGCCGGCGAAGTGGTGAACGCCGACCATCAGGGCGAGAAGGCCGCCTTCAATGAGATTCTAAAGAACCTGCCGGGGACGCTGCCGAATTCGTATGTGATTTCGTCCGCGGGGTTGCCGTGCAATCCGGACCATTTGCACTTCACCTCGGAAGGATTGCGAGAGTTCGGCCGGCGGTATGCCGAGACGATGCTCAATGTGATGGGCTACAAGGCGGCCCTGCCAAAGGAGCCGTATGTAAAACCATCAGCGCCCGCGGCACCGGTAGAAGTGACCAAGCCGCCTGCTACGGCGATTCCGCAGCGCAGCGACAAATGAGCTTGTGAAACAAGAATCCACATCCAGAGACAAAATTCGCCATTGGACGCGGCGCGTGGGAGGGTATGCTTCGATTCAACTATTTTGGAGGAAACCTATGAAGAATCTCCGTCTGCATCTGGGTGTCGCTCTCCTTCCCTTGCTGGCTGGGGTTGCGGCTTTTGGCCAGGCGACCCAACCCGCTGTTGAGGATTTCAAACCCTCATCGCTGAATCAAGCGGGCAAGCAGTATCCGCAGGTGAATTCTGAAGGTCGCGCCCGGTTTCGAATTCCTGCTCCGCAGGCTCAGAGCGTTAAATCGAGCTTCAATGGGGAGAACACCGTAACAAAGGGCCCAGATGGCGCATGGCTTGTCACGACGCGGCCGCTGGATGAGGGGTTCCATTACTACACGCTGAATATCGACGGGGCGGATGTTCCTGATCCGGGCACGCTGTTCTTCTACGGATCGAGCCGCTGGGGAAGCGCGGTCGAGATTCCCGCGAAGGACCAGGATTTTTATCAGCTCAAGAATGTCCCGCACGGCCAATTGCGGCAGGATATGTACTTCTCCAAGAGCACGAATGCCGTCCGGCGCTGCTTTGTGTATACGCCGCCCGATTATGAAACGAATTCGTCGCAGCGATATCCGGTTCTCTACCTTCAGCACGGCGCCGGCGAGGATGAAACCGGCTGGGGCAGCCAAGGTCATGCCGGATTGATCATGGACAATCTGATCGCTGACGGCAAAGCCAAGCCGTTCATTATCGTCATGGATAATGGCGGAAATATCGGCGGCGGCGGAGGGCGTGGAGCGCGCGGACCTGGCGCACGCGGGCCGGGCGCTGGTCCGGCGACTCAGCCTGCCCCGGGCGGCGCTGCTGCACCCGGCGGCGCTGGTGCACCGCCAGCGGGCGGGCGCGGACGCGGCGGGTTTAACTTCAATGCCTTTGAAAACATTCTCATGAATGAGCTGATCCCGCACATCGATGCGACTTATCGCACGCAGGCGGATCAGTCGCATCGCGCGATGGCCGGCCTCTCCATGGGCGGCATGCAGACGCGCTCCATCGCGCCGAATCATCTCGATGCCTTCTCCTACATCGGCATCTTCAGCGGCGGCAGCATCGCGCCGACCGACGTCAAGGACATGGATGCCTTTAAGCAGAAGGTGAAGCTTGTGTTCGTGAGCTACGGCAGCCGCGAGGTGGATCCGGCGAACAGCCGCGGTAGAGCCGGCGGCGGCGGAGCTTTCGGCGGCGACCCCAAGGCCAGCACCGAAGCACTTCAAGCGGCGGGCATCAACACGCACTGGTACGTCTCCCCGCAGACTGCCCATGAATGGCAGTCCTGGCGCCGAAGCCTGCACGAATTCGCGCCGCTGCTGTTCCAAAACTAGAATCGCGGCGCATCGGGCGTGTGACACTAAGGCGGCTGGTATTTCTCCCTCCTCCGGTACTCCGGGGGAGGGCTGGGGTGGGGTTGGGTCGAATGGGCATCGTTTGTGCGAACCGCCCCCACCCTAACCCTCCCCCGGAGTACCGGAGGAGGGGACAAGAGTCGTCACCGAAATTGCCCAGCACCCGGGTGCATCCGCGGACGTCGGCTTGGAAGAGAGGACCATGAAAACGAGAATCATTCTGGTGATCGTGTTGGTGATGGCGTTCGCGCTGCCGGTGGCGACGCTGATGGTGGCTGCCCAGGTCGGCGTGGGACGCAACGGCGCAGGGGCTCGCCCGCAAGGCCCCTGTGACCTTTACGCCGCCGCCGGCGCACCCTGCTCGGCCGCGCATAGTTCCACCCGCGCGCTCTACGCGGCTTATAATGGTCCTCTCTACCAGGTGCTGCGCCAGTCAGACGGCAAGACGCTGGACATCGGCGTCGTAAAGCCCAACTCCGCCGACGGCGGCGGGTACGCCGACGCGGCGGCGCAAGACGCCTTCTGTGCCAACACCGTCTGCTGGATCACGACTCTCTACGACCAATCCGGCAAGGGCAATCATCTCGTCCAGGCCCCGCGCGGCGGATTCAGCGGCCCGGCCATGGGCGGATTCAATAACCTTCCCGTCGCCGACTGGGCACCGATCACCATCATGGGCCACAAGGTCTATGGCGTATTCATCTCGCCAGGCATGGGCCTGCGCTGGAACGATGCGCACGGCACCGCCGTCGATGATCAAGCCGAGGGACAGTACTGGGTCGTCAACGGCCATCACTACAACTCCGGCTGCTGCTTCGATTACGGCAACGCCGAAACCGACAGCCGCGATGATGGCAACGGCACGATGGAGACGACGTATTTCGGCAATGCCACATCCTGGTATCACGGCAACGCCCCCGGCCCCTGGATCATGACTGATCAGGAAAACAATCTGGTCGGTTGCGTGAATCCGGATGGATCAAAGCTCTGCGGCGATTTGCCGAATATCAGCTGGCGATTTGTGACTGCGATCGCCAAGGGAGAGCCGCACCACTGGACTTCGATGGGCGGAGATGCGCAGCAGGGCGATCTGAAGGTCATGTTCGACGGCCCGCGCGTCGATCGCACCTACGACCCGATGCGCAAGCAGGGAGCGATCCTGCTGGGCAACGGCGGCGACAACAGCGTCGGCTCGCAAGGGACTTTCTACGAAGGCGCGATGACGGCAGGCGGGACTTTCCCCTCCGATGCCACCGACCAGAAGGTGCAAGCTAATGTTGTGGCCGCGAAATACGACGCGCAGCAGTTGACCGTCGCTCCAGCATCGGCGACCGCCACCCCACCCGGGCTTCAGACCTTCGCTCCCGGTTCATCGCAGGAAACCACGGTCAGCTTCACCAACATCACCGGCGCGCCGGCGACGGGCGTGAAGTTGAGCATTTCCATTCCTGCGGGCTGGACCTCTGCCGTGTCTGGCTCTACTGAAACGTCCAAGACATTTGCTGAAGAAGTCGCTCCCGGAGCGACGGTGCGAGCAACCTTCAAGATCACCTCGGGGCCGGCTGCCTTTAACGGCGATCTTATCGCCAACGCATCATGGACGCATGCGACGAGCCGCCAGCAATTATCCGAAACTGCGATCGAAAAAGTGCGAAACGTCAGCCCGATTAAGATCAACGAATTCGCGATCGGCTCCGGCTCTCCGGCCAACCCGACCAACTCGTTCATCGAGCTATACAACGCCGGCACCGGCGATATCGACATCTCCAACTGGACGCTGACCCAGCATCCAACCCAGCAGGCGATCTTTTCGTCCGTGAAGATTCCCGCCGGCACGAAGCTCGCGCCGCGCGGATTCTATGTAATGGGACTTTCCAACTCCGGTTTGGCGGCCGCCGCGAAGAAGGGCGACGCCGTCATTCATGTCAGGAGCATTGCCGGCATGAACGCCGGCGATTCGATTCAGATCGACACCGGCTCGGGCGCGGAAACGCGCAAGATCGCGAGCATCGGGACAGCCGCCGGCAACGCGACAACGCTGTGGCAACCGCTCCCCGATGGCCCGGTGATTACGATTCCGGCCGGCTCGACCAACGTCCCGGTCACCAGCGTCGCGGGATTTGAGGTTGGCCAGAAGATTGGCCTGGGATACGGCACCGCATCTCCCGCCGTCGCGCGAACCCTTGAGAAGTATGAGGTGGTCACTGTCACCGCGGTCGGCAAGTCCGGCACGCAAACCGCGCTGGCGGCGGACGCCAAAGCGGGTGCGACCACGCTGCGTATCAGGAACGCCGCCAACATTTCTGTGGGCGATACGATCCGCCTGGATATCGACAGCGTTGGCCACGGCATCGAGACTGTCACCGTTGCCGCCGTGAACGCGCCGGCCGGTGGAGGCGGTGGCGGTGGACGGGGTGGGGCCGCGGGGACGGTGGAGTTGGCCGCTCCGTTGAAATTCAATCACGCCGCCAATATTCCTCTCAGCGTCAAAGGAACGGGAATTACCTTTCAGCCGGCGACGGCTTTTGTGCATGCAAGCAACGAGCCGGTTCAGCCTCTGGGCACCGGCATCACGCTCGACAACCCGCTGGCCAGCGACCACGCGATCGACGCGGCGGTGCGTGACGAAGCGGTGAAGACGGCAGGCTACCAATGGCCGCAAGCGCCCAATCAGTGGTTCGGCGGGCCGGCCCTTTCGCCCGCCGCCGGCAGCATGGTGTTGCGAGATGCGGCGGGGCTGGTTGTTGATAGCCTGAATTACGGCGGAATTGTGGATCCCTGGGCGTCGCAGGGTTATCAGGGCGCATCAGGAGCGGGCCAGGCTGGCTGCCGTGTGATTTCGCCCAGCATGGCGGGCGGTGGATTTGGCCGCGGCGGCCCGATCGGCGGCGGGACCAACCGCAGTGCCGGGCGCTTCCCCGATGGCGCTGACACCAACAGCAACTGCGCCGATTTTCTTCTGCAAAGCACCACGACTTCGCCGCTGGCTTCACCGGCCGGCGCGACCAACATCAAAGTCACCAGCGTGACCGGATTTACCGTCGGCCAGACAATCTACATCGACACGGGCGCGAATCAGGAAACCGCCAGCATCGCGACGGTTGGCTCGGCGGGCGGCACCACAGTCGGCACCGCTACCGAAAAGGGCGCGACTGTGATTCCCGTTGCCAGTGCCGCGGGCTTTGCCGCCGGGCAGACGATCTCGATCGACAGCGGCGCAAACAGTGAGACGGCAACAGTCGCCGGCGTCACCGGCGGACGCGGCGGCTTTGGCAGAGGACGCGGCGGCCGCGGCGCCGCCGGCCCCGGCATTACGATTACCGTCTCAGCGCCACTGACACTCGCGCACTCGGCGGGCGCACAGGTCGCCGGCACCGGCATCACATTCACTGCCGCTTTGACCAAAGCCCACGACGGTGGATCGCAGGTGGCCGGCAGCGTTCCCACGCCCGGCGCGCCCAATCAGTATTCGCGCAACCCTTGATGAAGGTTAAACGCCCAGAGGATCTCGATCCTGGCCACGTCAAAAGAGATGACTACGTTTCCGCGGTCCTGGCCCTGGTGGCGTTGGGCCTTGACCGTTTTGAGCGCGCTGGCCTTTGCGCTCAGCTCGTACCTGAGCTTACATTATCTAATGGGCGGGTCAGTCATCGGTTGCAGCGGCGGGAGCGCCTGCGAAGAGGTGCTCAGCAGCCGCTGGTCCGCCATCGGGGGCGTGGTGCCTGTCAGCGGATTGGCCGCTGGAACGTACCTGGCGATTTTACTTGCAAGTTTTTTCATCGGTCCGGCCACGCCCGCGCCAGATCGTCGGCTTGCCTGGAGCGCAATGCTGATTCTTGCGGCTGCCGCGGCGGGCAGTGCCGTCTGGTTCATCATCGTGCAGAAGTGGATCGTCGGAGCCTTGTGTCCGTATTGCATCGCCACGCACATCACCGGCCTGCTCCTGGCGGCGTTGATCATCTGGCGAGCAATTATTAGATATGGCGATATAGCCGATGGTTCGCGGCCGAATCGCGGTTCGATATCGGGCGCGGCTCATACGGGAACCGCGCCGATCTCCACAAACCGCGCGGCAATTGCAGCAGCGGCTGGGAATCCATCGTCCGCTGACCCGCGGCCAGTGATTGGCCTCGTGCCCGGAATCAGCCTCACGATCATCGGCTTGGCCCTTGCCGGAACGATCGCGGTCTTGCAATTCAGAATCGCGCCGCGAGCGGTCTACCGGAGCGGCCGATCGATCGCCAGCCTGCCCGTCATCGATCCCCACGCCGTGCCGCTCGTGGGTTCGCCCGATGCGCCCTACGTTGTGACTCTCCTGTTTGACTACAACTGTCCCCATTGTCAGAAAATGTACGCGATGCTCGAGGAGTCGATCAGCCGCTACAACGGCAAGCTCGCCTTCGCGCTCTGCCCTGCACCGTTGAACAGCCAGTGCAATCCCTACGTCGCGCAGGATACTGAGCAATTCAAAGATTCTTGCGAGCTGGCAAAAATTGGGCTAACCGTTTGGAGAGCTGATCGGGAGGCGTTTGCCGCCTTCGACCGGTGGATGTTCTCTCCGCAGCCTGGCGAGCGTTGGCGCCCGCGCGCGCTCGACGCCGCCAAGGCTAAAGCCATCGAGTTGATGGGCCAAGCGAAGTTTGATGCCGCGCGGGCCGACCCGTGGATCGAGCAGTACATGCAAACTTCAATCAGAACCTTCGGCGACACGATCCAGAATGGCAACGCCGTCCCCAAGCTAGTCTTCGGCTCGCGCTGGGTCACGCCCGAGCCGCGCGACGCGGATGAGCTCATTTCGATCCTGCACGACAGCCTGGCGGTGCCTCTACCATAGCGATCAGGGAGCCGGATGAATCATCCGGCTCCCTGAGGTTTGTCGCGACTTCAAATGTAGGCGGGGGCGCCAATGAACCGCGCGCATCAAACGCCTGGTCGGTTCGTATCCCGCGGCCACAATTCTGGACCGCGCGATGGTGTTACTTGGCTGGCATCGCCTGCGTCGTTGCCGGTGCTGGCGGTGGGGCGGTTGTCGGCGCCAGCTTGCCTTGGAGATCGGCTACTTCCGCGTTGAACACGACCAGCTTCTGGCTGAGATCAGTGCCCTCGGCCTTGGTCTTGTTGATCGCGGAGTCCATTGCTTTGACGCCGGCCGGCGTCAGGTCGATCTTCAGGGCGGACCGAACATTCTGGGCGTCCTTGAGGAAGACCTGATACGCCTCGCGCACGTCCTGGGCTTTGGCCGACAGGTCATCGTAATGCTCTCGGAGGGTGGCGGCTCGTTCCTGGAGGCTCTTTTTGATGTCCGGATTGTCCATCGCTTCGATTTCGGTCTGCCACTTGGCCATGTATTCGGCTTTGCGTTCGCGCATCTCGGCGCCGCGTTTGGCGGCGTTTTCGCCGGCTGCCTGCAGATCATCCACCGAGTCGGAGTACTCTTTGAATGTCTTCTCCATCCCGCCGTCCTGTTGGAGCTGACCGAGCAAGGCGACCGTCTTGTCGACTCCGGCTTTGCCCTTGTCCACTTCCTTGCTGACGTCGGCGATGGATTGGACGGCCTTCTTGTTTTCGTCGGCGCGTCCGCCGGTAGCGCATCCGCCCGCCAGCAGCGCAATGGCCGCGACAGCGGAGCAATAACTGAACATATTCCTGATCATAGTCGGGTTCCTTTCCCAAAAAAGCACATCACGTGTGCTTGTGATATCAATTACTTGTGTGGTGTAGGTGCAGACGCGGTGCCGGTCATGCGATGCACACTCCCCCGGGTCTTCACGAAAATCAGCATCAGCACAAACGTTACGATTAATGCCAACACCAACGACTCGGATTTAAAGGCAATTTGCGGCCACCCCAGGCTCAAGCCTGTGACGTTGACGACAAACGCGGCGACGACCGTTCCCACTCCGCCGAGCAACAGGCTGATTAGATGAGCACCGAGGGTGTTGGTCATCCGCAAGAGATTGCCGACGGTATTACCCGCAAAAGCGCCGACAACAATCAATGCGATAATTGTACCCGGCGGAAGCCCCTCTTCCTTAATCTTGCTGGCGGTATCGACCGCACGATGCTGGAGTTCCTGCGCGGTGGACTTGGCCTGCTCAATTGGCGCTGTGGAAGGCTGAGTTGCCTGCCCCAGCGCCGCCGCGGCGGCGCCGATGCACAATGCCACGCCAAGTAAGATCAGACTGCCTTTCATAACGGTTCCCTTTCAGTTCCGTATGTTGGCAGGTCGGGTGGGGGCGCGTAAATAGGTACAAAGCACTACTGGTTTGGGTGTGGCGCTCGAGTGTGGCGAACGGCAATGATGGGCAGATCAAGTTGGATTTGAGTTTTCCGCTCCACGCGCGTCCCGTCATGCTGAGGTAGTCCGAAGCATCTGGCTGGATTGGGCAAATGGGCCAGATGCTTCGGAGTACCTCAGCACGACGGTTATTCTGACCTGAACGCCTTCCCCCACGAATATCGCCACAAATAAAAGTTACACCCACTGGTTTACCGGCCGCAGCGCGGGCGGTGAGCCTGCTCGGTGGAGAATACTCAGGTGTTTTTGCGTGATTCTGCCGGAACGCTGTGAATTTCAGCTTTCCGTCACTCGATTTAGAAATCCACCGCCAGCCGTGTTTGCAGGATGAACATATCGCCGTTGTTGCTGCTTCCATCGACGTGGCCGTAGCCGGTGCCGAGCATCCATCGCACGTGCGGCTGGAGATACCAGTTGGCCTCGCCCATGAGAATACCCAGGCGTCCGCCGCGGATGTCGCCATTGGTGAGATTGGTGTAGGAGATTCGGCCGCCCAGCTCGAGCGCGCCCCACCCCTGGCGGCCAAACGCAAAATCGTGCAACGGCTTCACGCGCTCAAAATCCGCCGCCTTGCGGTCGTAGGCGCGGCTTTCGCCGGTGACAAAATAGCTGGCGTAAACATAGAAGCCGTAGAAGTTCACATCGGGCCCATTGTCCACGTCCAGGCTTGAATCGAGGAATTCGCTTTGCACGGAAAGAGGTCCGCTCACCCACGCCGCCTCGGCGCCGAGCGTTGCGGCTTTTCTGGAGGTGATTTCGCCGGTGTCGATCACATGCGGCGCGATGTAGCTCTCGGGGCGCGACCGATATCGGACCGTGCTCGTGGTGGAATACTGATAGTTGGCGCTCACGCCCAAATGCAGCGATTGATTCAGCACAGGGGTTTGCGGATTGAGATGATCGATCGCCAGCCACGTCGCGCGGCCGATCGCGCTTCCGTAATTCTTCGAAGCGTTGCCGTACTCACCGCTGCGCTGGCCGTTTCCGAAAATGCCCAGAACCCAGGTCGCCCGCTCGTCGAACACGGGACGGCCGATCTGGATGCCGAACTCATTTCCCGGCGCCAGCGCCTGGAGCGGCGCCGCGGGTTCCATGAACATCAGATCGCGGCTGCTGGTCATCAGATCGAGCCCCATCGGTGGCTGGAAAAATCCGAATTTCACGCGGCCGACATAATCGATCTCGGGAAAGACCAGGTAGGCGTCCTTGACGTTGAACTTGCCCGGGATGTAGCCAAGCTCCAGCTTGAAGTCGATCGGCGCCACAAACTGAAACATGCCGCGCGAGATAAGGCTCAGCCGCCGCAACGCGACGCCGCTGTCAAAGTCGTTGAGCGTGCCGGATGCGCCCAATTGGGCGGCATCAACTTCGAGCCGCGCGCCGAAGTTCGCCGCGAACCGCACGCGCTGGTCGGCGATCGCTTCCTCGGGCGTGCGCATCAGTATTTCGGAAACCGTTCGCCAATGGGTTCGATCGATGAATTCGATGTCCAGGCCTTCCCACCCGTTCCACTGAGCCTCCCAGCTCAGCACCGGCTGGGTGGTCGCCGGTTGGGTGGTGGGCTCGGTGGTTTCATGCGCGATCGCTTGAAGTTCCTGGCCGCGGGCAATGGTGTGGGTTGGCGCAACGATGACGAATGCGGAACAAGCCGCAGCCATTTTGAACAACCAGCGATAGGTCACACCGGGAAACAACAGGACGATCTCCTTCCCGGCTTGCAGTGACTGCTCAGTCAGGCAGCTCGGTCTTCCAGCTCGCCGGATCGGCGCCCATGCGCTCGCCCAGGTCAACGAGGCTATTCATCGTCTGTTTGTCGAAGGAGGCTTGATTGGGCGGCACCCAGTCCTCGGGAATCGAGACGATTCTGACTTGCACGTCGGCGTTTTGCTTGAGGCGTGCGATCTCCGCCATCGCGAGAAGCTGTCGCATTGCCGTGGTTGTGGCGGCGCGGGTACCGGTTTCCATGCTTCGCTGAACGACCGCCACCCAGCTTGCCTTGGTCACCTGTGGCTGGGGGCGGAGCTGATTGTTGAAGATCACCCAGTATCGGACCGTCGGCATCTTCAGGTCCGGGTAGGCCTTCTTCCACATCGCCGGAAACGTGTCCTGCTCGTCGAGTCGGCCGCCGAAGATGATGTTGCCGGTGGAGCCGCCGTCCACGTACATCACGTCGTCGATGATTCGCGCCGGAAATACGCCCGGGATGCCGGCGGAGGCGAGCATGATCTGGCGAAACCGCTCGTATTCGCCGGTCTTTTTCGCACGCGCCGCCTCGTCCACGAGATCAAAAACGCGTGGGCCGCCGTTATCGACGTCGGTTGTGTTTACCGCCAGGACCCGGCCATCTGCCCCGCGCGCGGCAATTTGCTGGATTAGCTCATCGGAGACGTCGGTCCGAAGCTCGCGCTCCAATCCGGGTACTTCGGCCAGGG
>DATBDZ010000483.1:0-8992 GCA_036276235.1 Humisphaera sp. | reverse complement strand
GCGTCTGGTATTTTGAATTTTGGCTGTCCGGATTGTCGGCAAAAAATTGATGGAAAACGATCTTGTCGGAATAGGCGCAACCGACCGGGAACGTATCGCCAACAACGGCCCATTGCGGCTCGCCCCACAGGCACAGGATTTTGCCCAGATCGTGAATGAGGCCCGTGAGGACCATCCAGCGCGGATGGCCATCCTGGCGAATCGCCTCGGCGGTTTGCAGGAGGTGCTCGATCTGAGTCAGATCCGTATCCGGATCGCTGTCATCAACCAGCGTGTTCAGATATTCCATCGCCTCCCAGACGCTCATCTTGCGGCGATCGCGGCGAATAAATTGCCGCTTCTTTTCCAAAACGAAATCGAGCGTCTGATGCGTGTGATTGAGGTGGTAGAATTCCTTGACGCTCGGCCGCGCTTCGGCGCGATAGTCGCGGAATTTGGTCTTCTCGCGCTTGGGCTTGAAGCCGGCGGTAGATGGCGCGACATCGGCGGTGGCCAACGCCGCCTCGGGCTCCGGGTATCGAGTCTTTAGGAACTCTTCCCAGTGGTCCAGGTCTTCCAACGGCTGGGCATTGGCGTGCGAAGTCGTCTCTGACATGTGCGAGGTTCTCCCGGAAAGACCACCGACTTGGCTGAACGAGGCGGTATGATAGTTAGCTTACGGCTAATCGCCAACTCAAATCTTAATAATTGAGTTGACGGGCAGTAGGCTGGTATCATCTAAACTATTGATCTAGATCAACTTACAACGGCGGTGCACCATGATTCGATGGGTGTTGGGAACGGGATTGATCTGCCTGGGTTTGCTGGCGGGAACGCCGGCGCAGAGCGCCGAGCTTACCGGCGAGCATCATCTTCTGTATGTCGCCGAGCCGGGAATCCGCGATTATCAGGAGTACGGCGGCCACGGCGTGGTCGTCTTCGACATCGATCAGGGGCACAAATTGCTCCGCCGTATTCCGACGGCGGGGCTGGACCCCAAGGGCAAGCCGATGAACGTGAAAGGCGTGTGCGCCTCGGCATCCACCGGCAAGCTATATGTCAGCACGCTGACCAAGCTTGAATGTATCGACCTGCTCACCGAAAAGCAGCTCTGGGAAAAATCCTACGACGGCGGCTGCGATCGAATGGAGATCTCGCCGGACGGTAAGACGATTTACCTTCCGTCGCTCGAAGGCCCGCACTGGCATGTGATCGATGCGCTCACCGGCGACATTCTCGCGAAGATCGTCACGCGATCGGGATCGCACAACACGATCTACGGGCCCAATGGAAAGGAAGCGTATCTCGCCGGTTTGCATTCGCCGGACCTGACGATCTCCGACACCAGCAAGCGCAACGCCGACCGGACTGTCGGGCCCTTCAGCGCACCGATTCGCCCGTTCACGATCAACGGCAATCAAACACTTGTCTTCGTCAATGTCAATGAATTGCTCGGCTTCGAGATCGGCGATCTCAAGAGCGGCAAGGTGCTCAGCAAAGTTGTCGTGGAAGGATTCCAAAAGGGCCCCACCAAGCGGCACGGCTGCCCAAGCCACGGCATCGGCCTCACGCCCGATGAAAAGGAGATATGGCTCTGCGACGCGTTCAACAGTCGCATGCATGTGTTTGATATGTCGAGCATGCCACCCAAGCAGACGCTCAGCATCCCCGTGCGCGATCAGCCCGGCTGGATCACCTTCAGCATCGACGGAAAATACGCCTACCCCTCCACCGGCGACATAATCGACGTGAAGACGCATAAGATTGTCGGCGAATTAACTGACGAAAAGGGCGGCATGGTGCAGAGCGAAAAGTTGCTCGAGATCGATTTTGTGGATGGGAAGCCGATTCGTGCGGGCGATCAGTTTGGATTGGGAAGCGGGATTCGCAAAGAGGCGGTTTCGAAGTGAGCGGATTGATGGCGAGGAAGAGATGCAAAATAAGTCAAACCACACGGACGTCAAGATCGCCACGGGCACGCTAACGCGAGCCCATGCCACCCAAAATTGCAGCCACCCATCGATTCGGGTGGCATGGGCTTGCGACAGCATGCCCGTGGCGCCGGTGCGCTTCAACCGTGTGAGTTTTCCGACCATCGCAATCGCGCTCATGGCGATCTTCGTCGGCACGCTCACTGTCCGCGCCGCCGACGCACCCCTCCGAAGTGGCATCGACCGCGCCAACTTCGACACGTCCATCCGTCCCGGCGATGACTTTTACCAATACGTCAACGGCAACTGGATCAAGAACAATCCTATCCCGCCTGAATACAGCCGCTGGGGCGCGTTTCCGAAATTGCGCGATGACAATCTCGAGGCGCTGCACCAAATCGTTGAGGAGTTGGCGCACACCACCGCGCCGCTGGACGAAGACAGCCGCAAGGTGCGCGATCTTTATCTGACGGCGATGGACGAAACCAAACTGCGCGAGCAGGGCGCCACGCCGCTCGCCGGGGAACTGAATTGGATCGCAAGTCTGAAGAATCGTGACGAGCTGGTGAAGCTCATCGGCCATCTGCACGCGGCGGGTATTCCCGCGCTCTTTACCTTCAACATCGCGCAGGATGAAAAGCAGAGCAGTCAGTACATCGCCCATCTGCGCCAAGGCGGGCTGGGCCTGCCGGAGCGCGGCTACTACGTCGGAACCAGCGACGATTCCACGAAAGTTCGCACGCAATATCGCGAGCACATCGCCAAGATGCTCACGCTTCTGGGCCGGAGCGCCGCACAAGCCGCTACGGATGCCGACACTGTACTGGCGATCGAAACGAAGCTCGCCGAGGCTTCGCGGACGCCCGTGCAGCTTCGCGATCGCGAGGCTCAGTACAACAAGAAGAGCGCCGCCGATCTGGCGAGCCTGACGCCGCATCTGAAGTGGGATGATTATCTGCACGCGATCGAGGTGCCCGGCGTCTCACAGGCGATCGTCGGGCAACCGGAGTTTTTCGCGCGCGTCGATCAACAGCTCGCCGACGTTCCGCTGGAACAGTGGCAGGTTTATGTGCGCTGGCATCTGATCCACGCCACGGCCAGCTATCTGGGCGGGGATTTCGAGCAGGAAAGCTTTCGCTTCTACAGTGAAGTGTTGCGCGGCGTGAAACAGATGCAGCCGCGCTGGAAACGCGCGCTCACCAGCGTCGATCTGCTGATGGGCGAGGCGCTGGGGCGGCTGTATGTGCAAAAGCACTTCCCGCCCGCGGCGCGGCAGCGGATGGATGATCTGGTCAAGAACATTTTGGCGGTCTATCGCGAGCGCATCGAATCGCGGCAATGGATGAGCCAACAAACGCGCGAGCAGGCGCTGGCGAAGCTCGCGATGGTGATGCCCAAGATCGGTTACCCCAACCAATGGCGCGATTATTCAGGATTGGAGATCCGTCCGGATTCGTACGTGCAAAATGTCATGCGCGCGATGGCGTTCGACACGCGATATCGTCTTTCCAAGCTCGGCAAGCCGGTTGATCGCGGCGAGTGGCGCATGACCACGCCGACCGTCAACGCTTACTACAACTCGACGCTCAATGAGATCGTCTTTCCGGCGGGAATTTTGCAGCCGCCGTTTTTTGATTCACAGGCGGATGATGCGGTGAACTACGGCGCGATCGGCGCCGTCATCGGCCATGAAATCACGCATGGTTTTGATGATCAGGGCAGCCGCTCGGATGGGGAGGGAAATCTGAAAAACTGGTGGACACCCGACGATCGGGCGAAGTTCACCGCGCTGGCCGATCGGCTGGTTAAGCAGTACGACGACTGCGTGGCCGTCGCCGATCAGCATGTCAACGGCCGCCTGACGCTCGGCGAAAATCTGGCGGACCTGGGTGGGATCAACATCGCCTACGCCGCATACCAAAAATCGCTGCACGGAAAGCCCGCGCCCGTTATTGATGGCTTCACCGGTCCGCAGCGTTTTTACATCGGCTTCGCGCAGATCTGGCGCGGGTCGATCCGCGATGCCGACCAGCTTCTGCTGCTTCGCACCGATCCGCACTCGCCGGCGCAATTTCGGGTGCTGGTACCGCTTTCCAACGTGCAGGCGTTTTACGATGCGTTTGATATCAAGCCGACCGACAAAATGTATCGCCCACCGGAGACTCGCGTGGAAGTCTGGTGATAGGAGAACAGATCATCGCATTGAAATTAACTTCGCGGAGAGCGGTCATGCCGAGCGACCACGTGCCATCGGCATACCCACAAAGCACGAAAACGGCCGGCAGTGCCCGCCCTACGATTGGGTCAGGCGCGTAGGGCGGGCACGGCCCGCCGCTTCTTCAGTTGTGTAGGGTGGGTGTACTCGCCCACCATCCGTCGCTCGTGGTGGGCGAGTACGCCCACCCTGCAAAAACTCCGAAACACATCACGTTTTTATGTCAACGATAGCGCAGGCAATCGATCTGGCGATTCGTGCCCATCAGGCGGGACGAATCGCCGAGGCGGAAAATCTCTATCGCCAAATCCTCGCGCGGCAGCCGGATCATCCCGATGCGCTGCATATGCTGGGCGTGGCCGCGCATCAGGCGGGGCGAAACATCGAGGCGATCGAGCTCATTGGAAAGGCGCTGCGATTGCGGCCCGCGGCGGCGCATTATCATTGCAATCTTGGATTGGCGCTGCTGGGGGACAATCAACCGGAGCAAGCCGCCGCGGAATTCAACTCCGCCCTCGCGATAACACCGGCATTCCCCGAAGCCCACAATAATCTCGGCAGCGCGCTAAAGCGGCTTGGCCGACATGATGAAGCGATCGCCGCCTTCGCAAGGGCCACAACATTGCGGCTAAGTTTCGCCGAGGCGCATTACAACCTCGGCAACGCGCTCATGGACGCGCGGCGGCTCGACGATGCGATCAATTCGTTTCGGCGCGCAGTTGCAGCCCGCCCCAATTATTTCGACGCGTTGAACAATCTCGCCAACGCACTTCGCCTCCGGGGGAATTTCGATCAGGCGATCGACATCTATCGCAAGCTTCTGGCGCTGCAATCGCAAGCCGCCGATCGGGCAAAAACGCACAGCAATCTCGCCACGGTTCTGAAAGATGCAGGACAGTTCGACGAAGCGATCGCCCAATTCCGCGCGGCAATCGCACTGGATCCAAATCTTGCTGAGGCGCATCACAATCTGGCGACGGCATTGCGCGACGCCGGGCAGATCGATGAAGCGCTGGCGGCGGCGCAGCGCGCGGTTGATCTGCGGCCTGATTTCGCCGCAGCCGCCACCGGGCGGCTCTACATGCTGAACCTTCATCCGGCGTACGATGCCGCCGCGATTTTCGCCGAGCATCGCAAGTGGAATGAACGGGTCGCACGACCGCTGGTCTCCGATATTGCGCGGCACGACAACGATCGATCTCCGGATCGCCGGCTCCGCATCGGGTACGTCTCGGCGGATTTTCGCATGCATCCCGTAGCGCGGCTTCTGCTGCCGTTGCTGGCGCACCATGATCAATCCGCGGTGGAAGTGTTTGCGTATGCAGACGTAAATCAACCGGATGCAATGACCGCGCGCGTCCGCAGCCACGTCGATGTCTGGCGCGATGCCAGTGTGCTCAGTGACGAGGAAGTTGCGCGGCAGGTGCGCGAAGATCGCATCGACATTCTGATCGATCTGGGCATGCACACCGTCGGCAATCGCCTGCTCACGTTCGCCCGCAAACCCGCGCCCGTGCAGGCGACATATCTCGCCTACTGCGGCACCACCGGGCTGGAGACGATCGACTATCGGCTGACGGATCCGTATCTGGATCCTCCCGGGATGCCGAATCAGTGCTACAGCGAAGCGTCGCTTCATCTGCCCCGGACGTATTGGATTTACGAAGAGCCAACCGCGGCCCCGACCGTTAACCCGTTGCCGGCCCTTGCAAACGGCTATGTGACATTCGGCTGCTTCAACAATTATTGCAAGGTATCGGATAGAACACTGGAAACCTGGGCGCGCCTTCTGGCAGATTGCTCCGGTTCACGGCTGACGGTCGTCGCCGGCACGGGATTGCCGCGAAGGCGCGTGCTCGATGCGATGGCGCGGCAAGGCGTCGATGCCGATCGCATCCGGTTTGTCGGTCGGGCTGGCCTGGCGGAGTATTTCGCCTTTCATCATCAGATCGATATCGCGCTCGATCCGTTCCCCTACGGCGGCGGCACGACAACACTCGATGCGCTCTGGATGGGAATCCCGGTCGTCAGCCTGGCCGGCAAGACGGCAGTCGGGCGCGGCGGATTGAGCATCCTGTCCAACGCCGGACTGCCCGAATTGGTGGCAACTTCGGCGCATGAGTACGTGCAGCTCGCAATGCGTCTTGCGCACAATCTCGATCATCTCGCCGGGCTGCGGACATCGATGCGGGAGCGGATGTTGGCGTCGCCGCTGATGGATGCCCCGTCATTCGCCCGCGACATGGAGGCGGCGTTCCGTAAGATGTGGCTCGCGTATGTCAACGATCCCGCAGGCATTTGATCTGGCGATTCGTGCCCATCAGGCGGGCCGAATCGCCGAGGCGGAAAATCTGTACCGCCAGATACTCGCGCAAAATCCCAATCATGCCGATGCGCTGCATATGCTGGGCGTCGCCGCCCATCAGGCCGGGCGAAATGCCGAGGCGATTGATCTGATAGGCAAAGCCCTGAAACTGAAACCGGCCGCCGCCCCATACCATTGCAATCTCGGGCTGGCTCTGCTTGGCGACAATCAAACAGAGCAGGCGGCTGGAGCCTTTGGCCGCGCCATCGCGCTCTGGCCCGCCTTTCCCGAAGCGCACAACAATCTCGGAAACGCGCTCAAGCGAATAGGGCGAATCGACCATGCGATCCAATTTTTCGCGAAAGCGATCTCGCTTCGCCCGAACTTCGCCGAGGCGCATTACAACCTTGGCAATGCATTCACGGACGCTCGCCAGATCGGCGCGGCGATCGACTCGTATCAACGGGCCATCGCCGCGCGGCCGGATTATGGCGAGGCGCTCAATTCCCTCGCCGCGGCCCTGCGCCGGCGCGGGCAGTTTGATGAAGCGGCGGAAGCCTATCGCCGGCTTCTCCAATTGCATCCGGAGGCGGCCGATGTGCGCATGAATCTCGCCGCCACGCTTAGGCAGCGCGGGCGATATGACGAAGCCGTCGCCGAGTTGCGCCAACTGCTGGCCAGCGGGCATGATTCCGCCGGCTTGCGCAACAATCTCGGCAACGCCCTCAAAGACGCAGGACATTTCGATGAAGCAATTGCGGAGTTGCAGACCGCGGTTGCGATGCAGCCGGACGCGGCCGACGCGCATTACAACCTTGGCAACACGCTCAAAGATGCGGGGCGGTTGGATGAAGCGATTGCGTCCTATGAGCGCGCGATTGAAGTCCAGCCTGATTTCAACATGGCCGCCAGCGCGCGGCTGTACACGCTTTACTTTCATCCGGCGTTCGACGCCGCCGCGATCCTTGCCCAGCATCGCAAGTGGAATGAGCGATATGCGCTGCCGCTTGTTCCGTCGAATGCCGTGACCGACAACGGTCACTCACCGGCGCCTGAAGCTGACCCCTCTTCTCCCTCCCCCGATACTGGGCTTGTCGATTTAGTCGGAAAAAACGGGTCTTCGGAACGGAAAATAAGGACTTACGATCCGAGCGAGTGTTGTAAGTCCAGTGACCCAAATTTCGTGCCAAATAAATCGACAGGCCCTACTCCGGGGAAGGGCTGGGGAGGGGGCCGTGTTGAAGGTGCGTCTCACGCGAATGGCCCCCACCCTAACCCTCCCCCGGAGTACCGGAGGAGGGGACAAGACTTGTCGCTGAACCCATCGAGCACCGATCGCTCGCCCACTCGGCGGCTCCGCCTCGGCTACGTCTCCGCCGAATTCCGCATGCATCCCGTCGCGCGGCTGCTGCTGCCGCTGCTGGCGCATCATGATCATTCCGCGTTCGAGATCTTTGCCTACTCCGACCTCGGCCAGCCCGACATCATGACCAAACGCGTGCGCGGCCACGCAGATGTCTGGAAAGAAACCGCCTCGCTCAGCGACGAGCAATTCGCGCGGCAGGTGCGCGACGATCGCATCGATATCCTGATCGATCTGGGCATGCACATGTCGCAAAACCGCCTGCTCGCGTTCGCGCGCCGACCCGCGCCGGTGCAGGCAACATACCTGGCCTACTGCGGCACGACGGGGCTTGAAACGATGGACTATCGGCTGACCGACCCGCATCTGGATCCGCCGACGGGTGATCTGCCCTACACCGAGCGATCGATTCATCTGCCCAAAACATATTGGGTCTACGAAGCCCCGCCGGAAGCGCCGCCGGTGAATGAATTGCCGGCCCTGGCCAGCCGGCAGATCACATTTGGCTGCTTCAACAACTATTGCAAGATTTCCGACTCGGCCTTGGAAACGTGGGCACGTCTGCTCGCTCGAGTTCCTGACTCGGGCTTAGTGCTGCTCGCCGGTTTCGGGTCGCCGCGGCAGCGCGTGCTGGATGCAATGGATCGGCACGGAGTCGCTGCGGATCGGATCGATTTCGTCTGGCGCGTGAGCCTGCCGCAATATCTCGCCCATCATCACAAGATCGATATCGCGCTCGATCCCTTCCCCTACGGCGGCGGCACGACGACGCTGGATGCGCTTTGGATGGGCGTGCCCGTCGTCACACTCGCCGGCGCCACGGCGGTCGGTCGCGGGAGCGTGAGCATCCTCTCCAACGTCGGTTTATCTGAACTGATCGCCGGATCGGCTGAGCAATACATCGATATCGCAGTGAGTCTGGCGAACGACATCGATCGGCTGACCAAGCTCCGCGCGTCGATGCGCGAGCGGCTCCTGGCATCGCCGTTGATGGACGCCGCAGGCTTTGCCCGCGATATGGAAGATGTGCTCCGCAAGATGTGGTTGAGTAATGCGACAACCCACTTCGGCGGATGAGCTGAAGTGCCAATTTCATGCTGTTGGCGCGCCGCACGCTCGACGGCGGGTGTGGCTTTCATCTGTGGCGACGTTCGGTGGGGAAGACGTTCAGATCAGAACAGTCGTCATGCTGTGGTTCC
>DATBDZ010000482.1:0-8256 GCA_036276235.1 Humisphaera sp. | reverse complement strand
CCGGAATTTCAACGTGTCGTGGGACCGCTTCGACTTGTCCTGTCCGCGGGTTGACCCATAGCTAATGTGATCGCCCCTCCCGCTTCAAGTAGCACCCATGCCGCCGCAAATGTCGAACAAGTGCTCCGCGCTTCATTGCACGGTCACCACTTCGCGAATGGCGTCGTCCGGAACGCCGCGCAGGCCATCTTCGCGTCGGTCCTCGAGGATCAGCGATATTGCATCTGCCAGGCTTTGACGGCACTCCTCCTTGGTTCGCCCCTGTCCGTTAGCGCCCGGCATCTCGGGTGAATAAGCGATGAACCATTCCCCGTCGCGCTCGATAATGGCTGTAAATTCATTTCGCATAAGATCTCACCGGTGCATAATACCAACCTCAGCGCCACCTCGCTTTACCACGAGGCGCTCTAGCCCCGTTTCGCGTTAAGATCGTAGGCTTGGCCGAGGGTTCATAGATTTCCTATAAGCAGCGCTTCGCCTGGCCAGGCGACCAAACACTTCCTCAAGACTTTGTCCACCATCCCGCGCCAGAGACGCCTCGCCCTCGGCGATCATCTCGTTTAACTCCCCGGGTTCGAAATCGTCGGGCGGCTCCAGCATCAAGCGCGTCAAAGCTTCCTCAACGACATCCGCTGCCGACCGATATTTTCCCGCTTTGACTTGCTCATTCACGAATCGCTTCAGCTCAGGCCTTAGAGGAATGGTCATAATCAGGACTCCCGCTGCATCGTACCAGCGCGCGGATGAAATCGCTGTAAGCTTCCTTCATCGGCAGCTCGAGGAGGCGGCGAATTCGCCGGCGCATGGTCGTCACCTGCTCCTGCGTTTGTGGGTTCATCGATTTTTTTTCATACGATTCCCAATCCAGCCCCATTCCGCGCTTTTGCCAGTTGGGAAGCTCGTTGAAGTTCACGCCATTCTGATAAAGCAGTTCATTCTTGGCTGAGACGCTCATGCCGCGCAGGTGGTTTGTCGCCTCGTTCACGTCACGGCCACTCTTGCGCAACATCCAGTAACAGTGCGCATTGAGCGCGTTGCGGTGCGCATCCTCATTGCGCCAGCGAAAGTAATCGACGACCTGCGACTCGGTCGGCAATTCGCAAATCCGGCAATCGAAGCAGGCGATGTCGCCCAATAGCAGCGAAAAGCGCGCGCTGGCTTCGCCCGCGAGAACCGAGTTGAATTTCCGCGTCTTGCGGCCGAACGTCTGCTCGTCCTGGTGAAACAGCAATGAGATCTCATCGCTCTGCGTGTAGCCATACACGACGCGAAAGCCGCAATCCATCAGATGCTCGGCGGTGGCGAGCATCATGTCGCGAAATCGGATGTCGAACGGGCTTTCAAACGGGTGGCGTTCCTTGGTCAGCTTTGTGAACCCGCGTCCGTCCACGCGCGCGACCATGAAGACACCGGGCAGCACACGATGATCGTGCGCCGTCTCGAAAATGCGCATCGATTGATCCAGTTCATCGAATTTCATCAGTCGTTCCCTCCGCTTTTGTAACAGGCGGTGATTCCCGCCACGCTTCGACACTGAAGGTGCCATCCGGTTGATTGCGGACGTACCAAAGCTCGTCGAATCCCTCAGCCAGTGATGGAATTTGCAGCCGTTTGTACGTTCCGGCGACACCCGCGACCGGAATGCTAGCCACCCCCTGCCGACTCGCGTTGCGACGTATCGCCTCGGGAAGATTGCACGCGAAGTAGTAACCAATCACTGTAAATCCGGCGTCCATTGCCGGCGCGATATATCGCGCGCGGTCGGCGGCGGTCGGGTTTGTGTTATCAACCACAAACGCCGTCTTCCCGTCAATACAGGCTCCGAGGATCAATCCTTCGCGATGGCGCGTGCGCAGCATGTCCATGTTGATGCGCACGTGCGTGTCGAAGTATCGCTGGCGAAAGAATGTGCTCTTGCCCGAGCCCTGAATCCCGCAAAAGATCACCGCCTGCATGAAGCGATCATTGGCTTGCAGCGCTGGATTCTCAAATCGCCAAGACCGTAGCCTCCGGTGAATATGAAGGGGGCGGCTTGAGTGAGATTGATTGACGTCGGTTGTTGATCGCAGGAAATCTTGGGCAACGATGAAAGCAGCTCGAATCTTGTTTTCGTGGTTACTCGTGTTGCTGACATTTCTTTGCGCGTCGATCATCACATACGTCGTGGTGCTAAACTTCGAAATCCCCGCCCAAAGCCGGTCCATGTTTCCCAGGGAAATTCTGTTGATATTTACTGCCCTTGCCGTAACTTTTTGGGGCAATCTCATTTGGATCATCAGCAGATCCCTACTTCGCCGCGCGCGTCGGCGCTCGTCAGCGGAATAGGGATAGGGGGCGGGAGAGGCTGTTGGCCGAAAAATGAGTGTAATCCCCTTGCCGCTCTTGGCGCGAAAAAGCCTCCAATTTATCGAAATATAGCTTGACAAATGATGTGTTACGGGGTGGAATGAATCGGACACGAAATGCCTTTTCGAACGCCGCGCAATCACCTGTCATTGCAGGGCTTACGCAATTGAGTCAGCAATGATTCGACAAACGTGATGTGCTCGGCGCGCCGCATTTTTATACAAAGCGCAACGCGAATTTGGGGACTAGATCTGCCGGACGGCCACGCCGCTCTGCGCCAGAAATGCTTTGACCTGCCCCACCGTGTACGTGTTGAAGTGGAAGATACTGGCGGCGAGAGCCGCGTCGGCGTGGCCGGTGGTTAGCACATCCAGCAGGTGCTGTGGCGAGCCCGCGCCGCCGCTGGCGACGACGGGGATTTTTACCGCGTCGCTGACGGCGGCGGTCATCTCCAGGTCGTAGCCGCTGGTGGTGCCGTCGGCGTTCATTACGTTCAGCACGATCTCGCCGGCGCCCAGTGACTCGGCTTGCTTCACCCAATCCATCACGCGCACGCCGGTGCCGACGCGCCCGCCGGAGACGAAGACTTCCCAAATCTCCTGGCCATCTTTGGTCACGCGATTGGCGTCCAAGCCGAGCACCGTGGCGCAGCGGCCAAACTTTCGCGCGATCTCCGCCAGCAGCCTGGGATTTTTGACGGCGGCGGAGTTGACGCTCACCTTTTCCGCGCCGGCCTGGATGAGACGCGTCGCGTCGTCGAGCGTGCGAATCCCGCCGCCGACGGTTAACGGCATGAAGATCTGCTCGACGACTTTGCGCACCAGATCCGCCATGATCTCGCGCCCCTCATGCGTGGCGGTGATATCGTAAAAAACCAGCTCATCGGCCCCCTGCTCCTGATAGCGTTTCGCCTGCTCCACCGGATCGCCGGCATCGACGTGATCGAAAAATTTAACCCCCTTCACAACGCGGCCAGCATCCACATCGAGGCAGGGGATAATGCGTTTGGTAAGCATGGGAAACAGTAGGCAGTAGTCAGAAGGCAGTAGTCAGAAAATCAAAGCATAAAAGCAGTAGGCAGAGGCCAGTAGTCCGAGGAATTCTCTGCCTACTGACCTCTGCCTACTGCCTACTGCGGAGGGTGACTGACGGGACTCGAACCCGCGACGTCCAGGACCACAACCTGGCGCTCTACCAACTGAGCTACAGCCACCAAATGACCCTCTATTTATTAGCCGATTGGCGGCAAGAGTCAATGTTGAACTGGCTTGGTCTTGCCGGCTCCACGCCGAATGCGTGCTGCGTCTGCCGCTGAAATTCAAGCGAGATGCGCGTTGCAAATTCGCGCGGCGAAGGGCGTTTTTCGTGAGGCGCGGTTCCCGTTTTGCATTCTTCTACAGCGGTGGAAAAAGGAGAAATGGAGCGAGATCATGATGTACCTGAACACAATCGATAACGTTCTTGATCAAGTCGTTGGACCCCTCGTCGAAGAACTGGAAGGTCGATGCCTGTTGTCGTCGGCTCCGCTGGCCGCGGCGATGGCGGCGGCGTCCGAGCCGGCCAACGCCGTCGTCCAGCCTGTTTCATTAACGGGCACCTTCGCCGGCACGGCACACGTCGGTCGTGTGTCCACAGGACTTCTGAGCGCGAGCGGGGTTCACTCTGTACCGGCGACGCTGAGCCTGACCGAAGGCGCAAACGGTTTGCTCACCGGGTTGCTGACGTTCGGCCCGGCGACAAATTTCACGGTACAGACCTTCAGCGTGCAGGGTGTGGTGAAGGGTCACAGCTTTGATGCCGCCATTTGGCAGGGAGCGGCGGGCACGGCGGCGACGTCGGTCGGCGAAGTTCGCGGCCACATCAACGGCAGCGGATCGATCCTGCACGGAAACCTGTTCGCGCGGCTCAACGGGAAGTCGGATCGCGCAACGTTCAGCCTGACGCCCTCCGGCAGCGCGCAGGCAACCTTAGTCGCGGCCACTCCCGATACCTCTACCACACTCGAAGACTTCATCGGCTCGGCGCGGCTTCATGTGCCGCGCGGATTCGCGGGCATCGTGCCTGCCGTCGCCGGCACTTCCACCACGCCAACCTCTGGCAACACCGGGTTCTCCATCAACATCACCGGTCAATCGGCGGATGGAATGCTCGCCGGGAATCTGTTTGTCCAGAACCTGGGCACGTTCGACTTTGTCGGCGTTCGCAGTGGCCGCTCCGAGTCGATTTTCTTCGACGGACCGGCCGGCAGCGGCGAGTTCAAGGGACGAGTGGCATCTGATGATGTCTCCGTTTCTGGCAGCATGTTCGACAACTTGAGCGGCCAGGTTTTGACGGCGCATGTCACAGCTCGCAATAGTGCCGCGCCAGCGCCGGCATCTGCTTCCGCAACATCAGCCAGTTCCAACATTGCCGCCAACACGTTGAACAACACGGCTTTGGGTTTAGGCCTTGGCGGCACACCCTTCGCCGCGGGAACAGGTGCGACCACGACGAACGGCGTCGGGAATACCGGCTTCACCAATACCTCCACGACCACAACAACAACCGTAGGGACGGGCCTGGGCGGAACGCCGGCCAGCACAAGCACATCCGCCCCGCTGGGCGGCAGTGCGAATGGCACGTTGGACGGCTTCCCCGTCTTTACCGGCAGCGTCGGCAGCGCAGGAGGTAGTGTCGGTAGCGCCGGCGGAAGCGTAGGCAGCACCGGCGGAAGCATCGGCACGCCGGGCAGCAATAGCTTCCTCGTTGGCGGTGTCGGGAGCAACGTCGGCTTAGGCGCGCCAGGCGCAGTCAGTGATCTGGTCGGCAGCGTCGGCAGTTCGGGCGGCAGCATCGGAATGCCCGGATCGTCAACCATGCTGGTCGGAAGTGTTGGAAGCTCCGGTGGAAGCCTCTCATCGGCGGGCGAGAGCCTAAGCGCCACCGGTCTTGGGTGAACGATTGTTTTCCAATCCCTTCACATCGACCTCCAAAAAAACACCCCGGAGCGAACTATGGTTCCGGGGTGTTCAAGTTTTGAGATCTACGGACTGACGATCAGACCGTAACCGTATTGCTGCTGACCACCGCGTCGTTGGTCGAGTTGGTATCGACGAATCCAGACAGCGGCGTCACCGTGAGCGTTGCGGAATAAGTACCCGTCGCCAGCGTCGGCACTACGACCTTGAAATGCAATTTCCTGGTCTTGCCGGATGAGATCGAGACTTTTTCGTTCTCGATGATGGCTGGCGAATCAACGCCGTTCGACGTTAAGACCAGCGAGAGCGTGACCGTGCCCTTTGCCGTCACGTTGCCGTTGTTGAGCACTGGCACGAGCAGGTTGAAGCTCTTGCCGACTAGTGGCAGCGTCGTCGGTAGCACGCCATCCCATTCGTTGGCCAGATCGATAAACGGCGGCTGGATGTTGATCGTCGTGGCGGTCGCGCCGCTGTTGTCGGAGTTGGAAGTCTCTCCGACGTCGGCGGTGACGCCGACCACCAGGAAGAAATCACCATTCACGTTGGGGAACGTGTACTTGCCGAACGAATACTTCTTGCTCTTGCCGATCTTGATCGTCACCCGCTTCTTGGTGATCGTCGCGAGTGCGATCGCTCCAACATCGCTGGGCGAGGTGGTCGGCGAAGCATAGAGCGTGAAGGTGAGGGTGGCCTTGGTCGCGACCTGGTCGCCGACGTTGTTGACCTGGAACTTGACGGTCTTGCCGCGCAGGCCGGCGACATCATTCGCATGGTTCTTTGAGGTGACAGCGCTAATCGTGAAATTCGGCCCGTGCAGGACCGGCGGAATCTGCGTGAGATTCAACGTCACCGTCCCAATGTCGCCCGCGGCCACCGAGTTTCCATTGGCATCCTTGACGGCAATGTTGCCGCTGCCGTCGGCGTCGGAAGTGACGGTGTACACGCCGTTATCGGTAGTGCTCAAGCCGCCGGGGAAGGTGATCTGGTAGAGGGCCGTGACCGAGGCGGCATTGCCAAGGTTCTGGCTCACGAGCGTCGGCTGCTCGCTGAAGCCGTTCGGGCCGGTGACGGTGAGATTCGTATCGCCGATCGTGGCGGCATCAATCTGATTGTCATCGGTATACGTGACGTTGAATTGATAAGTCGTCGCGCCGGCAACCGGAGCCGGCTGAGTCGCCGGCACGCTTGCGGTCGGGGCCGTGGTATCGGTGTTGGTGACGTTCAGATACGCGGTGACGACATTCGGATCGGCCACGACTGCGTCCGTCAGGCCATCATTATTCAGATCACCCGTAGCGATTGATCGCGAGCTCAGGAACGCCGATCCATTGCCGATGGTTGTTCCCGTGTGGAACTTGCCGTTTCCGTTGCCGAGCAGCACAGTGGCGTCGGCGGTGCTGCCGCTGCCGTCGAGGACGGTCAGATCGGGATTGCTGTCGGCGTTGATGTTGGTCAGCCGCACCTTGAGCGGGCCGCCATTGGGGGGGCTTCCCTGCACGGTACTGTTGACCGGTGCGGCAAAGACGCCGCTGCCGTTGTTCGAGAGGAAGCTGACCGCGCCGCCCGTGCTGTCGGCGGTGACAAGATCAGTGGTTGAATCGTTGTTGAAATCGGCGGCAGTGATCGACGTCGGGCCGGAACCCGTGCTGTAATCCACCGGAGCCGCGAACGCACCGCTGCCGTTGTTAATGAGAATCGTGACCTTGCTGTCGGTCTGGTCGGCAAGTGCGATGTCAGGATGGGTGTCGTTGTTCAGATCGACCGTAGCGACCGCCGCCAGACCAGTGTGGGTGATCGTGGTGAGGCGCGTCAGGGTGAAGCTGCCATCGCCGTTTTGGAAAAGAATTCCGACGCGATCGTTGACGGCGGCGCTGGCGTTCTTGTTGACCACGACGATGTCGGTGCGGCCATCGCCGTTGAAATCGCCGGTGCCAATCGCATCATTTTGCGATAAGCCCGCGATGTTGACGGCCGGCTGGAAGGTGCCGTCGCCGTTCCCGAGGATCACGCTGACGTTGGTCGAATTACCGCTGACGATGTCGAAGTTAGAGTCGCCGTTGACTTTTGCCACGATGAGCGGCTTTGGCGCGCCAGACACAGCGATCGTATCGGCGGTACCAAATGATCCGTCGCCGTTGCTCAGCATCACGCTGACAGAATTGCTGGCGCTATTGGCGACGACCAGGTCATCTTTCCCATCGCCGTTGAAATCAAAAAGTGTCGCAAAGACCGGCGAGATGCCGGCGGCGGTTGTGTTGGTGACAACGCCGGGGGTTTGAAACACCACGCCGCTCAAGTAGGCGCGCGGCTCAAGATACTCGGCCTTGGTAACCGCCTTGATTAAGGTAGAGAGTTTCCGCTGGGACTGAATCCGTTTCTTCACTTTTTCTCCTTCGCCCGAAGGCAAAATCTGGGGCCAAACTGTCAGATCATCGATATCGGCTGATGCACATTCTGATCGTAAGCCAATCTGTCGCGTCCGTTAACCCCCATTCGGCGCGATACGGCAGGAAAAGTCTTCCTGCCTTCAACCAGCCCCAGCCATCGTCCGATAACTATGTACAACACAATCAGGTGTGAGACAAACCCCCATTTTCGGCCTCTGCCCGAGATACCATCCATCCAACCGCGTTTCCAAGCTCCCGGGCGGCCTTCTGGCTGTTATTGGCCAGTCGGACCAGACGAGGAATAAGTGATGGGCGGCGCAAGAGTTCGAGTGCGAGCATCAGAAACCTCGCCCGGCCGAGGTCATCGACAATTCGAAGCAGGCTTGGATCAAGCGATTCTGAAGCTGCATCGCTGATCGCTCGTATTGAGACGAAATTTGCCCCACTTTTCGCTGCCCAAGGCCGAACGACATACGCCTCCATCTCGACAGCCAGCGCATTAGTACGGCTGTACAATTCCGCTTTCGCCTGCGGTGTGGCAACGATCTGGTTCGTCGAGTGAATGC
>DATBDZ010000481.1:0-7815 GCA_036276235.1 Humisphaera sp. | reverse complement strand
CTTCCAAAATGGTCTCCCTGTCCGCTGGCCTGCCTGCAAATGTGGTCGGCTTCTCAATCTAATTCTACCCTCAAAACAGAACGATACGGCAAGTTGCAGTCGTGCACTGTTTCACTAGAAGGCGTCGCCTCGTCGCCCGAGAGCTTCAGATCAGGCGTGGATCCTATCCCGCCCGGTAGAGTGTGTGGAGAAAGGTCTTCAACAGCGTACCCGCAAAGATCACGGCCAGGGCAGCGCCGGTTAAAAGATCAAAAACGTGGTAGTGCATGGATGCTAACGCGTACCCCATCGCAAGTCCCATGAGCATCGACGTGTACGAGTCGAGTCGCAAGCTGACTTCGGCGTGAGGCCGCTTGCCTCGACGCAGAAGCAATTCGGCGGCGGCGATCGGAGCCACGACGATTACGCCGATTGGCGCTCCGACACCGAAGAAGATGGCGATGCCTCGTGCGATGCCGGCACCTCCGCCAGCTCCAGCGATCAGGAAACACGAGGCGAACACGAGGCCGCTCAATCCGCCCGCAATTGCGACGATGGAAATGGGTCGAAGTGATCGCATGTCGATATATCCATTGTTGCCGCTGCTCGCCCGCAGACTGAAAGACGGGATAATCCCGGCCCAATCCCCGATCCGCTCTCAACTCAGGACGGCACTCGATGCGGCAAAGCATCATTGGCTTGCGAAGGTGAATCAGACTTGAGGTCCCACCCCGCCCACCACCGCAAAGCGTACAGGGCAAAATAAATGGCAATTGCCCAGATCATCATGACCTTGCTTTCGACGTGGATATAAGTACCCGTGAAGAGGCCGGTGACATAGAAAAAAATGAAGAGGTAATTCCTGCGAATCCATCGCCGCGGTGATGGATGATAAAGACGGTTTACACGCTTTAGCGCGAGAGCAAGACCCATGGTTTCATCCCTTCGGGCGCAACAAGTCTATCAGCGGACCAAACTATGCGACAGGGAAGGCCCATTGCTCGCGGCGAAAGTAACATTCATGCCCGTTGGTGCGATTGAGGCAAAGAAAGCGAAGTGCTGATTCTTCGCGTCCCCTGCGTCGCGAGATCGGATCGTTTGCATTGCCTCAATCAACGCGCGAATCTTCGGGTGGGAGCGATCAACGTCAGTTGGCGAAAGAAGCTCGATCGACGCAAGCTGGTTGTCAGCCGTCAGGACCAATCTCCAGCGGTCGGCTTTTTCAAACGGTTTGGGTCCGTACAGGCCGTATTGGTCGAAAAGCAGCTCAATGCGCTGGCCGTCGGGATACCCCGCGATGTGTTGATGGGGATCGACTTGGAAATATGCGATGTCATTCTCAAGCGACATGGACGGACTTCTATTCCTCAGGTTCACATCAAGAACGGTCGCATCGACAGATGTAGTTACGCCCTTGGGCGGCGCAAAGACAGCGCGCCCACTGTTGGGGTCCCAACCCGTAAAGCGGCCCTTAAGCGCCGAGTAATGTAATACTAATGGATTGTCGATCGGCCTCGTTACGCCGATCGAGGAGTTATCCGCGTGTCGCGCATCACTGCAGCCCGCTGACTGCGCGGCGACCATTGTCGAGCAACAGAGAATCAAGATGATCTTTACGATGGATGTAATGCGCATCTCTTTGATCCTTGCTATGACGGACGGCAGCGGCTCGGAGCGATTCTCGCATTTTTACGGCTTCACCTTTTGCTGGGCGAAATGCATGGCCACGCGCAAGGCCGCCAGACAAACCAGCACGACCATAAGAAAAAAGTTGATGAATGCGATCACGACGAAAAGAAACCGATCCACTTTGTCAAACCGCCTTCAGTGGTTCGACTCTCATAATCAACAACGTTCTTCTTTTGCAGATCATCCATAATTCATGTCACCGGCCCCGCGTGCGTCTCGTCCGGCCCTTCCGGGCACGGCTGTCACGAATGGATTGTACATGATAGCCGTGGCCGGTAGGTCCGGATTATGTCCGACGCTGGTCCATAAAACACCGCAGGGTCCGGAATTCAATTCCGGACCCCGTGGGGAAACATCTCGCGATGTTTGCATTCGTTTAATGATGGCCGGCGCCGTCGTCGTTGCCGCCGTGGTGGTCGTCCTGGCCGGCGGCGGTCAGGCCGATGTGGATGTGTTCTACGTTGGTGACGATGTCGCCGCGGTCGATGAAGGCTTGGTCGCCGGCGGCGGTGTTGTTGCCGCCGTTGAGGGTGTCGTGGGCGGAGTTGTCAACGGCGAAGAGCTGGTCGTCGCCGTCGCCGCCGTTGAGCTGGTCGCTGCCGGCGCCGCCGGTGATGTGGTCATTGCCGACGTTGCCGTTGAGCAGATCGTTTCCGGCTCCGCCGAAGATTTCGTCGTTGCCGTTGCCGCCGTTGATGCTGTCGTTGCCTGCTCCGCCGATCAGCTCATCGTTTCCGTCGCCGCCATTGATCAAGGCTGCGATCGGCAACTGTGAGCCGAGCACGACCTCATCGTTACCCGCGCCGGCGTTCACGACGATCGACTTTACTTTCGTCAGATCAAAACGCCGGGTGCTTTCAGCGCCGCCGCCGCGGAGTTCCTGTTTGACGACCAGTTGATGGTGGGTCAGATCGCGGGTGATGTTGATCTCATCCGCGGCAGCGGTGCCGTTGACTATGAGCACGCCCGCGCTCGACAACGTAGCCGACAGCAGCCGGCGATTTTCCAAATTCTCGATATGCATTTCTCGAACCTCCAGATGACGCGAACCGCAAAGCGTGCACGGAGCCGGGATACAACACCGGCTCGCGTAGCCGCTTCGCAAAGCGAGCCACGCCGCGTCCATTCGTGGTCGAGAAGTACCATGACAACTTTTTGCGCGATTGCCAAAACATGCAATCTATGCAGGGGATCAAAAACCGAACTCAGCGTATCGAGAAGATTTGGAGAGGCTTGTGCTGGATGACCCCGGCAGGACCGGCTGAATGATGCACACAATCGATCAGTGCGGCACATCGAATTCAAGCTGACTTAGCACCGGGCTCACATCATTACATAAGGTTCACCGCTCGCCCCACAAGAATGACGACGACGGTTAGCGAGATGATCGCCAGCGTCATGACCATGCACTTGGCCCAGCGCGAGAGGACGGGAACATCGGTCGGCGACAGCGCGGTGCTCGTGTTGAACGCGAGGAACAAGTAATCGACAAAGCGCGGCGACCAGAATGCTCCGCGTTTTCCTTCATCGCGCAGCGTCATCTGTGGAAAGAGGAACGCGCCCTCGGTGTGTCCCTCGCGGGTGTCGCGCTGGTGCGGGCCGCCGGCGTCCAGGCGCCAATACCATTGGGCGAAGACGAGGATGTTGGTGATCCAAAGCGCCGCCGCCGAGCGGAGAAGTAATACCGGCGGCTCTTTGTGGGCAGGTAACGCACGGATGAGAAGTACGAGCGACCAGATCATGAAGAGCGTGAGGACGACTCCGATGACATGGCCGAGGATGACATTGAGCCAGACGTTGCCGCGCGCGTGGGTGATGGTGCTGGGGATGAGCAGGGCGGCGGCGATCGCCAGTTGAGTCCATTTCGGGCCGATGGTGAGCGAGGAGGGAAGGGCCGTGTATAAGCCGCCGACGGCGAGGACCGCGAGGATCACCGGCCAGCGCGGTTCGGCGACAGGAGGAGGGCTGCCGTCGCTCATGATGGGATGGTAGCAAAGTGAGCGATTAGAGGTCAGCGGTGAAAAGTCGGAGAGTCAGAAGCCGAAGTCCGGAAGTCAGAGGGCATGGCAAAGCCAGCGATTGCGCCTTCTCCCTCGCCCCTGTACTCAGGGGAGAGGGTTGGGGTGAGGGGACCGATGCGCCAGTTGGCGAAGTACGCCTTTCAGCGGATCGCTGTCCCCTCACCCTGCCCTCTCCCCTGAGTACAGGGGAGAGGGTTCTAAGCCGGCGCGGATTAGTGCACGCCGAAGTTTTCGTTCGCTTTCAGATCTCCGCTTACGAGGGAAACGGTGTACAGGCCGGTCGTCGGGTTGGTGAAACGACGGCCGGTTTGTGGGACTGCGCGAATGTGATACGTGCCGGCGGTGAGCGTGAAACTGTAGGTGCCGGCGGCGCCGGTGGTCACGCGCTTTTCGGTTGAGTCCAACTTTCCGTTGTTGTTGGAATCGACGTAGACGACCCATCCGCTGGCTGCGTGGTCAGTGGAATCTCGCTTCCCGTTTTGATTGGCATCGCTGTAGACGGTGCCGCTGACCAATGCGAGCGTGGTGTTGCCGAAGTTGTTGTTGGAATAGAGATGTCCGCCGGCAACGGTGAGGGCGTAGTAACCGAGCGGCCAATCGCCGGACGGCTGCGTGCGCCGCCATCCGTTCTGGCGGACTTCGTAGATGCGCTGGCTGCCGGGTGTGAGGCCTTTGAGTTTGTAATAGCCGTTGTAGTCGGTGTAGGTGGTCGGCTCGCCGTATTCGAAGACGCCGTCGTGATTGGTGTCGGCGTAGACCTGCCAGTAGCGCAGCGGCGCTTCGCCGGTGTCGCGCTTGCCGTTGGAGTTGGCGTCGTTATAGGCGAAGCCTTCAACATCGGCGCCGGCGGTGTTGCGGTAGGCGAGGAATTTGAACAGATCGGTTGTCACTGGGCCATCGCCGGTTTGATCCGAAACACTCACCACTGCTTCGCCGTCCGCGCCCACGCGCAGGCCCGTGGCCAGCACGCCCGGTCCATCATCCGGCTCGCCGGCGGTATGGTTCAGCAGAACGGGATAACTCCCGCTGCCATTCACTGTGGTATCGAGGCTCAGGTCGGGATCGAATCGCTTAAAGTAGGGGTACTGCGGCTTGTCAGAGGAATTTCCAAAATCAACATCAGGCTCGAACTCGGTCAGGACATTGATCTTTCCATCAGGCCCCACAACGGCGTTCGCTATATAGCCGTTCGGCTGCGCATCGACATCGTTAAAGAGATGCCCCTGCGGATCAAAGCCGAGAATATCAGCGTTATTCTCCTGTCGCGCTTCAATATAGATGCGGTTGTCGCGGCCAACAAAGACGCCGGTGGTCACTTTCTCAAAGAACTCCGAAGTACCCGGCTCGGCGGCCTCCATTCCGAAGCTCGTATCAACCTTGCCGTTGGCGGTAAGGCGCTGAAATGCCGGTGCGCCATAAGTGGCGGAATTTTGCGACGCATAGACTTCGCCAGCGACAATGATCTGATCGCCCTGGAGCGCGATCGCAAACGGCGTGAAGCTGCCGTACTGCGAGAGCGTCGGTTGGCCGTTGCCGAATTCGCCGGAATAGTCGCCGCGCGTCGGCTTCTGGAGCAGCGCGGAGGTCATGACCTTGCCATTCGTGCCAAACGTCGTGTCCAACGTTCCGTTGGCGTTGTAGCGGGCAATGCTGGTGATCTCGAAACTGTTTCTGGCAATGACAATCTTTTTTCCGGTGGATTGCGCGGGCGCAGCGCCGGGTGGCTTATAGGTGGCGGGGTTGAAGGTGTGATCGACGGTGCCGTCGGGATTCAGCCGCGCGAGGGTCGAGCCGTGATCGGCGATGATCTTCCCATCGGTCTGAACGTCGATCACCGGACCGTAGCCGGCAAGCTGACCGCTATTGCCAAAACCGGGATCGAGCGCGGCAGACAGCAACGTGCGCGATTCCAGAGGTTCAACGGCGGCGGGACGACTTTCACTTCGACTCAGCGTGTTGCGCATTTTTTCTCCCCGTGGGCAGGTAACTACTCCAGATACACAAGAGATACAAAAAAATAGGAAGCGAGACTGCTATTTTCAAGACTGCCATTCGGCATGTCGGCAGACTGATGCGGGAGAACGGGCCAGGATCGTTCATCACGGTCGGGGCGTGGACAAAAAATATATGGTTCCCAATGCGGGATTGACATGGTCGATTGATCGCTTCAAAACATGATGGCATGAGCCCGGTATTGACTTCGGGCCGGACGAGGCGGAGAAGCTCATGATGCGATTCATTGCACGCATAATCTGTGTCATTTTCTTCGCGGCGAGCGCCGCGCTCGCCGCTGACTCGGTCGATTGGCCCAATGTTTTTCTCGACAAGCAGGGCACGCGCTATTCGACGCTCGATCAGATCAATCGCGCAAACGTGACGCAGCTCAAGGTGGCGTGGATTTATCACGCCGGCGACATGGCGCCGGGCCGCACGATTGAATGCACGCCGATCGTCATCGGCGGCGTCATGTACATCACGACGGTCAACACGAATTGCGTCGCGCTCGACGCCGCCACGGGAAAAGTGCTGTGGCGATTCGATCCTTACACTGACAACGCGAAGCATTGGCTGAAAACCTCTGGCGGCGTGAATCGCGGCGTCGCATATTGGTCGGATGGCAAGCCCGATGGCGCGCGGCGGATTCTGCTGGGGCTCACTGATGGCCGACTGATTTCTCTGGATGCAAAGGATGGAAAGCCCGATGCCGCGTTTGGCGTCGACGGTGAAGTCGATCTGCGCGCGGGATTGAAAGATGAATACGGCGCGAATCTCGATCGTCGCGGATATGGACCGACTTCCGCACCGCTCGTGTTTGAGAATCTGGTGTTCTTGGGTTTTTCGAATGATGAAGCTTCGCCCGCCGCGCCGGGCGATACGCGGGCGTTTGATGTGCGCAGCGGCAAGGAAGTGTGGCGGTTTCATGCGATCCCGCGCGGCGACGAATTTGCCGCAGACCAATGGAAGCAGGGATACAAAGATCGCGGCGGAGCCAACGCCTGGGGCGGGCTCACGCTCGATCCGGAGCGCGGCGTCCTCTTCTTCGGCACCGGCTCTGTCACCAGCGATTTCTACGGCGCTGACCGGCCGGGCGATAATCTCTTTGCCAACTGCACCATCGCGCTCGACGCCCGCACGGGCAAGCGGCTATGGCATTTTCAGACCGCGCATCATGACATCTGGGATCATGACAATCCGTGCCCGCCGGTGCTTGTGAAGATCAAGCATGAGGGGAAGGATGTGGAGGCCGTCGCGCAGTGCACGAAGACCGGCTTCTGTTTTTTGTTTGATCGAGTCACAGGCAAGCCGCTCTTTGAGGTGAAGGAGACGCCGGTGCCGGCGTCGGATTTGCCGGGCGAGCAGGCGAGCCCAACGCAACCGGTGCCGGTGAAGCCGCCGCCGTTTTCGAAGCAGCGGTTTAATGAGGAGGACATTACCGAGCTTTCGCCGCAGGCACATGACGACGCGCTCAAGAAAATGCGAGGGTATCGTCACGACAGCTTCGCGTCGCCGCCCAGTGAGCGCGGTAGCGTTGTGACATCCGGATTTCACGGTGGCGCGACGTGGTCGGGCGCATCATTCGACCCGACCACCGGCTATCTCTACGTCAACTCCAACAACGTGCCAAACGTCATCACCATGCGCAAAGACCAGCGCCTCGGGTATCAGGCGACCGGCTACAACCAGTTTCTGGATGCACAGGGATATCCGGCGATCAAGCCGCCCTGGGGCGTGCTGACGTGCATCGATCTGAACAGCGGCGAGTTTGTCTGGCAGGTGGCGCTGGGCGAGCATCCGGAATTGACCGCGCGCGGCGTGCCGCGGACTGGAACCGAAAACTTCGGCGGCACGATCGTCACCGCCGGCGGACTGGTCTTCATCGCCGGCACCAAAGACGAGCGTTTCCACGCATTCGACAAATCCACCGGCAAGATGCTCTGGGAATACCAACTCCGCGCCGGCGGCTACGCAACGCCGGCCACCTATATGGTCAATGGCAAGCAATACGTCGTCATCGCCGCCGGGGGCGGGGGGAAGCCGAAGACCAAGTCGGGGGATGAGTTTGTCGTATTTTGCCTTCCATAGCGGGCGGAAAAATAAGTTGTCAGTTGCCAGTTGTCAGTTGTCA
>DATBDZ010000480.1:0-8689 GCA_036276235.1 Humisphaera sp. | reverse complement strand
CTTCCAAAATGGTCTCCCTGTCCGCTGGCCTGCCTGCAAATGTGGTCGGCTTCTCAATCTAATTCTACCCTCAAAACAGAACGATACGGCAAGTTGCAGTCGTGCACTGTTTCACTAGAAGGCGTCGCCTCGTCGCCCGAGTGCTTCAGATCAAGCGTGGATCCTATCCCGCCCGGTAGAGTGTGTGGAGAAAGGTCTTCAACAGCGTACCCACAAAGATCACGGCCAGGGCAGCGCCGGTTAGAAGATCAAAAACGTGGTGGTGCATCGATGCTAACGCGTACCCCATCGCAAGTCCCATGAGCATCGATGTGTACGAGTCAAGTCGCACGCTGACTTCGGCGTGAGGCCGCGTGCCTCGGCGCAGAAGCAATTCGGCGGCGGCAATCGGAGCCACGACAATCACGCCGATTAGCGCGCCGACACCGAAGAAGATGGCGATCCCTCGTGCCACCCCCGCACCTGCCCCCGCTCCCGCGAACAGGAAGCTCAAGGCGAACACGAGGCCGCTAAGACCGCCTGCAATTGTGAGGATCAAGATGGGTCGAAGTGATCGCATGTCAACACATCCATTGCTGCAGCTGCTCGCCCGCAGACTGAAAAACTGGATAATCCCGGTCCAATCCCCGATCCGCTCTGCACTCATGATGGCACTCAATGCGGCAAAGCATCATTCGTTTGCGAAGGTAAATCAGGCTTGAGGTGGCACCCCGCCCACCACCCGCGCTGCCATTATATCGAGGGGTCCTGGGCGGCGTGCGCACGCGCGGAAAACGGATCGAGTGTCGAGCGCGGCTGATTGATTCGCCGATCCCGAGCGCCTGCACCACACATGTCAAAATAGGAAAAATGGTGCACGATTCGGAACCGATGATGATATGCGTAAGCATATATTTTAAAATAGTTTAAGTACAACATATCGACTAATGTCGATGCACCATTTGCACCGTTTTCGCGTTTTGCTGAGGTGGCGGAAAACCGGCATTGCTGCTGACTTACATTGATGCAAAACGTGCCAAGCCTGACGCGAGGTCGGCGTGGCGTGGCCATTGAGACCCTGTAGCCGCGCGGATCGGAGTGTGTTACACCCTTGCGTGGTGTAACACGCGCGTTCGTGACATAAGCTTGCTTATCGTAAGTGGTTGCGCGATGAGCGCCGGTCATGTGACACAGGCGCGCGTGTAACATTTGTACCATTGCCGCTGGCTAGGAATTGGGATTGACCGTCCAGCGCGGCTTGGCGAGCCATTCGCGCAAGGTTTTCTCGGCCGGTTTGCCGATCGGCGTGTAGCCGCGGTCTTCGGTGCCGCCCTGGCCGATGGTGTATTGCCAGAAGGAAAACCCGCCCAGATCGGGCGAGCCGTTCCAGGCCTCGAAGAACCCTTCGTAAAGCTTGCGCTGCAATTCCATATCGAGCGGCTCGGTTTGCTTGGTGTAGTCCCACGGCTCATGTGCCGCGTTCCCCAGGCTGCACCAGCCGACCTCTGTAAACAAGAGCGGCCGATGCGTCTTCTTCACAAACGCAAACAGATCGCGCTGCAGATCATGCCAGCGATGAACGATTTCCTCGACGCTCACATTGCGATTCTCGCCCAGCTTCCAGTAGCTGTTCATGCCGACCATGTCGAGCTGATCCCAGAATGGGATCGAGTTGTAATGGTCCCAGTTGGACGAGTACGTCAGCTTTCCATGGAAGACCTTTCGGACTTCGTGGATCGTATGCCGCCATTCCTCGTTATGGATTTCGGTGCTGACCAGCTCTGAGCCGACCATGAACACATCCGCGCCGCCCGCCTCGGCGACTGTCGCGTAATGCGTGATCATGTCGCGATAGCTGTTGAACCATTCCTCCCAGACCGGCGGATGAATCGTTCCTCGCCAGTCGTTGGGTTTGCCCGCCGTCTCCAGCAGAACGATCGGCATCAGCAGCACGCGCAGCTTTTTTGATTTGGCGTAGTGAATGAGATCCGTCAGCTTCTCCGGCGCGGGGCACATGCGGATATCGACGAAAATCTTGGTGCTGCTGACGCTCTCCTGACGGCTATCGACGACGATCTCAATGGAGTCGGCGCCGATCGCCGCGATCGCGTCCACCGCCTTTTTGTATTCCAAGCCTTCGCCGTCGATGCGCTGGACTTGCAGCACCATGCCGCGGTAGGGCATGTCGGCGGTGGAATTTGTGCCGACGAGCGCGGCGCTATCGGGGTTGGCAAGGGTAGTGCTCTGCGACCCCGGCTGCATGAAGACGCAGCCCATGACGCCCAGATAGACCACCACCCCCAGAATAATCCAAACACGGCCCTTCATCAGACTCTCCTAAAGAGCGTCATATCATACGGAGCCAGAAAAGAATCGCAAAGCCGCAGCTTGCGGCTTCGCGGATCAGAAAGCGACGAAACACCGGGCGACCCCGAACGTGGATGAGCGCAATTCACAACACGTTTCCACACCAATCAGTATATTCCAGCGCCAACCCAATCAAGGAACAAAGTGACACCACCCCGAATCCTTCCACTGCTCCTTTCGCTCACGCTCAGCACCCTAGCCCAAGCCGCAACTCATCAAGTAACGGTGAACGCCGGCGATCACGATCGCGATCAGACCATCGTAAGCTTTCCCATACCCGCCGACGTAACCGACGGCGCATGGCAACTAACTGATGGAACCAGCGTCACCTCAATGCAGGTGCACAACGGCCAAGGATGGTTCATCCTGCGGAACCTCAAGGCCGGCCAGAGCCACACCTATCGCATTGAGCCCATCGCGAATTCACCGGCAACTGTCGATGTCTCCCGCGACGGCGGTGTGGTTCATGTCCGCGTCGGCGGCAAGGAGCTATTCGATTATCAGGGAGCAAAGGTGCCGCCGCCCGCCGGCGTTCAGCCCGTCTACGAGCGCGGCGGATACATCCATCCGATCCTGACACCCACCGGCACTCAAGTGGACGATGATTACCCGCTGAATCACAAGCATCATCACGGCATTTGGTCAGTCTGGACGAAGACCGAATTCGAAGGCCGTCATCCGGATTTCTGGAACATGGGAGATAAGACCGGAACCTCCGAGCCGCGCGGGTTTAAGGATCTTTTCAGCGGCCCGGTGTGCGGCGGGTTTCATGCCGAGCATCAGATGATCGATCTATCGGCCAAGCCGCCCAAGCCGGCGATCAACGAGCAATGGGATGTGATTGCGTTTCGCGCGGGCGAAGGGGACAAGCCGTATTATGTTTTTGACATCATCGTGCACCATCAATGTGCGTCCGAAAGCCCGCTCAAACTGCCGGAATATCTGTACGGCGGCATGGGCTTCCGCGGCGCGTCCGATTGGAACGGCGAAGGGAAATACACCTTCCTGACCGATGACGGCAAAGATGTGAAAACGGGCAACGGCACCCGCTGCCGCTGGTGTTTCACGGGCGGCCTCGTGAATGGCAAGCCCGCAGGCATCACGATTTTTTGCGGCACCGACAGCTTCCGCTATCCGCAACCGGTCCGTTTGAACCCCAAGGAGCCGTTTTTCTGTTATGCCCCGCCTGCCATGGGCGAGTTCGCGATTACGCCGAGTCAGCCTTATTACGCGAGATACCGCTTCATGGTCGCGGACGGGATGGCGGATAAGGCGCTGATCGAGCGGATCGCGACTGACTATGAATCGCCGCCGACGGTGAAAGTGAATTGATGCGCGGAACAGACATTCTTCAATTTTTGGTACTTGCGCCGTAATCGCTGATCTCGCACACCGTCATGCTGAGGTACTCCGAAGCATCTGGCTGGATTTGCGCGAATAAGCCAGATGCTTCGGGGTACCTCAGCATGACGGTTATTTTGAGTTTGAATTGGAATTACAGACGGCAGCCGGCGAACCAACGGAACTCCACCAGACGACGCCTGTAGAATCATTCGCCTGAATTAGAATGGCAAGAGGCTGCTCGCTTCGGTACCATAGCTTCGGGACAAGTGAGGTGCAGCGTGGTCAGCGCTTATCGGGCCGTGACTTGGCTGTACATGGCGATTCCAGTCGTCGCGGCGCTGCTGGCGCTGGTGCGCTCGCGTCGTCGTTGCTCGTTTGCTCCACTTCGGGGGTTCGGTCTTACCGGATTAATTGGGACGGCTGTCGGGCTGGTGCTTTCGGTGCTTTATTCAATGGGGCTTCATGGCCGCATCCCGGCGGGGCAGTTGATTGCCACCTGCTATTGGTCCTTTTCGATCGCCTGCCTGCTGGTGGTTTTTAATCGGTTTTTGACGATCGGCATCCAGCGATCGATGGGCCTGGTCTTGCGCGATCGCGCCAATCGGCCGACGGCCGAAGTGAGCGGCGCGCTCGTTCGGGCGACGCTGTTGCTGGCAGTTGGCGTACCTTATGTATTGTCGATGGTGCTGGTCTTCCGCCCGCGCATTGTGCGGCCAGGGACGCCGGCTTCGCTGCTCAACGCCGCTTATCAGACCATCAGCTTCGACGCGACCGATGGCACACGCCTCAAGGGCTGGTGGATCCCCGCGACGAAGACCGATCGCACCGATCAACAGCATCCCGCCCAATCCTGGGGCACGCGGACGATCATCCTCTGCCACGGCTTCGGCGCCGACAAAGCCGCCGACCTGCGGCTCGTGCGCGATCTGGTCCCCAACGGTTACAACGTCTTCGCCCTCGATTTCCGCGCGCATGGCCAAAGCGACGGGCAACTCACCACCTTCGGCGCGCTGGAACGGCATGATGTGCTCGGAGCAGTTCGCTGGGTAAAGGCCAACCATCCGCAGGAATCGGAGCGCGTTTTCGGCTTGGGCGAAAGCATGGGGGCGGCGGCGCTGATCAATGCCGCCGCCGATCAAAGCGCCGAGGGGCAATCGATCGAGGCGATTGCCGTCTTCGCGCCGTACGATCGGTTGAATCAATTGCTCAAAGGCGTCGCCGATGTGCACTACGCGCCCGCAGCTGGCTGGCTGGCGGCGAATGTCGGCTTGCCAATCGCCGGCGCGCATCTGGGCATCAACATCCTGAAATTCAGCCCATCGGTTTCGGTGCAATCGCTCTGGCCGCGCCCTCTGCTGGTTTTAGCCAGCGATGAAGATCGAGGCATCGATTCCCGCCGCGGGCATGCCCTCTTTGACAACGCTCTCCAGCCCAAGTTCCATTATTGGACCTCCAAAGGCTCCCGCGAAACGATCCTCTTCAACGACGACGACGCCTCCCTCACCGTTCGCATCTTCTTCGAGACTTCGCAATCCATTCTGTAAGAAAAACAGAAAATGCTTCACCACGGAGGCACGGAGACACGGAGGCGCGCTCGAAATTCGATCCAAGTTTTGCGAATCACGATCATTGTAAGTAATTCAATTCCAAGCACTTAAAATAGATAAGCGCAGATGGCAATGTGGCACACGAGTACCAAGCGCGCCTCCGTGTCTCCGTGCCTCCGTGGTGATCCCTCTTCCTCCCCTATGTTAAATTGGATAAAGAATTTTTTCGTCATATCCGATACCTATTGTGTCGCAAGTTATCCAGTTTAACATGCGGGAAAAGAAGCACTCGGCACGGATGCCGGTCTGAATCGTAAGCTGGACAGATCGCCGGTGGGACTGGTGGCCTGTCCAACGGAGACGCATCCATGCCTGTTGTTTCGAATGTCATTGAGCAGTTGTCGGCCCGTTACCTCGAACCGCTCCTGGCCGGCCAGCGCGATACCTGCCGCCAGTTGATTGATGGGGCACTGGCCAATGGCCTTGATGCCCATTCGCTCCTGAGCGGCTTAATCTGGCCGACGATGGAGCTGGTGCAATCGCTTTACCGCGAAGACCGCATCAATATCAGCAGCCTGAATCTGGCGACGCGATTGAATCGCACGATTACCGATCAGCTCTGCGCCCGCCTGCCGCGCGGCGAATCAAAGGGCCGCAAGGTTCTGATCTTCTGCGGCAACGATGAGCCGGAGGAACTGGGCGGCCAAATCTGTGCCGACCTGTTCGAAGCCGACGGGTACGAAGTGCGCTTCGCCGGCGGGGGGGTGCCCGATGATGAAGTGCTGAAGCTGATCGGCGAGCTGCGGCCCGAGCTGCTCGTCATGTTCGGCACGCTCCCCAGCGGCGTCCCATCCGTTCGCAAGCTCATCGACTATCTCCGCGAAGTGAACAGTTGCCCGGAGATGCAGGTGATGTGCTGCGGCGGAATCTACAAGCGGGCCGAGGGCTTGTCTGAAGAAATCGGCGCCGACCTGTACGCGCCCGACGCCGCCGAGGCGGTTCGCGTCGCCAACGCGCATCCGACCCGCCGTGCGACGGTGGATCAGCAGACGGTCGGCCGCACCCGCCGCATCCGCAAAGCCGCCCAGCGCAAACAGCAGCATCCGCCGACCCGTATCGCGCCGGTTGTGGCACAAGTTGGCTAATCAGAAACGATCCGCGGATGTCATCCAATCCGTGGCATCACAATCTTGGAATGGATGCCGGCCGGCGAGCGCGGAGCGCTCGCCGGCCAATTTTTGTTGCGCGGGCCAATGTGGATCGTATCGTCGTAGCCCCGCGCATACCGTCATGCTGAGGTACTCCGAAGCATCTGGCTTCCTGCGCGAGTCGCTGGATGCTTCGGAGTACCTCAGCATGACAGTTAGTTGCTGGGAAATTCCGTAGTTAGTTTCGTAGGGCGTGCTTCAGCACACGCGGCTTAAGCGTCGAGTGGTTCCGCGTGCGCTGAAGTCGCGTGCGCCAAAGCGCACCCTACGGGCAGAAATCGGAAGGGATTTCACCCGATCAATTCAATATCCAATTGCCGATGTCGTCGCTCGTTCCGGCCTTTCCATCCGGCCCGGCCGAGGACACATCGAAGGATTGCGGATTGTGAATGCCCGGCACGCGATAGATGAACGGATGGCCCCACAGGTCCGCGACAACAGCCTTTGCGACGTATGCCCCATCCCAACTGGGACAGCGAGGCGGGGCGACTGAGAGGGCGGCAAGACCTTCACTGGACATTGGGAAACGGCCGTTGTCGGATTTGAACGTTTCGAGCGCCGCCGAAACGGCGATCACATCCTGCCTCGTCCGCGTGACGGCGTTATACGGTACGCGTCGCGCGGTGAATCTGGGGATGACAATCGCTGCGGTGATGCATGCCGCTAGGGCCAGGCATTTGTACACGGAAAACTCCGGCCCGTACCGTCGTGGAGGAAGGCCGCGATAGTCAAGTCGATGCGGCGCAATCTTTCCTGCGCGATTCATTTACATCCGTAGTACCTCCAGATCGCTCGATTCTTCCGGCAAATCCCGTCCGCTGCACATCACTTTCTTCTGGCCTTGCCCGCGCCGGTCGCTAATCTGATTGGCATGACCACCTCGCACTTCAGTTTTCTGCTGGAAGCCGCGCTGCTGGGTTGCGGCTTGTTGATGTTTCCGCTTGTGAGCCGCGCGGATGAGAAGCATCCGGCGGCCGATGCGCTGCCGGCGATCGCGCAGCTTCCGGATCCGTTCTTGCTCAAGGATGGATCGCGCGTGGCGACAGCCGCGCAGTGGGCGGCTCATCGGGAGGAATTGAAGGAGCTGATTCTCAGTTATGAGTACGGCCATTTGCCGCCGGCTTCGGCGGTGACGGCGGATGTCGGCGCGGGGCATGCCGACCCGGCCACCGGCGCGATCGAAACGCAAGTGACTTTGCACGTCGGCCCGGCGGGGCAGGTTCCGGTGAAGATGATCATCACCTCGCCGCCGGGAACGGGGCCGTTTCCTGTTATCCTTAAGGGCGATCTGTGCTGGGGCCGCGTGCTGCCGGCGATTGTCGCCAACGTGAACAAGCATGGGTACATGCTCGTCGAATTTGATCGCACCGATGTGGCTCCCGACAAGAACGAGGCCCCCGGCGGCGTGCGGCCGCTCTATCCGGATTATGATTTCGCGACGCTGGCCGCCTGGGCGTGGGGGTATCACCGGTCGATCGATTATCTGCTGACCCGCACGGACGTGGACCCCAAGCGCATCGTCATTACCGGCCATTCGCGCGGCGGGAAAGCCACGCTGCTCGCAGGCGCGCTGGATGAGCGCGTCGCGCTGACCGCGCCCAATGCCTCCGGCTGCGGCGGATCTGGGTGCTATCGCTTCCAGGCAAAAGGGAGCGAGCAGATTTCAGATATTCTTAAAAACTTCCCCTACTGGTTCAAATCCGATTTCAACCAGTTCATCGGCAAGGTGGATCGGCTGCCGTTCGATCAGCACACGCTCAAGGCGCTGGTCGCGCCGCGTGCGCTCTTCACGACCGAATCGCAAGGCGATCTCTGGGCCAATCCCGAAGGAACGCAATTGACCCTGATGGCGGCTCGCGAGGTGTACAATTTTCTGGGCGTGCCGGAAAAGATCGGCACGCACTATCGCCAGGGCAAGCACGAGCAGAATGAAGCGGATTTTGCCGCGCTGCTCGATTTCGCAGATCACCTCTTCGCGGGAACGCTGCAAGGGGGAACGTTTGTTGATCTGCCGTATAAAGATGCGGCCAAAGCGTTCGAGTGGGCGGCACCGACGAAGCAGTAGGCGGGGGACTGGTGGAATGGAAGTCGGGGAACACGAAAGCGGCGGGCAGTGCCCAATACCGTCCCGAACGTGCATCGATCCGCCCCGGGCTTTTCGGAAGCGGCATTTTTGCAGGTGTGCGTGATGTTGGAAAGGCCCGCCTTTGGTTTGTCGCGGACGTGTTGGCGCATGCGGCGGCG
>DATBDZ010000479.1:0-27325 GCA_036276235.1 Humisphaera sp. | reverse complement strand
CGGAAACGGCGGGATCGGCCAATCGCTGCCATGAACGAGCTTCTTGCGGATCGTTGGGTTTTTCAAGATAGTCGGCCACGCGTATGACCTCGTCGGCAGATTCAGGGCGGCGGTGTCGCCGAACAGGTTTTCGTATTGCTCAGCCATGCGGACAAAATCGGGGACGAAATCAACTTCGCGCAGGGCCGAGCGGGTGCCGCAATGGGCGGCGATGACTGTTACGCCGCGCTCCAGGGCGGGCACCAGTAATTTCGGATCGGCAACCGCCAGATTGCGCACCGGCAATGATTTTTCGCCGCCGGTGTGGCTCAGCAGCGGCAATTTGTAATGCGCCAGCGCCTCATAAAGCGGGAAGCAAAGCGGATCAGACGGATCAAAATCCTGAACGATCGGCAGCCATTTCAGCAACACCGCGCCAGCTTTGACACATCGCTCGATCTCCGCAACGGCGTCCTTGCGATACGGATGAACCGATGCGCCGAACAGCATCTTCGGATAACGCTGGCAAAGCCCGATGACAAATTCATTGGTGACATGGAGATGAGTGTTGCGATCATCGAATTGTCCATCGCGCGTCCAGACGCCGTCGAAGGCAAGAACCACCGCCGCGTCGAGTTGCTCGGTTTGATTGATGGTATCGGCCAGTCGTTGCACGAGCTTCTGCTCGGTGGTCGCATCGCTTCCCGGAATCCCCAGCCGCCAGCGCATGTAGCGAAATGGAATGCTGTTGAGCGTATGCGCCGAGGTGCGGCCATGCTCGGGGGTGAAAGCGCAGATGTGGACGTGGGAGTCGATTTTCATGAGTAGTCAGAAGGCAGAAGGCAGAAGTCAGATAAGACAGGCACGAAGGCACGGAGGCACGACGGGAAGGAGGGGACCGTCCAAGTCTTCCCTTCGTGCCTTCGTGCCTACGTCCCTTCGTGCCTTTCACTTCTGTTTACCTACTCAACTCCCGATACCGTTCATACGCCCCCTCCCACTGCTTCGCCGCGCGGGGCTCGAATCGTTTGACTTCGAAGCTGTTTCGCACGATTGCGCGGGCATCGGCGAGCGACTTCACGGCACCGATGGCCATCGCCTGCACGAGAATATTTCCGATCGCGGTGGCCTCGATTGGGCCGGCAATGACGGGGCGATTGCAGGCGTCGGCGGTCATTTGGTTGAGCAGCTCGTTTTGGCTGCCGCCGCCCACGATATGGATCGTCGCGATCTTGCGGCCCAGGACATCTTCCAGACCATCGAGCGTTTTGCGATAGGTGAGGGCGAGGCCTTCGAGGCAGGCGCGGACATATTCGCCGCGCGAGGAAGGAAGTGGCTGGCGGGTTTCGCGGCAGAAACGCTCCACCTTTGCCGGCATGTCTCCCGGTGAAAGAAACGGCTTGTACGAGGGATCGAGGATGTACCCCAATCCTCTCGCGCGGCCCGCCATCTCCGTCAGCTCGGCATACGTGTGATCGTGCCCGTCCTTCTTCCAGTGCCGGCGCAGTTCCTGAATGAGCCATAAGCCGGCGATGTTTTTCAGGAAGCGGATTGTGCCGCCGACTCCGCCTTCATTGGTGTAGTTATATTGAAGCGCTTTGTCATTGACGATCGGCGAGGGCAGCTCGACGCCCATCAATGACCACGTGCCCGAGCTGATGTAGCACCAATCCGAACCTTCCGCGGGAACCGCCGCCACCGCGCTGCCGGTGTCGTGGGAGGCCGGTGCAATGACCGGGGCGGCCGCAGCGCCGCACTCGCTGGCAACGTCATCCGTCAGCGGGCCGAGCACCGTTCCCGATGGCACAATCTCCGGAAAGATCCGTGTCGGCAGGCCAAGGGATTCCAGCATCCCCTTCGCCCACCCTTTGGCCCGCGGATCGTACATCTGGCTGGTCGTCGCGATCGAGAATTCACTCTTGCGGACTCCCGTAAACAGATAATTAAATAAATCCGGCACGAACAGCAGCGTCGAGGCGGCGTGAAGCAGCGGCGAGCCGCCCTCCTTCATGGCGAAAAGCTGATAGAGCGAATTGATCTCCATGAACTGTACGCCGGTGGCATCAAAGATTTTTTCGCGAGAGACCTTCCGGAACGCCCGTTCCATCATTCCATCCGTCCGCGAATCGCGATAGTGAAAGGGATTACCCAGGATCGTGCCATCCTCGGCGACTAATCCAAAATCGACGCCCCAGGTATCGACGCCAATTCCATGCAGTAGCGGCTGATCGTGCGCGGTCTTGCGCAGCCCCGTTTTCAACTCTTCCCACTGGGTCAGCAGATTCCAGTGCAGATGGCCATTCATGCGGCCGGTCGGATTAGGAAAACGATGCTTCTCCGCCAGCGAAAGGCGCGAATCGGTCAACGTGCCGAGGACCGCGCGGCCACTCTCCGCGCCCAGATCAAATGCCAGAAAATTGCCAGAGGCCATGCGACTCCGTGAAGGTCGGCGTGAATTGTAATAGCTAATGCGAAAAGGCCAATCGCAAGTGAGGCGGATGCGGCGGGCAGTGCCCGCCCTACGCGCCCGCTTTTATCGTAGGGCGGGCACTGCCCGCCGCCACCGGCGCTTTTATCGTAGGGCGGGCACTGCCCGCCGCCGCCGGCGATCGCCTATCTTTTCTCAAACACCATCAAATGCTGCTGCGGCAGATCATCGTATGTCTTCACATGATGCAACCCGACCGCCTCCATCTCGCGGATGGCTTGCGCCTGCGTCATCTTATGGTGCGGCTTGATCTGCACATCCGGGTCTTCGCCGCGATATTCGATGTCGATGACGCGGCCCCCAACCTTCAGGGATTTGACGATCGCCAGCATCATCTCGCGCGGATGGTCGAACTCGTGATAGGCATCAACCATCAGCGCCACATCAACCGCGTTTGCCGGCAGTTTTGGGTCTTCGATGGTGCCGAGGATCGGCTCGACATTGGTCACGCCGGCGGCTTTGGATCGCTCGCGCATCATGTCGAGCATTTCGGGTTGGATGTCCACCGCCAGCACCTTGCCGCGCGGGACTTTTGCCGCCATGCGGAAGCTGAAATAGCCGGTGCCCGCGCCGATGTCGGCGACAACATCAGTCGGACGAAGTTGCATGAGCTCAATCGCCTTGGCCGGCTGCTCTTCGCGCTCGCGGGCGGAGCGTTCGAGCCAATACGCGCCCAGGTGCCCCATCACCTGTGCGATCTCGCGGCCCATATAAACTTTGCCGATGCCGTCGGGGCTGGGGCGGGTCGTGGTGTAGATCGGCTGCGTGGCCGGCTGCGCAAATGCGGAGAGGCCGCTCAGCAGGAGGATCAAGAACGCACATCGCGCCTGTGTTGGTTGAGTCATAGGCATCGCCTTTCTGCGTGGCATGGGCGTCTCGCCCATGGTCTTGCGGTACTCCGCAATAATCGTGGCATGGGTTTCCAACCCATCGCTTGTTGTACCGAACAAGCATCGGCCGTACTCGGCCGACATGAGCAAGAGCGCAGCGTCCGTCTTGCACTGACAGAAGGACGCTGCGCTGGGGCTTATGTCGGCTGCGCCGACCCTCGTGAGTACACGAGCCCATGGGCTGGACGCCCATGCCACAAAACACGAGCCCACGGCGAGCCGCCCGTGCCACGTCCCGAGTCATGGAATTGGCCCTCGGTGGTTGCGAGCCGGCGGCATGCCGGGTTTAATCCGGCGGCCATATTACCGCATGGAGGCCGAAGGTCATGTCAAAACTGAGGCAGATCCGCCTGAAACTGCGCAATCTTTCCCTGCGCTTTCCCAAAAACGTCGAATGCAACGTGTGCGGCTGGAGCGGGCGGCATCTGGCCAGCGACGATTGGCATCCTCACTCCGTCTGCTGGAAATGCCGCTCGCAGGTGCGGCACCGTCTGATGATCGAATCGCTCACCCGCATCGACGGGCTGACCTACAAAGACCTCATCGACGGCAAGCGAATCCTCCATTTCTCACCGGAAGTGCAGACGACCGGATTGATCAAGCCGCGCGCGAAGTCATATCGCACCGCCGACTTCATGCGCGATGATGTGGATGAGAAACTCGATCTGACGAACATGCCGAGCATCGCGGATGGATCGGTCGATCTGCTGATCGCGGCTGACGTTCTCGAGCATGTTCCCGATCACATCCAGGGGATGCGCGAAATCTATCGCGTGCTCGCACCGGGCGCGTGGGCCATGCTCACCGTGCCGCAACAGGATGATCTGGAAAAAACCTGGGGCGACCCGAGCATCACCGATCCGAAGGAACGCCTCCGCAAGTTCGGCCAGCGCGATCATGTCCGCATCTTCGGCAACGACATGAAGCAATTGCTGGAATCGGTTGGATTCAAGGTGCGGGTTATCGACGAAAAGAATTTCGATGCAGCGGTGGTCAAGCGCCACGTGCTCTTCCCGCCAGTGCTCTCGACCCGCCCGCTCGCGACGAACTATCGTAAGGTATTCTTCGCGCAAAAAGCATAAGAGGAATAGGGATCACCACGGAGGCACGGAGTCACGGAGGCGCGCTTGTACTCCGATGCCCCATCGCAAATGAATTGCTAATTGTCTTTTTTTCTGCTCTTTTAATTTAGATCGTTAATCGCGATGAACCGTTCGAATTTCGAGCGCGCCTCCGTGCCTCCGTGGTGATTCTTTTCCTGCCGGGCTACCGGCGAAATTCATCCTTTTGAATTCCGATCCGCTCTAGCGGGATTGGCCGGAAGCCGATTTGCCAGACTGGTGAGCCGGCGCGGAAATGGAAGTCGAGATTGGCGGGATCGATCAGCAGAGGATCTCCGGCGAAATTGTCGTGGACGCTGATCATCGTTTTAGCGACCTGTTCGTGCAATTCGATCCACGAGCCGCCGACGCTGACGTTGTGCAGCACGCGATTGCCCAGCGGCGCCGCCGGCGAATCGTGCATGAGGTTTGTCAGTTCCGGATATCGCTTGCTATAGGGCGGCTGGTCGAAGTGCACGGCGGCGAGGCGATCGCCGAGCGTTCGAGTAGTTCCATCGAAATAGTTTTTCATCCAGGTGAGGCCGCGGGCGTCGATATAGACGGCCGGGTCGCAATCGATGAAGAGGTTGTTATCGATGTTGTTGTTTCGCCCGCCGCCGATTTTTACGCCACGCCCGCTTTTGTAGACGACGTTGCCGTAGATGAGCGTGCCGGAGGCGCAATCGTCGATGTAGATCGCGTTCACATCCTTGGACGGCGCGCCGACGCCGATGTCGCGAAAGAGGTTGTAGCGCACGACGTTGCCGCGCTCGGTGAAATCGCGGCCCATGTAAAACGCGCCCGCGTCGTCGGTTTCGGTGCAGACGCGGGCCAGCTCATTGTATTCGACGAGGTGATCGTTGCCTTTAAGGATAATGCCGCTGTGCGGGGCATCGGTGATCTTGTTGTGATCGACCCGCGCGCCGACGCCGTCGATTTCGATTGCGGGGCGATAGGTACGCACCCAGCGAGCAAAATCGGAGAGGCGGTTGTTGGATGCGAAGTTGCGGCCGGGCGTGAGTGTCTTGCGATCTCCGCCGCCCAGAAGAATGCCGCCCTCGGCGGTGTGGGAGATGTCGCAGGAGACAATTCCGTTGTCGGTGCCCGCGTTGCGATTCAGCGTCGGGTCGGCATCGAGATCTTCGGTCAAGTCCTCATAATGATCTCCGAAGCTAACGGCAAAAGTCCCGAGATTGGTGAAGGTACAGCCGGCGATGAGATTGTGATCTCCGCCGACGATGACGGCTCCGGCGCCGCGGGTGCACTCGAATCGCAGCCCGCGAATAGTGATGTTGGAAGCGCCGGTGATTGTGAGCATCGGGTCGGCGAGCATCGACACAACCGCCTGGCCCGGCTCGATCGGCGCGGGAGGCCAGAAGTAGAGGATTCCGCTCGCGCGATCCAGATACCATTCGCCCGGTTGGTCCAACTCCTCAAGAACGTTAAGAATGCAAAACCGCTGGCGCGGCACATATCCATAAACACCATGCGGCGGCTCGGTGGTGATCTGGTGAGCCGCCGGATCGATCGATCGAACCTTCACATATGAATCGGCCCAGTTATGCGCCCAATAGCCGTAGGCCCACAAATCCTCCGCATGAACCCAGCGCGAGATGTGATCGGTATCGCAGGTAAAGCGCCCGCCATCCGGACCGCCCGGCACGGCAGAGATTTGCGCGTACCCTTCCTTGGGCCAGCGCGCCAATCGCATCGGCTCATCGCGAAAAAATAATTCCAGGGCGGCCGGCTTCGTCTTGCGATGGAATCCACGAGTACTCAGAGCGCCAAAATCGGTGATGCCGAGCGCGCGTAAATCGGCCTGCAAAACGTGACCGCGCGCGGACGGCTCGAGGCGATTGAGAATCGCCGAATCCGTGACAGGCACGAATGAGTCGATGGATCTGCCGCCGAGCAGGGTAACTCGTTCGTCTTTGTATGCGCGATAGGTGACCGGCCGCTCGCTGGTGCCATCATCGGCGGCGGTGAGTTGGAACGAATGATCGCGCCGATAAGTTCCGCCGCGAATCCAGACGACGGCACCGCGATCTGTGCGGCCATCCCGCAGCGCATCGCGCGCTCTTTCAAGTGTCGCGAATGGGCCGTCATTGCCATCGGCGGTGGGTTGCGCGAATCGTCCGGACCAGCGATCATTGCCGTTGGCGGCGACGAAGCGCTCCACGATTGGCGGCGCGACCTGGTTCTGTGCGATGGCGGGGGAGAGAAAAAACCAGAAGGTTACCAACCACGGCCAGACTACGAGTGCTGCGCGTGACGCTTTTTCTCCCTCCTCCGGTAATCCGGGGGAGGGCTGGGGAGGGGGTTGTGTAGAAGATGCGCCGCTTGCGCGAGCCCCCACGCTAACCCTCCCCCGGAATACCGGAGGAGGGGACAAGACCCGTCGTGACAAGAACTTTAAGGCCACAACTGAACCTGAAACCCAAAACTTGAAACCGGAAACTATTCATCAATTCCTGCCGCGCCCTTGCGGTTCCGGCGGCGCTTCCTGCCCGCGGCCGCCGCGGCCCCGGGCATTTTGTTGTACGAACCGCTGCACGAACCCGCGCACGCCTTCGGCTTGCTCGGCGGTTGAGCGGTCCAGCAGAAGCTGGAAGAAAACTAACGCCATCTCATCCGATGTCTGCTCGCCGAACTTCACCTCGCGCGGCGGAATCGTCGGATTGCGCGGATTTTGCGCGGAATTATCGTAGCGAAACCGCATGTGAACCTGCGTGCCGCGCGGAATGTCCAGCGGCTCCTGATATTGATACTGCTCCTGCCAATTCCAATCCCAATCCTTGATCCAAATGAGCGGCAAGTCGCGCCCATCCGGCAGCGTTGCATTCACCTGGATTTCCTTGCAGAGCAAGTGCGCGTGCGGAATAACGCCGGCCACCTGCACGTTGAACGGCACCACGAAGTTGCCGACGGTTTGATAGTTATTGTCGCCGGCGGGGATGTCGATGTGCGCGCCGTGCGCGGTGGTGACGAGCACTTTGTCGGGCAAACGTTTGGTCAGATAGATGCCGATGACCGATCGCTCGGCTTCTGCCTTGCCTGATGGGTGGAAGTGAATCTGAATGACCAGATCGGCACCTTTCTTGATCGGGCGGCCGATTCCATCGGGCAGGAACTGCGGGCGATAGCCCGGCGCCCAGCCGCCCAATCCGCCCGCTGGCACGAAGCCGGGGCCGCCGGTGCGCATATAGCCGGCTTGATGAGCCGCGCCTTCCTGCACGCGCGCCTCTTCTTCCAATTCGCGGCCGCGCCCGCTGGTGTCGAGGAAGAACAGCGCGTGATGAACGATCTTCGGATTGCTCGGACGGAAATCCACCGCCGACACGTATACGTCATGATCGAGGTTCAGCGGAATGACGAAAACCCGGAATACATCCTTCCCATCCGCCGGCAGCTTAAACGGCTGCGGCAACTTCACGATCAGATCGGGCTGGCCGTGCTCCCACCCGGTGCCGAAGGTCGGCGCCGGCGGCAACTCCGCGGCATCACCCTCGGGTTTGCCGGCCTTGGCCCAATTGGCGATCGTCGCGATCTGATCGTCGCTCAATCGCCGCTCGCCAACAAAGTGGCCGTAATCATGCGCCGCCTTCCAGGGCGGCATCTGCCGATCGGTCGTGAGATCGACAATCTCCTTCGCGTGTTTCTTCACATCCGCATAGCTCATCAGCGCAAATGGCGCGACTTCGCCCTCATGATGACATGACGAGCAATTCGCGAAAATGATCGGCGCGATATCGCGATTAAATGTAGGCGTGCGAACCGCCGTGCTCGCGGAAGATCCCGCCGGCGGTGCTGCCGATGCGATGATATGGAGTGCCAAAATTGCAACACTTGCAATTACGATCGAGAAGCTCTTCAACCCGCTGCCCATATGCCTGACCTCCGTCACTTTGGATATCAGTCGCCTATCGTACACCCAATTGCCGTCGTTCGCTCGACCAAAACTGGCTTGCCCGCCAATACGGCGTCGATTGCGTCGCGCAGGTCGTGGGTGGAAGCCTGATATCGCGGCTTGCCCAGGCTGATGTACAAATCATCAATCCGACCACGATAACAAAGCTTCCCGTCCGGCCCAATTACGGCTGCTTCCGGCGTCACGGTCGCGCTAACCTGACGGGAAAGCAGATGCTTCGGGTCCAGGAGTAATGTCGGCCGGGTGTATCCGTATTCCTTCGCGTGCTTGCGCGCATCGTTTGAAGAAAGGTTACTTTCTGAGTGAATCAGGAAAAACTTCACGTGCCGCGCTTCATACTGCTCGGCAAGGCGATTGATCAGCGGTGCATAAGAATTCGAGACGGGGCAATCGACGCCGATGAAGACGATCACTGCCGCGGGGGCGCCGGCCATGTCGAGGGGATAATGGAGTTTACCATCCAGATCGGGGAGCGCAAGCGAGGCGGGGAGGGTGGAGGGTGAATCGGCGCCTCTCGCCTTACCGGCAAGACAGATCAGCAAGCAACAAATTGGAACGACCGATTTCATCGAGTGCTTTGCTCGCTTTTTACGCCGAATTGTTCGTCGCGGTTACGCGGCATCTCACATCGTCGCCTCAGGACTGTCATGCTGAGGTGCTCCGAAGCATCTGGCCCACTCGCGCTAGTCGGCCAGATGCTTCGGAGTACCTCATCATGACAGGTCCGTGCGTTCATTGTACCAATCGTGCTGATCTCGTGTTTGCAGAGTGCGCTTTAGTGCACGTAGTCGGCTGCTTACGCATTGAACGGTCCGCGTGTGCTAAAGCACACCCTACGGAAAACAGCCCATCACAACTCCAATTCCTCGGCCAGCGTTTCCATCAAGGGTCGCAGGGTTTTCTCGGAAAAATCGAAGTTGATTCCGGCGGCGCTAAACAATTCCGGCAGCGAGCGCGTGCCGCCCAGGGCGAGCGCGGCGCGATAATTGGCGAGTGCCTGTCGCATATCGTGGCGGCTCTTCATCCAAAGTTGCAGCGCGCCCAATTGGGCGATTCCGTACTCGATGTAATAGAAGGGATGGTGAAAGAGATGGAGTTGCTGCTGCCAGCGTGCTTCGCGGGGGGCTTCGTGGCCGCTGAAATCGACTTGGCCGCCGAAGCGGTCCATGAGAGTCAGCCAGTGCGCGGTGCGCTCTGCGCGGGTGTGGCCGGGATTGGTGTAGATCCAATGCTGGAATGAATCGATCGTCGTCATCCAGGGGAGAAAACGCAGGATCTTCTCCAAGTGATGATCTCGCGCGCGGCGGGCATCCCCATCCGCGTAAAAGACCTCCAGATGATCGCCGCCCAGCAGCTCCATCGACATGCTCGCCACTTCGGCGAACTCCGTCGGCGCGTGCCGCAGGAAAACCAACGGCTCTCGTCCGGCAGCGGCAAGATAATGAAACGCGTGGCCCCCTTCATGCAGCAAGACCTCCACGTCGCGCTGAGTCCCGACGGCGTTCATGAAGATGAACGGCTGGCCGCTCTCTTCCAGCGCGCACTGATACCCGCCCGGCTGCTTCCCCTTGCGGCTATCAAGATCGAGATTCCTATGCGCGCTGAGCTGATCGAAGTCAGAGGCCAGCGCCGGCGATAGCCGCTGAAAAATCTCGCGCGTCTTATCGACCAGGACGGCGGGAGCCTTCTGTGTGAATGGCCGCAGCGGCGGGCGGTTCTTGGGATCGGCCTCCAAATCCCACGGACGCAGCTTCTCGAGTCCGAGATCGGCTGCCTTGCGCGCAAAGAGCCGGTTCATCAGCGGCATGCAGGTCTGCGCGATCGCGTCGGAAAATCGGCGGCAATCATCGGGTGTGTAATCGAATCGCTTGTTGATCTTCCACGCATAGTCACGGTAGTTGGCCAGGCCCGCGTTTCGCGCAATCTGCTGCCGCAACGGGAGGAGCCGCTCGAAGATGTCGTCGAAGGCATCGCGATCGGCCAGATAGCGATTGGTGTGCGCTTCCCACGCCGCCTGGCGCGTCGGGCGATCCGGCTCCTCAAAAAACCGCACCATCTGCTGCGGCGTATACGTCTGCCCGCGGAATTCGATCATCATCGCGCCGCAGAGCTTGTCATACTCATTCACCTCCTCAACAATCTTCGTTTCCAGCGGCACGCTCTCATCGCGAAAGACCGCGACATCCTCCTTCCATCGCCGAATCAGCACGCCAAACCGCTTGGGATCAAGCAGCGAAAGGGCCGGCGATTCCAGCAGCTTCTTCTGCAATCGGAAAAAATACGGCTTGATGCGCGGCTCAACGTTCTGGACATAATGCAGAAACGCCGCCTGGATTTTCGCGTCATCGGTGTGGCAGCTCTTATCGATATACCGACGGCTGCTAAACTCATCGACCACCGCCCACAGCTCCGAAAAATCCGTGAGCCATTGTTCCAGCTCCGCTTGCGTCTCAACCCGCCGATCAAGCAGCCCCTGATAGAGCGGCTGCAAGTTCGCGAAATCAGTCAGATCGAGCGATTGCGGGACGAAACGTCGTTTTAATGCCGTTGCGGTTGCGACCATGTCGGGTTCCTCATATGGTGCGAATTAGTAGTCAGATTGAATGAGTAGTCAGATTGAATAAGAGGCAGCAAACAGAAAAGACATTGCCTGTTTTGCTTGCGCTAATCGCCTCTGCTGTTATTTCTGCCTTTCTGACTACTTATTCCCTCTGACTACATATTCCCTCTCATTCGAGTCAATTAAACATGACCGACCGATCTGCCGCAATTGAACTTCGCTCGGTGGGATTGCGGCGGGGCGAGCGCTGGATTCTGGATGACATCAATTGGACGGTGGCGGCGGGGGCGTGCGCCGCCATTCTGGGGCCTAACGGAAGCGGGAAGACGACGCTCACGCGAATCATCGCGGGCCACTGGTGGCCGACTGTCGGGGATGTGCGCGTGCTGGGCGAGCATTTTGGCGAAGTCGATCTGCATCAGCTTCGCCGCGGGTTGCGCCTGGTCAGCTCCACCAGCCCCGTCGAGCTTGATCCGGATCTGACGGCTCACCAGGTCGCGATGACCGGATTCTTCGGCACGCTCGGATTGTATGATGTGATCACAGAGGGGCAGCGCGATGTTGCGGCCCAGATGCTCGATCAGGTCGGGCTGCATCACGTGGCCGACCATCGCTACACCACGCTCTCCAGCGGCGAACGAATGCGCTGCCTGATCGCGCGGGCCTTGGTCGTTCAGCCGCGATTGCTCATGCTGGATGAGCCGACCGCCGGACTGGATCTGCTGGCGCGAGAGCAAGTATTGGCGGCAGTGCAGGGGCTCACCGCGCAGCCGGCCGATGAGCGGCCGACGGTGCTCATCATCACGCATCATCTGGAAGAGCTTCCTCCTGCGACGTCGAATGTGCTCCTGCTGAACGAAGGAAAGGTGGCGGCGGTGGGAACGGCGGAAGAAGTCTTGCGATCGGAGGTCTTGTCGCCGGTCTACCACTGCCCGCTGGAAGTCACGCGGCTGGGAGGACGATTCTACGCGCAGGTTCATCCGGGCGCGTGGGAACGGATTCTGCGAGCCAAGCCGCGCGTTTGAGGATTGAGGGTGGCCGGCCGCTTCGATCCGCGCCTAAGATCGGCGGGCAATCTTCGATGCAAACCCAGGAATATCTTCGTGCCCGCGGCCTGGCGGCGCTTTGCGCCGACTACAAAATCTCCGCGCGCCGCCACCGTGAGTTCCCGAATCTCGCGCTGCTCAAATACAGCCAGATCGATTCGCCGATGGCTGAGCCAATCGTGCAGCAATGCCGTGGTTTGATCGTCGATGAAACGGATGATTGGCGGGTTGTCAGCCGCGCTTATGACAAATTCTTCAATCACGGCGAGCCAAACGCGGCGAACATCGACTGGACCACCGCGCGCGTCGAAGAAAAACTCGACGGCAGCCTGATGATGCTTTACCACTACGCCGGCCAGTGGCGTGTCGCGTCATCGGGCCTGCCTGATGCGGCGGGGATGGTCGATAGTTCGTCAATTTCTTTTGCCGATCTTTTTTGGCAGACGTTTAAGCAGCTCGGGTATGCGCTGCCGGAAGCAACGCCGGATCTGTGCTTCGCGTTTGAGCTGATGACGCCGCTCAATCGCGTGGTGGTGCAACATGCAGGCTCGCGGCTCGTGCTGCACGGCGTGCGCGATCGTGTCACCCATGAGGAACTGGAATCCGCGCCGATCGCAAGCCGCTTTGGCTGGGAGAACGTCCAATCGTTTCCGCTGAGCTGCATTGAAGATTGCCTGACCGCGGCCAAGGCGCTCGATCCGCTGCGCGCTGAAGGCTACGTCGTGCGCGATGCGCAGATGCGGCGGGTGAAGATCAAGTGCCCGCAATACGTCGCCCTCGCGCATCTCAAGGACGCGATGAACGGCCGGCGCCTGCTGGAGATCATCCGCGCCAATGAGTCGGCTGAGTTTCTCACCTATTTCCCGCAATTCACCGGACCGTATGAGCGCGTGCGACAGGCGTACGATGCGCTTTGCGACGCCCTTGAGGCCGACTTCACTCGCCTGCGCGAGATTCCCGATCAGCGCGCCTTTGCCGCCGAGGCGCTCAAGACGCGCTGCTCTTCGCCGCTGTTTTCCTTGCGGAAGGGATCGTGCAAAACGGTGCGGGAACATTTCGCCGGCGCGACGATTCAATCGCTCGAGCGGGCGCTGGGGATTGATCTGGCGATGCTCATCGCCGCGCCGGCGGAAAATGATGCGTAGGGTCCCGCGTTAATTCGCCCCAAACCTGAAGGCGCCATTCCGCGCATTGAGCCTCTGCTCCAGCCAGGTGTAAATGTCCGCGCGTGTGGCGGCGGGGAAATCCCTTCCGGCATCCGGATTCACGATCTTCAACAGCGCGGGCACCGCCTTCAGCTTGTAAATCGGCGCGGCGGCGTCTACTGCCGCCTTGACACCATCGGCATCGATCGCCTCATCGTGAGTGGGCGCGCTGATGTAAATGGCGCGGGGGACGATCGAGGCGAGAACTTCGCCGTAATCAAAGGGGAGCTTGCTAGCGTCGTTGCCGTAGGTGTCGCGGATGCGCGGCATTTGCAGATCGGTCGCCAGGCCGGCGAGGCCGCCTTTTTCGTGCGCGAAGGTCGTGAACCCGCAACTGCTGACGGCGGCGGAAATGCGATAGTCGAACGCCGCCGTCAGGATCGCGCTTTGCCCGCCCAGGCCGTGGCCGATGATGCCGATGCGCTTGCGATTCACCTCGGGCATCGTCTCCAGCAGATCGATGCCGCGGATGTTGTTCCAAACTGCTTTCATCGCGCCGCTGGCGTACAGGTCGGCGTGTTCCTTGAGCACGAAATGATCTTCACCCAATCCCGGATAATCGGGAACCAGGCAGACATATCCCTTCTTCACCAGCTCGACAGCAAAGTGCATGTTCTCGCCGCCGGCCAGGCCCGCCGGCTCGTTCTTGCCATAGGGGTTATCATCGTGCAGGCAGATCATCGCGGGGCCGTTGGGCTTGGCGTCGTTGGGGACGAGCAGGTACGCCGTCACGCGGGTGGAGAGATCAGCGCCGTAGGTAATTTTCTTGCGGCTGTATCCATCGGCGGCGGTTTCGCTCTCGACGCGCATATCCAGCGGCACGCGCTGATATGAATCGGGGAGCACGCCCATCACCGCCTGCATCGCCGCCAGAGTTTGCGCGCGGCGTTGGGCAGCGTCATAAGCATCCTTCACCGGTTTTTCCTTGCCGCTGTCATCCTTCACGATCATCAGGTTCGTATGGTCGTAGCTCGGAAACCAGAGCGGATCATGAGTCTCATGCTGCGCGACGGAATTTCCCTTGCCGAGATTCTCCAGCCAATAGAGGCCATGGCGGCCGCCGAAGACCAGATCAAGCTTGCCGCTGCCGGTCAGATCGACGGCGACGGGGTCCAGGCCGAAGCACGTGTCGTCGTTGTAGGAGACGACGGATTTGTGCCACGTGCGGGTTTTATTGTCGTAGACATATCGATAAATCGCTTGCGGATCGAACTCGCCGGGGTCAGCGCCTTCGTGGGCACGATAGCGGCGGCCGACCACCAGCTCCGGCTTGCCATCCCCATCCATATCGACCCAGAGCGGCGAGTGCGAGCCGGCCCAGCTTGTGTCGATGGTGTGCTTGATCCAGGTGATCTTGCCGTCGCGGGATTTTTTCTGCTGAAGCCAATAGACGCCGTAATCGTGGCCCATGCTCCAGACGATGTCATTGAGGCCGTCGCCGTCCACATCGACGACGAGGATAGGAATGCTCGCCTGCCCCAGCTCAAAATCGGCATGCCAGGTCCATTGGCCGTTGCGACGATCGGCGGGGGCCTCAAGCCAGCCGGCGTGGCCGATGATGTCGCCGCGGCCGTCGCCGTTGATGTCGCCAAATCCGACGCCATGCCCGGCGATCTCGCGCGGCAACGTATGTTGAATCCATTCCGGCGTCACTCCTCCGGCCGGATTTGGCGTGCGCTTCAGCTCCCACCAGAACGCGACGGTCGAAGGAAGAATGCACGGCGTTCCATCGCCCAGAATGTCCACCAGCCGCCCGGTCTCCATGTTGCCGGGCGTGGCGATCAGGTGCGACTTCCACTCCTCTTCCTTCGCCAGATCCGGGCCCGGATTCTCGATCCAGCGAACGCTGCGCGATCGCCAGTTGATGGTGACGATATCGGGGAAGCCGTCGCCGTTCACGTCGAGCACCTGATGCGCGTAGCCATCCGGGCGGCCATTCATCACTTCGACATTGCGAAGGAAATGTTTTTTCCAGGTGGGCGCCTCGTACCAGAATCCGCCGCAGACGATATCGAGCTTCCCGTCCTTGTTAACGTCAAAGACCGCCGCCGCCATGAATTCGGATTCAGGGTTGATGACGTGCTTGCGGAAAGCGATGTCGTCGGCGTGGGCGGAAGGAGCCAGGAGCCAGGAGCCAGAAGCCAGGAGAAAGGCCGCCAGCGCGAACACTGCCCGTTTATTTGACATAGGATCCTCTTCGTGTCGAAGTCCAAATCCGAAATCCGAATCCCCGAAATCCGAATCAAATCCAAATGACTAAATTCCGAACAGATGTCACGCGAAGCAACGAAGAGACGAAGGCGCGGCGACGGCTTTCTTCGCAGCTTCGTCTCTTCGCGTGACGTTCATTCGGAATTTGGTCATTTGTCATTGATTCGGATTTCGGGGATTCGGATTTCGGATTTCAAAATCATTCTATCTTCATCAGCTCCGGCTCAATCCATTGATCCGTCCTGCCCGCAGTAGCCGCGCGAATCTTCGCTACTGTTTGCGGATCGATCGGGCCGGTTTTGTCGCCGCGCCATTCTCTTCTGACAAAGGTCAGGATGCCGGCAATTTTTTGGTCGTCCAGGGCCTGATACATGCCGGGCATTTCCAGGACTTTGTCGGCGTTGAAGATTTCGCCGCCGATGGTGATCTGGCCGCGCAGGCCGTAGAGGACCTGGCGGACGAGGCGCTGATCGTTGTCGAGCCATTCGGAATCGATCAGCGACGGGCCTTTGCCCGGCTCGCCGAAGCCTGCCGGATTGTGGCAGGCGGCACAGAGGCTCATGTACTCCTTGCGGCCGATGTCATAGAGCGCCTGCTGCTCGGCCGTGAGCGGCGGCAAAACGGGAAGCGGCTTTCCATCCTTGCCGGGCCAATTGAGCTTATCGGCGACTTTTTGCGCCGCCGCGACGACCGCCGCGTCGGAGGAGGTGCGAAGTTTTTCCAGAGCTTCCGGAGCGCGCGGGAGATTCATCGAGCGGGGGGGTTGCCCGCCGAATCCAGCGAAGCCACCACCGCCGCCCGCGCCGCCGCCGCGTCCTCGGCCAAGGCCGTTACCGCCGCCGCCGCCGCCAAGGCCACCACTGCCCGCGCCACCGCCACCACCGCCGAGTCCTCTGCCGCCTCGTGCGACCGCGCGAAGCGCCGGCGGATTGGCCAGACCATCAAGCATCGCCGCCTGCTGCCAGGCCTGCTCCGCTGGCTGGCGCGCGGCCAAGTCGAGCAACCGCAACACGGCAACGGGTTGGCGTTGTCGCCAGAGCGATCCTGCTGCCAGCTTCAGTAACTGCTCGCGCCACGGCTCCGGCTTGGACCAGCTTGGCAGCGAAATCCTCGCCGCCAGGAAATCCGCCTCGCGGCCGGCGAAGCCCGCCAGCATCGCTTCGAGCATGGCGGGATTCGCCGCCGCCTCTTTCAGATTCGGCTCCAGCGCGCGATCCGCAGACGATGTCACGACCAAGCCCAGCGTGAAGACAAGCTGCATCCGCACATTCTTGTCCGGATCATTCGAGAGGGCCGCCAATGCATCGACGAAGGGCGATTCGCCGACTTTCATCGCCATCGGCCGCGCCAGGGAAACGGCACTGGCTCGCACGTCCGCATCCGCGTCGCCGAAGAGACCGACCAGCAACGAGCCATCCGTCTTCTTCAATCCTTCCAGCGTCCAAAGCGCATGCAGGCGGCCAAGCGGATTCTCCGATTTTATCGCAATATTTCGCAAGGTAGGAACGATCGCCAGATCATTGCGCTGCACGAGAAGCTGCTGCGCCATATCGCGCTGCCAGCCGTTGCCGGTTTGCAGGAGTCCCGCCAATTCCTCGTTCGTAGCCTTACTCAGGGCGGGCGGCTTGCGCGGCTGCGTTGTCTCGTGAACGAGCCGATAGATTCGACCCTTGCCGATCGGCCCATCCAGGCCGCGGTCGATCGTATCCTTGCGCAGATAAGGCGTGATAAACGCCCCCTCCTGAATCAGCCCGCGATACATGTCGATCATGTACATCGTGCCATCCGGCGCGTTGTACATGTTGACCGGGCGAAATCGCTCATCAGTTGCGGCAATGAATTCAACCTTGTCGTAAGCATTGTGCGAGGTCTTGGTGCCGTTGTCATCGACGAAGACCTGCCGCCGAACCAGATTCCCCGCCGGCTCGGGGATGAACACGTTGCCGTACAGTTCGCGCGGCAGATTATCGCCGCGATAAACGACTGGCCCGCAGTCGGCGTTGGCCTCGATCATGCTCCCGTCTTCGCGCAGCCAGGAGTCAATGTACCCGCGATTGATCCCCGGCGTCGGCCGGATCGGCCAGACCACCTGCTCCTTGAAAAACTGCACGTTGATAAACGGATTGGCGACCGTCCCATTGGCCGAATAGCAAGGCACCAGATCGCCGCGAATGAGCTGCGCGTTGACGTTATAAACCAGGTACCCGTGATCGTCCTGCGTGATTCCCCATTGTCCGCGCGGCGCGATCGTTTCGCGAACCCATTTCCCCTCGACCCGGCGAAGGCGGATTCCCTCCTTCGCGCAGTAGACGCAATTATCCAGCGCCGGCATCAGACCATTCAGCGCATGCTCGAGATTCCCGACGATGTATTCACACACCAGCGTCTTTTGATCGCAATGCAAGCCGCCGTGCGAATCGCGGCAAAGCCAGATGTGCCCATTCTCGGCAACGAGCAAGCCATCGGTCGTCCAGCACACCGCGCGGGGAAGAACGAGGCCATCGACGAAGACGGTGCTTTTATCAAAGACGCCGTCGCCATTGGTATCTTCAAGAACGGAAACGGTGCCGACCGGCTCCATCTCTCCCTTGCGATCGATGTTGGGCATGAACCCGCGCATCTCGCAAACCCAGAGGCGGCCATCCGGATCGATCGACATCGCCACCGGATCATGCACCAGCGGCTCCGCCGCAATGAGCTGCAGCCGATAGCCGGGCATCAACTTGATCGTCTTGAGTTCATCTTCGGGTGAAAGCGGAGTAGTCGGCGGAAGCTTCCAATCGCGTTTCAGTGTCTTGGCCCCAACGGAAGGATCCACTTCCCGTTCTTGCGCCGACGTGGAATGAATGCCGACGAGAAGACTGGCACAGAACAGCCAGCCCACAACCGATCGCCGCGCCTGCGCACTGACCATGGTGTAACTCCTCGCCGCCTGACCCAGCGCCTGCCCGATGGCCAACATCACGTATGAAGTGAGATAGAAGTTTCAGCATCGCGGCGAAACTGTCAAATATTACGGTGGCGTTTGGGCGTCAATTCTGGGTCTCCCAATGCAACAACCGTCATGCTGAGGTACTCCGAAGCATCTGGCCCATTTGCCCAATCCAGCCAGATGCTTCGGAGTACCTCAGCATGACGGTGTTGGAGGATCGCGATGGCACCGCCATGAATGTCAACCCTTGTCGGCGCGATGCGCAACAGTTTTGGCCGCGCCTCTTTCAAGACTCGAAAAAATAGGCAGCATATGGGGGCGATGAGTCCTGAGTCGTCCGCTGATCGCGTGATCGATCGTTTTTACGAGCTGGAAGACGCCGACCCGCGTCATTGCGCTCATGGCATGATGCTGGTCGGCAGCGTCCTGTATCAGATCACCATCGACTCCGTTTCGCGCAGCGGGAAGACGGTCCAGTTCCACTGCAACGGCGAGCCTGGATCCGCCAAGCGCGATAACGTCGGCGAATGGGTGACGGAGAATGAGCCGCACTATCCAATCCGCTTCGTCAGACCAAATCCGTCGACGCAAACACCGGATGCATAACCTGAGATTGTGTCATTCGGGGGATCAATAGCGAGCGCATTCGCTACCGTCATGGGCCTCATGTTTTCGACGCTGGCCGTAGAGTGAATCCCAGCTGCCGCAGAGCGCGGTGAAAGGCGGATTCGTCCTTGGCTGCCACCACTAACTTGTCCGCGCCTGCGAGTGAACACACTTTCCGCGCGGCAGGATGGTTGGCGATGAACGTGGCCAGCCCTGGATCAGCGCAGCCGATCAACCTGGCCGGCCCCAAGTCACTCAACGCCCGTGCGCGAGCGGCAACTTCGGCAATGAACCGGTCCACAGGTTCTGGTAGATCCTCGCCGCTGGCCGCTTCAAGAAACTCAGTGAGTTCCTGAGCGCTACGTCCGGCCGCCTCGGCGTCGAGAAAACGGGCGGGGTCCAGGTGCCAGATGTCATCGGCGGTCTTCCGGGCAAACGTGTTGAGCAATAGCACATCCGCCGAGGTCAACGGCCCTGTAGCCACCACATGAAGGTCGGGCTCAACCCGGATAACTTTTCTGGCCTCCATCGGTGGCGGCGCATAGGAACCCTCGAGCCCCAGGGCATATGCGCCCAAAGGTGTGGTTCGCATGAACATGAAACCGTCGTACCGGCTGAAAAACGCCATGTCGTCGGTTCCCCACATGCTTCCATAGTCCGGCCGCGCGCCGGCCGGCGGAACGAATGCGACATCGACGAGCCCGAGCGTCGCGGCATATTCCATCAACACACACAGCAGATATCGCAACTGGAGAATATTCCAGCCGCCGTAGCCCTCATACCCCAGCGAGCCATACTGCTGCTCTGCTATGTAAAGACTCCACGGATCGGAGCTGACTTCAAATTCATGCCCTGCTGCGCGCATATGCCGCGAGAACTCATCAAGGGCAATCCATCGTCCAGCGGGGCAATCGCGAAGGGCCGCCTCAATCGCGTGGCGGCGCTGGGCGGTGTCCGTTAAGCCACGTTTGCCGGCGCCAGTCTGGCCGCGGATCACGTCGATCCGCCGGAGTTCATCGAGCAGATCACTGTCGATCCATTTATTCCAGAGGCCGCGGAGGGTCTCATGGGGCGGACTTGTCAACGCGACCCGGCCGGCCTTTGTAAGTTCAAGGCGGGAACCGCGCACTTGCGACAGCTTCCCCGCCTGCAGAAGCATTGGCCACGCAAAGGCGCGAATGGGACCGGGAGGGGACTCGTCCAAATCTTGCGATTTTTTTCGACTTGATTTGTCGTCCGGGTAGAAGTCGCCGCCGTCGAGCACTTCGTCTATCTGACGAATGGCTGCCGGGGTTGGCCAGCGATTCTTTTCGGTGACTGGCACTTTCCCCGCATCGACCAGACGCAGCATCGCCATCAAATCGTGCCAGGCGGCGCGTTCCATCTCGCGGCGAACAATCGGCACGGCTTCGGTGCCACGGCCATATGACTTTGTCTTCGCATTCCAGATGTGCACCGTCATTTGCAAGGAATCGGGTGGCGAGTCGACTCCAACAACGGCCGGCGGCACCGGCTTTGAAACAATCGCTCGCAGACGTCGCTGAATATCGCGCGGCATAACGCCGCGCGGCATGATCAGTTCAAGAAGCGAACGCTTTCGCTTGCCATCCTTGCTTCGGCCGAAGCCAAACATGACGTCGTCATCATCCTCCTCGTAGTCACTTTCCTCATCATCGACATCCTCCTCCTGCCCAGAGTTGGATGATTCGCGGCTCGCGGCAAATTTTTGGCGGTCAAAGAACCCGGTCTCGGACCACGCGGTTTGCGCGGCCATGGCCTGCTCCTCCGGATTGAGCTTGGCCCAGATGCGTTGAAGTTGATCGCGTTCAAGCAGTCGCGCCAATGCCGCCGCCATCTCCTCCTTGCGAGTCGGAGGCGGTTTGGCGCCGACAAACGTGCGCACGAGCTTTGCAAGCTCCTCGCCATTGTAGCTTTCTCGAACGGCTTCGTGGGCCGTCTCTGGTTGGACGCCCTCGTGCTCGTAGTATCGCATGCCGCCGATTCTACTGACCCCACGCTCATCCGACACCAGTTTGTTGAATGCGGTCGATCCGTCCGTTACTTTCCCGGCGCGGCGGCTTACCTGATTGGTTCAACCTTTTTTGGCGGCGAAATTCATGCTTCCTGGAATCAAACTGTTTGATCTGAGCGGACGAACGGCAATCGTGACCGGCGGCTCCAAGGGCCTTGGCCTGGCGATGGCGGAAGGATTCGCCTCGGCGGGCGCTTCCGTCATGCTCGTTAGCCGCCATCTTGAGGAGGCGCAATCCGCCGCCGCCACGGTGGCTCGCGAGTATGGCAAGAAGGCCGTCGGATTTCAGGCCGACATCAGCCAGCCTGATCAGGTCAATGCGATGGTCGAGTCGGCGATGTCGCAGTTCGGAAAGATCGACATCCTCGTCAACAGCGCCGGCATCAACATCCGCGGCGCGATCGATGTCATCACCCTCGAACAATTCCAGCAGGTGATGAGCATCAACGTCACCGGCACATGGCTCTGCAGCCGCGCTGCGACGGTACATATGAAGAAAGCGGGCCGCGGGCGGATCATCAATCTTTCCAGCACGCTGGGATTAGTCGGACTTTCCAATCGCACGCCTTATTGCTCCAGCAAAGGCGCGGTGACGCAGATGACCCGCTGTCTGGCACTAGAACTGGCACAAAGCGGCATCACCGTGAACGCGATCTGCCCCGGTCCGTTCATGACGGAAATCAACGCGCCAATCGCCGGCACGGAAGAGGGAAAGAAGTTCATCGTCGGCGCAACGGCACTGGGCCGCTGGGCGCGGATGGAAGAGATTCAGGGAGCCGCGATCTTTCTGGCCAGCGACGCGGCTAGCTATGTTACCGGGTCGATGCTGAGCGTCGATGGTGGGTGGACGGCGCAGTGAGCTCGGAAAAAGTAGATAGAGGATTGAGGATGGAGGATGGCGAAGGAGACGCCTCGCCATCCTCTATCTTCAATCCTCCATCCTCAAATTCGCCCAACTGCTCGGCACGTCCAGCCTGCCAGCCCGCTTGACGTTCCCCCGCCCCTTGCCGACCATGTTGCCATGCTGAAGCTGTCCGCATTTGCCGACGAAATCTCGCCCGATTTGGATGAGCAGATTCGTGTGGCTAAAGAGAATAAGATCACCCACTTTGAGCTGCGCGGCGTCAATCACAAAAACGTGATGGACTTTGACGAGCCGCTACGCAAGGAGATCAAAAAGAAACTCGCTGACAACGGCCTGGCCGTCATTAGCATCGGTTCGCCGATTGGCAAAGTGGCTATCGATAAACCCTGGCAGGAGCATTTTGATCGCTTCAAGAAGGCGGTGGACTTCGCCGAATTCTTCTCGGCGCCGCTGATCCGCGTCTTCAGCTATTACCCCGCCGGCGGCGAAGGAAAAGGCCCGATCGACCCGCATCGCGATGAGGTGATCGATCGATTTCGCCAGAAGGTGCAATATCTTGAAAGCCGTCCGGTCATGCTCGTGCATGAAAACGAAAAGGGAATTTACGGCGACACCGGCAAGCGTTGCCTTGATCTGATGAAGAGCGTCGAATCGCCCAAGCTTCGGTCGGCGTTTGATTTTGGCAACTTTGTCCAAGTCGGTGAAAACCCGATTGACAATTGGAAGCTGTTGAAGCCATATACCACGCACATTCATATTAAGGACGCGAAGTTCGGCTCCGGGCAGGTCGTGCCCGCCGGCGAGGGGGACGGGAACATGGAGCAAATTCTCGTCGATGCCTGGACGAGCGGCTATCGCGGGTTTTTGAGCATGGAGCCGCACCTGAAAGTGGCGGGGCACTCGCACGGGGAAACCGGCCCCGAGCTATTCAAGGTGGGGACTGACGCGCTCAAGAACCTCTGCCGACGCAACGGAATTCGACTGGCCGGAGCCGACTAAGTGCAATCCTCCAGCGGCAAAAGCAGTGAATCCGCGCCAGATGTGACCGCGCCGGAATCGACGGCGCCACAATCGGCCAGCGCGCCCTCGGCGCCTGTGCAAACTTCGTTTCGGCTCAAATCAATTCCGTCGCCGGCGACGTTGCTCATTCCTTGCCGCGGACTCCGCGAGGACGATCTCTCATCGATGAAGCCCGCGGGAACGCTCGTCTCTCGCGGCGACTCTTTATTCAGCAGCCCCGTCGATGCGGCAACCGTTCCGCGCGCGCCGGTCGATGGGAAAATCGTCGGCCAGGAATTGGCGCCAATCACGCGCGATGTCTATGTTCCGGTGATCCGCTTCGAGCCAACTTCAAAAGAAAACGTGCAGTCCGAAAAGCGCCTGACGCGCGACCAGATCGCGCCGATGATGGCCGCTCTTTCCGGTGTCAGCAGCGATGAGCTGGCTGATCGCTTAGCGGCTCTGAGCGTTTGGGCCGATCGCTGGGCCAGTCCAAATTTGCTCGCTCAGCTTCGCGGGCCGCATCGCAAGCCGATCGATACGATCCTGTGCAATGTGCTCGACGAGGACCCGGCAGTTCCGTTGCAGGCAAATGTCGCCGCCGACTGGCCGGTGGAAGTCGTCGCGGGCGTGATGGCGATCGCGACCGCCTGCAAGGCGAAAAACGTGCTGACCGTCGTCGCCTATGCCGGGCCTTCGGAATGCTGGCATGGACTTCGCGCCGCATCCGCCGACACCTCGATGCGGCTGATTCCTCTCGTGAACGAATATCCCAAGTCGCATCCGTCAATCCTCGTTCATGAGCTGACGCGACGAAGGATCGCGCCGGGTGAATTGCCGAGCGATCGCGGCGTGCTCGTGCTGGACGCGGCGGCGGCGGTAGCAGTCGGCCGCGCGATCGCCTCCAACGAACCGATGCTCTCCTGCCCGATAGCGGTTCACGATTATCTGCGGCGAAAGACGCATTATTTCGATGTTCCCATCGGCACGCGCGTCGATGATCTGCTGGCGCAAATGACTCCCGCCGGCGCGTTTGATTTACGCGCGGGTTGCCCGTTGCGCGAAGTGAAGCTCAATGCCGATTGCGTAATTGGCGGCGACGAGCTGACGATCGCGATCGTCCCGCCGCAGGCCGCCGCGAATGTCGAGCCGTGCATTCGCTGCGCGTGGTGCGCGGAAGGGTGCCCAGTGTACATCCGTCCGGCGGCTCTTTTGGACGCGGCACAGCAGGAGGATTTGTACGTCGCCGCGCAAAATGGAATGGATGCCTGCATCGAGTGCGGCATCTGCAGCTTTGTCTGCCCGTCGCATCTGCCGCTGCTGCCGGCGATTCGCACGCTGCAATCGCTGCAAGAGGGAACGCGGTCGCACAAACCGCAACCCGCGGAGGCCAATCCATGACCGCCGCGGCCCTCGCCAAACCTCCCGAGCTCATGTCGCTGCCGCACAGCGGCGTGCGCGTGCGCGAATACTTCGCCATGCACTTTCAGGGGGCGATTTTCCCGCTCACAGCCGCAGCGGCGTTCTACGGATGGCGCGGGCTTATGGTAGTCCTCCTGGTGATCGCCGGCGCATGGCCGGCGCTGATCATCTGGCGGCAAATCGGCCGGCGCGGGCGGCAGCTCGAGTCGTCCAACGTCATGCTCTATGCCCTCCTGCTCGCCTTGATGCTGCCGGGCCATCTTGCATCAGTGCGGACAAATCTGCTGGGCGTCACGCTCTGGCCGCTGCCGCTGGCGGCGGGAATACTACTGGTCATCACGATCTGGACGCTAGGCGGGCTCGGCGCGGGCCGCCTGCACCCGGTTGTCGTCACCTATCTGATTCTTGCGACGCTCTTCGGCGGCCTATTGGTTCCGCAGGCGGTACTGTCTCGAAGCCGCATCTATCTGGGCGATCTGTTGGCGGGCAAGCCGGGCGATCGAATGCCCGCCAGCAAAGACCCGTGGCTGGCGCGCCATGATGCGCCCAACCAGGAAACGCAATTCTCCGAGCCCGCGTCGCAAGTGCTGACGCGCTACACCAGCGGCCGCGAGAAGCCGCCGCGCGGGTGGCTGCCGTTGCAGGCGCTTCTGCGCGATAGCCTGCCGCCGCTGGAGGACCTGATCATCGGCGGGCATCCTGGTCCGATCGGCGCCGGCAGCGCGATCGCCGTCATCATCGGCGGGTTGATGCTGATGTATCGCGGCCTGATCGATTTTCGCGTGCCGCTGACAATCATGCTCGTGGCATTTGTCGTGCTGCTGGTTTTGCCGATCCCCGTCGCCATCGGCGCGCAGACGATTTGGCATTCGATGGCCTTTCGGCGCGGAGATGTAGGCTGGGCCGTCGGCGTCACGCTCGCCAACTACGAGCTGATGGCGTCGCCGATCCTGTTCATGGCGTTTTTCCTCGCCACCGCCGGCACCATGCAGCCCACCTCCGGCCGCGCGCGGCTCGTCTACGCCGCCCTCATCGGCGTCGCGTCGGCTGCGCTCCAACTTTATTTCAGCGCCGCCATCGGCCCCTACATCGCGCTGCTGCTCGCCGGTATTCTCACGCCGTTCCTGGACAAGATTTTCCGCGTCCGGCCTCTGGTGGCACTCGCGAGATAGGCCAACTGTCGTCCGCAGGAGTGCCTCCTGTCCCCTCCTCCGGTACTCCGGGGGAGGGTTAGGGTGGGGGCCGTTAGCGCGAGTGACGCTCGCCGGGTGCCACAGGTCGGCGTACTCGCAGACCTGTGCGTGCGGGCTGACCGAAGAGCACAGGTCTCGGAGTACCGCGACCTGTGGCACCCAATCGTAAATACCGAGTGGGCGAATCGCCGGCGCGCGAATCAGTGGCGAACGCCGACCGTTTTGCCATAATGCTCACGCGGAGCAACGTTTCAGTTTTCATTTTGCGAAATCAAGCATGGAAGATCGAGGATCCAGAAGAGCAGGTCGCCCGTTGCTAACCCGGTGTCGCAATCCTCAATCCTCTATCCTCGATCCTCAAATTCAATTCACCCGCGGAGGCTTTCAATGCGCAGTCTGATGATGGTTCTGATCACAGGGCTCTTGCTGGCTTTGGTTTCCTGCGACAAGAAGGACGCCTCCTCCCCGTCAGGCGGCGGCCAATCCAGCCAGCTTCGCATTGCCGTCATCCCCAAAGGCACCACCCACGAGTTCTGGAAATCCGTCCACGCCGGCGCCGATAAAGCCGGCCAGGAGCTTGGCGTGCAGATCCTCTGGAAAGGGCCGTTGCAGGAAAACGATCGCGCTCAGCAGATTCAGATCGTCGAGCAGTTGATCAGCGACAATTACAGCGCCCTCTGCCTCGCGCCGCTGGATGACAAAGCTCTCATCAAGCCCGTGCAGGAAGCCGCCGGCAAGAAGATCCCCGTCATCATCTTTGACTCGGGGCTCAAGGGAGATGTCGGCAAGGATTTCGCCAGCTTCGTCGCAACCGACAACCACAAAGGCGGCACCATCGCCGGCACCGAGATGGTCCGCATTTTGGGCGGCAAGGGAAAGGTGATCCTCCTTCGCTACCAGGAAGGCTCCGCCAGCACCGCCGAGCGCGAAGACGGCTTCCTTGAAATCATCAAGCAAAATCCCGGCATCCAGCTCATTTCTGACAATCGTTACGCCGGCGCAACGGTGGATACGGCCCTGACCGCATCGATGAACATGATCGATCAGCTCCGCCAGGCGGATGCCGTCTTCTGCCCCAACGAGTCCGCCACCGTCGGCATGCTCAACGCCCTCACCCAGGCCGGCCTCGCCGGCAAACTGAAAGTCGTAGGCTTTGACGCCTCCCAATCCATGATCAAGTCGATGGAGAAGGGCGATCTGCAGGCGACGGTCATCCAGAATCCCGTCAAGATGGGTTACCTCGCCGTCAAGACGGCGGTCGCGGTCATCAAGGGCCAACCCGTCGAGCAAAGAATCGACACGGGCGTTTCGCTCGTCACAAAAGACAACCTCAATTCGCCGGATATTCAAGCAATGCTGGGGCGGTAGGAGCTAATCCGCGGGCGAGAATTTAAGTTGAACGCCAAGACGCCAATACGCCAAGTGGAGTAACGCCAGGAAATACTTTAAGGGATTTTTGCCCGGGGATGGTGCCGTTTTATCGCGGACTTGCACGTGACAATTAAGAACGGGTACCCAACGCAAAACCCGTTCGCCACGCCGGGAACGAGTGTAACGAGGGCCCGGATCCTCCGAGCGCCGCCCTTGGACTCCGTCAGACGCCAATCAGGATTGTCACACGAAGCCACGAAGATGCGAAGCAAAGAATGCATTTGATCTGGCTTCGCAGCTTCGTCTCTTCGCGTGACACGTCTTCCGTTTGCTGGCCAACTCCGGCTCTTGCAACGCTTCGCACCGGATTTCGGGTTCTTCCGCACATTTGGTGATTCGGCTCGTGTCATCACGGCGGACTTGGCGAGTTGAATTTTTTACGGCGCTCGGGCATTCGCGCGGAGGCGTAGTAGGTCAATGTTGCCTCTGCCGTACATC
>DATBDZ010000478.1:0-4069 GCA_036276235.1 Humisphaera sp. | reverse complement strand
CTCTCCTTCGGGGCAGAGCCGTATCAAAGCACGGCCCCGGCGTTCGATGGAGCATAATGACTGGGACCAGCCATGCGGCAAGCCGGTATCCCATCGACAGAATACCGAGTGGGATCACGCGCTATTGCGGACGTCACCAGGCAAAGCAAAGCCCCGCCCGGACGCCCGGGCGGGGCTTTGCCGCGAGGTTCGGTTTATTCGCCGCTGGGCTTGCGGCCGCGGGACCAGATCAGGCTGTAGCCCTCGCCGTCCTCGTCCTCGAAGAGGTTGGCGTAGATCGGGGCGGTGAAGCTCGGATCGTCAAGCTTGAGCGAGAGATAGTCGCGGCCCTCGTTGGAGCGCTTCGACCAGGGGCCCCGATCTCGGCACGTCCGACAAAGACCCGATGGCTCGGAACATTGTCATTGACGCGGTTAGTTTCGGGGACGATGCGCACGCCTTTCGTTTGCACGCTCAACGTGACGATCTCGCCCTGTAGCTCGCTGCCGACCTTCTTGAAGGAACCGATATTCGCCATGTCACTTCTCCTTTGGCTGTCTCGAGCCCGCGACCATCGCGGCCTCGATGGCGATCGGAGGGCCGGAGGCGATTGACGCCGCACCCGCCCGCGGGCCGCAGCACAGCGGAGGATGGCGGCGGTGAGACTTTCTTGCCTCGCGAGGAATGGGCTTTAGCCCAGGGGAAGAAAGTCGATCAGGCGCCGTTGCGGGTCAGGCGATCGAGGCGTAGCCGTCCTCTGGCCAGATCAGCCAAGGGAGAGGCCGTGTGGTTCGCGCGCACTGAACAGCATCCTCAGGAGAAGACGTGGCGAATGCCGGTTACCCTACTCAAGGGGGACAGCGCGCTTGGCGAAGAGAAAGAAGCCATAGCGTAGAAAAAGGCGGCCCATCACTGAGCCGAACGGCGCACTGCATTAGCTACCGAACCGGCCGAGGAAGGCAGGCGTGATCGGAGTAGATGCGAGGGGTTCAATGAGGGTCGCGATGTTTCCGGGCGCGTCTCACGCTGAATGATCGCCGAAATCCCCGTCGCGCGTCGTGAGGACGAGGCGATCAGCCATCCCTGCTGGCGGTGCCGAGGGCAGTTTGAGCCGAACCGAACGGCAAAACTCGCGTGGTACCGGGCGGGTCCGCAAAGAGCGTCATGCGTGCCCAGGTCGTGGCGCCGACAAGTACGGCTCCGATGAACGCGAATGCCTCGGCCCACCAATGGGAAGGCGCGGCGATGTGACTCAAGCCGAGCGTCCCGTGGTAGCCGGCTACTGCTGCCGGCACGGCGAAGAGCAGCGCTATCGCCGCACGGATGACGGGCGATCGCACAATAGCGAAGGAAATCTGGCCAGCGGCGAGCGTGACAATGCCCACGACAATGCCGACGACGATCGCGCCGATGAAGCCAGCGCCACTGTGTAATGCGGCGAAACCGGCAGTCATCGCCACGAAAAACGGAAGTGCATAGACCGCCAGCGTGAACAACAGCCAGCAAAAGAACCCAATGCCAAACGCGCTGACAATGATGCCGAGGATGAGCACGGTCGTGGTCTCCGTCACAGAGGGCGAAGTCACGCCACCACCACCTCCACGGCGCAGATGACGATATAGCTGAATTCGCTCCCAGCAGAAAGGGAGAAGCTGGCCGTTGGGAGGGCTCTGCTCCCCCTGGGCACCGCGTGCTCCCACAGGGCATCGAACGACCGCAACGCGCTGAAATCAGACATCAGACGTTCGCGGCCGCGGCTACCAAATCCGTACGCGATCCCTATCCGTTACGGCCTGCGTGGTCTGTCCCGGAGCAGCCGGAACAGTTCCGCTTGATACTGCGCGTCTTCCAGAGCCCTGTGATCCGGGCTTCGCTCCGGCCTCAAGATCTCGGCCATGAGGCTATTGGCGGTGGAAGGCGGGAGGAGCAAGGCGGCGGCACTTGACGTTGCGCCGTCATTCAGGGGGTAGATCGGACGCGCATGTCGCCAGCCGAGACACCGAGCGCAATGATGAGCACTTTGTGGTAAGCCGCACGGCGCCCTGGTGGATATGGGTGGATCCAAAGAGGGAGTTGCAGTCATGACCAAAGTTGCAGAAACCGGCACGGCGACGCCAGCCGATTTTGAGTTCGCCTGGAAGCTTTACGTGGACTCTGCTCGCCCACTCATTGAGCCCCACATTCTCCGGGAACGAAACGAGGCTTGGAAAGATGACGATGAAAAAGCCCGGTTTGCAACGATTTGGGATGTCAGCAAGGTTTTGATCATCACATGCGACGGTACACCGATAGGCTGGGTTTCAGTGGCGGAAACCGACAAGGGTGTGCATCTTAAGAACTTTTACATCGACGAGCTTTATCGAAATAAGGGGTTCGGCTCCGCTGTCCTACGGTGGTTGATCACACAGCACAAAACGCGGCCGTTTACGGCATCGCTGATACCCGGCACTCCATCCCGTTCACTATATAGCGGGCGGGATTTTGGTCGAGACCATACGACAGCAAGAGGACTGATTATTCGAAGGGCGAATTGACCCAATTTGGAATGGTACGAAGGCGTATACAACTGAGGAACTGCGCGCCGCCGGCTTTGGGCCCCATCCGGTAACAAGATTTGATGAAAAGGCGAAGGCCGCAGAAGAGCTTCTGAAAGTTGATACTCCGTTCGGTAGTGGTATTTGCAAATGGCAGCTCCCGGTCAACATGATTGAGATGCGCGTATATGAGACGGTCTTTCCTCCGAATACCGTTGTTGAGCGGCACGTTCACCCAGAGAATTCAGTCGATGATCCCGGCGGAAGCCTTCGATTACTAGTGCGCGGCAGCATACTGTATAATAGGAGAACTTTCGGTCCTGGTGACTGGTTCTTTGTCCCAAATGGCGTGCCTTACACGTTCAGATCGGCTCCTGATCAGGATACGCATGTCATGTACCTCTATCGGTTTTTCGCTGCATCGGAAGGGAATCGCTTTTCACATCCTCACGCTACGGACGAAGCGGCGGGAAAAGCCAGAACCACCATGCGAATAGTCGTTGGGTGCGACCTCGACGACAGCAACGATCTTGAGCTTTAGAAAGGAGAGCGGCGCTTACGCGCCGCCGTCGCCGTACCGCCAGACGGGGATGCCGAGGCGCTTGGCCTTGTCGGCGACGTTGTCCTGAATGCCGGTGCCCGGGAACTGCATGATGCCAATCGGCATGACCGCGAGCATCGCGTCGTTCCGCTTGAACGGCGCAGCCTTGGCGTGTTTGGTCCAATCCGGCTTGAAGGCGATCTGCGGCACTTTGCGGTTGCTCGCCCACTTGGCCGCGATGAGTTCGGCGCCCTTCGGCGAGCCGCCATGCAACAGCACCATGTCGGGATGCTTGGCGTGGACTTTGTCGAGCCGATCCCAAATCAGGCGATGATCGTTGAAGTCGAGCCCGCCGGTGAGCGCGATCTTCGGCCCGGGCGGCAGCATCATTTCGGTCTCGGTCCAACGCTTAGCCGCGAGGAAGTCGCGACTGTCGATCATCGCGGCGGTGAGCGTTCGATGGTTCACCAGCGATCCAGAGCGGGGGCGCCAGGGTGTGTCGGTGTGCGTTTCGAACCGTTCGGCAGCCTGATCGCGGAAGAGCTCCACGCTGTTGCGGCGCTCGATGAGCGTGATGCCTTCGGCCGTTAGCCGCTCGAGTTCGACGGATCGCACTTCGGAGCCGTTCTGCTCGCGCTGGCTCCGCTGCTGCGCCTGCTCGTTGTCGTCGACCTCGCGCTCGATGCGGTCGACGGCGCGGTGGAAAAGGTTGACGGTCGACCAGAGCAAGTCTTCGAGGTCCGGTTCGAGCCGCGTGTCGCTCAGGGTCGAGACCAGGGCGTCGAAGATGTCTGCGACGGCGCCGGCCACGGCGTTCCCTTCGGGAAGTGGTCTCGGATCGGGCTCGTCATGGAAGGGGCGGTAGCCATAGAGCTGAAGCTCGTTGAGGACGTGATCGGTCGGGGATGAGCTGTGCGGCGGCTCGAAATCGCTGTCGTCGTGATCGGTCGTCATGGTGAGGCCCTTTGCCGGATCTGCCGCGCCCATCGCGGCCTTCGTGGCGATCACCAGACGG
>DATBDZ010000477.1:0-12309 GCA_036276235.1 Humisphaera sp. | reverse complement strand
AAGAAGCGCTATCAACGCAGCTTACGCGCTCGCCGCCGCCTTGGCCCACTCGGCGAAGCGACGCAGCATCTCCGGCGTGACCGACTTCATCGTCTCCCCGATGACATCCTGCAGGATCGCCAGTGAGATCGCCTGCTCTTGTCCGGATGAAACCGACTGCAGGAATGGAATCGTCGCGGCGCGATCGCAGATATACTTAATGTCAGCCCCGCTGAATCCATCAAGCTGATGCGCCAGCGCGTCCAGATCGAGATCGGGCGCTACGGGGCGCTTGGCGAGGTTCAGATCGAGCATCTTTCGCCGGGCGGCAATGTCCGGCAATGGAATGTAAACCTTTTCGTCAAACCGCCCCGGTCGCATCATCGCCGGGTCGAGCTGCCAGGGCACGTTGGTTGCGCCCATCAGCAGAATCGAGCGGCCGGCTTTTTTGTCGAATCCTTCGACGCCTTGCAGAATCTGCGGGACGACGCGCTGCATGACGCTCGAGCCGTCGTCGCGCCGCGCGGGAACCAGCGCCTCGATCTCATCGATGAAGATGATGCTGCGCGGCTCTGCCGCGGCGGCGTCGAAGAGCTTCTTGATGTTCTGCTCCGCTTCGCCGACCCATTTGCTGAGCACATCGGCCGGCGAGATGCAGAAGAAGGTGGCGTCGATTTCGCCCGCGGTTGCCTTGGCGAGCATGGTTTTGCCGGTGCCGGGCGGGCCGTACATGAGCACCCCGCCGCCGGGGCGGATGCCGAATTTCTCCGCCAGCTCCGGATGCTCGAACGGATAGATCATCTTGAGGCGGATATCTTCCTTCACATCTTCCAGCCCCGCGACATCGGCAAATCGCAGCGACGGCTTTTCCTTGACGATCCACTGCTTGGCGGAGGACTCCCCTTCCGACTCCGACGCCTGCGCGGAAGAGGCGCCGCCCGATTGCCGGCGAAGCGTCGGCTGTCGGCGGCCCTCTTTGGCCGCCGACTCACAATCCTTCGCCAGCTCCAGCAGTTTCTCCGCCATCTGCCGGCGGCCCTGCTTGAGATCTTCGGTCTGCGCTTCCTTGCTCAACTCCACGCTGGCGCGAGCAGCTTCGAGCAGATAGATCCGCGCCGAATCCCATTGCCCAGCGCGGCGGGCATCCAGCCCCTTCTGCCGATAGCGCTCGAATGTATCCCAGGAAATGCTCATAAGGTTGATGGGGATTCTAGCGGATCAGTGGTGTTTTCGTAGGGACTCCGGCCGGTGACTTGGATTTTCCACGCCCTCGCATGCTGTCATGCGTCGGAGTACCTGCTCTGAAAATAGCGGCGGTCGTATACAAACGCCACGGGCATGCTGTCGCAAGCCCATGCCACCCAAAATGGCGTATGACCTCAAGAATTGGGTGGCATGGGCTCGCGACAGCGTGCCCGTGGCGTCTTTCATGCTTCGCGGGTGCGGTGCAGCCACATGGCCACTCAGCATGACAGTCACTTAAATTCTGAATCAAAATTGCGGCCCGCATCTTGGGTATCGTAGGGCGGGATTTATCCCGCCGCTCCGCTCCGATTGCGGGATAATTCCGGTCCTACAACTCCGTCGAAAACGGCGTTAGATTCTCCACACCATCGACCGTCACCAGATACTGATTCTCGATCCGCAATCCCGCGCGCAGCTCCGGCTCATAGATGCCCGGCTCGCATGTAAACACTTCGCCTTCCTGCAAAGTGTCATCCCATTTCGGATTCAGATGCGGAAACTCGTGCGGCCGCAGGCCGACACCATGGCCCAGATGATGCGGATGTTCCCGGCCGGTTTTCGAGCGATAATAGTCATCGACTGCCGCGTAAATCTCCTGGCAGCGCGCGCCGGGTTTGGCCATCCGCTCGACGATCGGGAAAACGCCCAGGAGAATCTCCCGCGCCTTCTGCTGCGCATCGGTTGGCTTTCGATCGACCGCATAGACGCGGCTATTGTCCGCGAAATATCCGCTGACCGCCGGCCCCAGATCCAGGATATATAGCTCCCCCGCCGCCGCTTTGCGGTCCGCGCGCGGCGGCCCGCCGCGCGCTCCGCAGGCAAAATCATTTCCCAGATAATCCGAGAGCGGCTGCCCTGCCGTCTCAACGGCAGCGCGATGCAATTCAGCAAAAACCTGCAACTCAGGAATTCCCGGCTCGATGATCTGCCGCGCCCGCTCGTGCATGGCGCGCGTGCAATCGATCGCTAATCGCATGATCGCCAGTTCATCCGGGTCCTTCTTACGGCGAAGCTGCCACAAGTCCTCTTCAATCGAAACCGTTTCCCCGTCAAACCCGCGCGAGAGTTCCGCAGAAACCGCCGAGGCATCAACCCCGACTCGCCGCGCCCGCCGGGCATTTAGCGCGGCAATCACCTTCTCGCCTGCCAGCGCCGCTTGCGGCGGGCGATGCGTTCCCATCCACGTGGCATCGTATGTAATGACTTCATCAACCGCCGCGGATGGATCGGTCTTATTTGCTGTGACGAGCAGCGATCGTCCATCGGAGAAGAGGACGAACGCCGCGTCGTTTTGCCAGAAGACGCGATGGCCGGTGAAGTAGAACGCATGCCATCGCCAGGCGGTGACGACCGCGCCGAGTTGTTTGGCATGCATCAACCGCAAAAGCCGTTGCTGGCGGGTGCGGGTAAAGGTGTCCTGAAGCATGAGGGGAATTTACTGGGGATGGGTGTGTGTCGGTAGTGTTGGTCCGACCACGAAATGGAACGAACTTCCCGATACCATCCTCAAATTCCCGATCCGCGAAGCGTTACCACCGCTCACTCCGCGTCCAACACCTGATTAGCTTGGCCCGCAAGATCTGATGACCGCTTCACCAGCGCCTCCCACAGGTCGGTTTTTCCTTTAAGCGCTTCAGAGGTTGTGCGGCCCTGCAATGCGGCGTTGTAGATCTGCGTGATGGTGACGCCAATTTGGCGTAATGCCTGGCGGTCCGGGGTTTCAAGGCCGCGCCGCGCGCCGGCCACCCACCAGGGGCCGCCGGCTGCGACCATCACCGGGTCGTTGGCCTTGTTTTGAATGGCGGTGATCTGCCCCTGCACGTCGTTCAACGCGTTGTCAATCAAGCCGCGGGCATGTTCGCCCAGCGTCATCAGCACGGGGCGGATTTCGGTGTCCTGACCGATGGCCGTCATCTCCAGGGCGACCATGTCCTTGAGCTTGGGAAGCACATCAAACGAGGGCGTCAGGCTTGGGGAAGAAATTGCATTCTGCATGTCATCGTGCGCATTCTTGAACTCCACGGCAAACAACGCCGCCATCGCCTTCTTGCGGCTTTCGGGTTCCGAGATGTCGACCGACGTGCCTCCGGGCGGCACATAATCCCAACCGTTGGTCCTCTGAAGCAGCACCACGTTGGCCCGCGCGGTCAGCGCGGTGGTCGTATCCGGCGACGCCTGCGCCGCGACAAAAGCCGTTAGCGCGGTCGGGCGGTCGTACAGGCGCATGAGGCACTCGCCGCGCAGAAGAAGGAGTTTGTAGCGATCAAATCCACGTGCCGCGTCCCCCTTCAAGGCCAGTGCCCGGGCGATCTGCTGGAGGCAGATTTTGTATTGTTTGCTGTCGTACATCTGCTGCAGATCGGCCGGCGACGGGACCTGCTGCGCCAAGGCAGGCCTGCAAATGCACGCGAACAAAAGAATCGATGCCAGCACCGCAACGGAATTGCAACGGGGTTTGAGTATCTCTCGCATAAAAGCTCGCTCCTTCGCCCCTGGATTTCTTTTCTTGCGTTTCGCTGATTGCGAATACTAACTGAACGCAGGAAGAGCCGCAAAAGATTGCTCGTCACCGTCATGCTGAGGTACTCCGAAGCATCTGGCCACTCGCGCGTGTAAGCCAGATGCTTCGGAGTACCTGCTCTGAAAATGTTGCAACTTCATGTAGGGCGTACTCGCCCACCATTTGCCGCTCTTGGTGGGCGAGTACGCCCACCCTACACATCCGTTTTCATTCTTCGCGGGTGCGGCGCAGCCGCATGGCCACTCAGCATGACTGGCAACCTTGTATTCTGAATCGAAATTGCGGATTGCAGCTCTAGTTAGAGCGTTCGTGCAAGATGTTGAACAATGTTCGCCGCACCACCTCACCCGACACCCACATCGCGTCTGCCCGTTGCGGCTTAAACGGGTTTGCGTTACGACTATCCGATGAAGGAGCGTTTATGACCCGGTCGTCTCCTGCTACGCTGGCGGTTGCCGCCGATTATGCCGACGCGATGCTCGTTGCGCGGCGGGCGAAGAATGTTCTTTTCCTGCTGCTGTCGATCATCCTGCTGGCGCAGATGGGAATCTTCTTTGCCGCGCGGTATGCGCACAATCTGCCGTTCCGTCCCGGCGAAACCACCTCGACCACCTCGACGAGCACCGGGCTGCGGTCGGTGCTTTTCTTCGAATGGTTCACCGACGTGGCAAATTTCGCCGGCGTCGTCCTGCCGATCGTGCTGGCGATCGTGCTCGTGCTGATCGTCACGATCATGCTGGTGGGAAGACTCGTCGGCGTCTCACACGTCACCAGCGCGTTTTGCTGGTCGATCGTGCTCGCGCTGCTGCTATTTCCGTGGCAATCGCTGTTGAATAGCCGCGTGCTGCAGGCGGCGAGCGAGGTGTACACCGGCAAGACGCCGACCACGCATCCAGCCGATTCGGCACCGGTGCCGGATATCCGGCCGCCGGGTGCGCTGTATACCTGGCCGGAGCTGATCCGCGATTACGATTTCCCCTCTGACCAGAATCAGTGGAACGCGCTCAAGTGGATCCGTTTCGTCGGCTATCCATTTGTGATGCTGGTGATTCTCTTCATGGTGCAGGCGCGCAGCAGCCGCGGGTTGCGGTTTGCCCTGGGCGAGGCGGAGCTGCACATTGATGTGACGCCCGCGCCCACCGGGCAATAATCGCCGGGGCGACCGACCGATTTTCCGCAACATTACAACATACGATTTTCAACCGGGACCAAAGACGATCATGCGCGAAGAAAGAGGCCAATTGGCGGGGGATATCACTATCGATGAGCCGTACACGCTGTGGGGATCCATCGCCGGCGATGTGACGGTGAGCAAGGGCGCCAAGTTTTACATGCGCGGCGCGATCTACGGGAGCATGACGATAAAGCCCGGCGGCCGCGTCCATATCTTCGGCAACATCAGCGGCGACATGACCGTCATGCATAAGACAAAAGTCATCCACAGCGGTGTCGTCGGCGGCGACGTAACCAATCTCGGTGGCCGCTTATACATCGACGCCACCGCACAAGTCGTCGGCCGCGTAAAGACGATGGCCGGAGAAACCTCGATCGAGCCGCAGGCCCGGATCGGACAGAGGGGTTGATGGGGAAATGCTGAATGCTGATTGCTGAATGCTGAATAGGCGGACGGAGGGAAATACAGAATAGGCGCGGGCGGAATGGGAACTGTGAGGGGAAATGCTGAATGCTGATTGCTGATTGCTGAATGCTGATAGGCGGACGGAGGGAAATGCAGAATAGGCGCGGGCGGAATGGGAACTGATCGCGGCAACGAACTGCGTGAAAGGTTGATGCAATATGCGCTGCGGATTTTTCGTTTGTCTGCCTCACTTGCGAACTCTCCGGAAGCGCGATTGGTTCGCGGCCAATTGTTCCGATCCGGCACCTCGGCGAGCGCTCAATATCGAGAAGCGTGCCGCGCTCGTTCACAAGCGGAATTTGTCAGCAAAATGGAGTCCGCACAGCAGGAGCTCGATGAAACCGCGTTCTGGCTTGAGTTTCTGGAAAGGTCAAAGCTAATGACCGCATCGAGATTGAGTAAACTCCGGGCTGAAACCGAGGAATTGATCAGGATATTCGCAGCGTCAGCAAGAACGGCCAAAAAGAGGAAATAAGGTCCGTCGGTCCGTCTTCTATTCAGCAATCAGCATTCAGCAATCAGCATTATCTTCTGAACGTCTGCAACGACCCCGTATCCAGCGCCTGCCCGAGGCCGATCGGATAGAGGTTTACGCTGAATCCGTTTTCGCCGGTGATTTCGTCGAAGTAATAGGTGGCTGAGAAGATGAAGGTATCGAAGTGCCGCTGAATGCTTACGTTCGACTGCACATTTTGACCTTGCGAGAAATCAAATTGCTGGCCGAACGCGATCGTGTACTTGCTGGTCAGCTCGTAGTTCATCGCGATGCTGGTGATGTTGGAATCGAGGTCGGCCAGATAGCGATTACCGATGAACGCTGAAAGCCGCTCGCCCCGCCGCAGCAGAACGCCCAGGCCAATCGTATCGACTTCGCGCTTGTCGATGTTGTAGGCGGTATCCGCCAGGACAACGGTGTTATCGCTGACCCGCCACGCCGCGTCGGCGTTGATCGCATCGCGCGGGGTCGAGGCTTCGGGCATGTAGGGCAGATAAATTCCGCGGAAATTGACCGGCTCCCGCACCGATTTGGGCGGTTTGTTGGCGAAGAAATCAACATCGACGTTAAGCGAAAAGGCATCGACGCTGCGCCATTCGCCCGGCCCGCCGCGCTTGGTCTGCCAGCGCTGATGCAGCGCGAACTGCGCCGCCGACACGTCGTTGATCTTGTCGATCGCCTGGTCGTAGATGAAGACCTGCGTGTTATCGATGTTGGTCGCCGACGTGAACAGATTCACCTCGGGCTCGATCACATGGCGAAGCTGGTGGATGTCGAAGAGATCGGACCGCGCGGTGGGATCGGTCTTCCAGATTTCGGTGGTCATTCGCGTGCCCGCGCCCGCGAAAAACCGGGCCGGCGTGCTGCCGGTGGGCGAATTGGAATATTGCGTGTAGCGGCCAAAGACGTACGGCACGACCCGAATCGGCCCGACGCTCATCGGCCAATCGATTTCCTGCCGCGTGTCGCCGCGCCAGGTGATGTCGTTGTCGATGCCGGTGGTTCCCAGCGCCGGCAAGCCGGGCGAGACGGTCGGCGGATTAAATCCCTGCGCCTGCAAGGAGCTGCGCGACACCTGAAATCGCAATCCGGCGGCTTCGTTTTGGCTGAAGAAGGTGAGATTGTTTTTCGCCAGCGGAACGCCGATCTGGTCGTAGCGGAACTCCGGGAGTCGCTCCACTTCAAACTGTTCCTGCTGCTGCCCGCTGGTGGTGACCAGGCGATTGGGCTGCCATTCCACGTCGGCCGAGAACGTTTCCGTCTGATCCTGATGCTTGATGTAGGCCATCTCATTGTGCGGCGGGCCCTGCTCAAAATCGCGCCGGAACCATTGTTCCAGAAACGTGGCATCGGAAACCCAGCCGGCCCGAACCTGGGCCGACCAGTGATCGGGGAAAAAGTGCTGATGTTCCCACAGCGCCTCTCCGCGCAGCCGCTCGCCGCCACTGTTGGGGATGGGCAGGCGGCCCAGGTCGTCTGTGCCCTGGTCGTAGACGAAGTAAGAATGGAAATCGCCGGTGAAATCCCAGGGCGTTTTGGCGGTGTCGGTGAGGAATCCGCCGCCGTACGCGCCGTTCAATCCCGCCGCCGGCCCACGCTCGCTGAAATAATCGACGCGGTAGTTCACATCCAGATCGCGCGGCGGCAAAGTGCCGAGCGTTTCGAACAATCCCCATTCGGTCTTGCCGAAATAGCCGAAGTCATGCGCATCCCCGAATTCCAGCGCGCGCAGCGGCAATCCCTTTTGCAGCGTTCCCGAAGAAGCCGGCATCCAGAAAAACGGTACATCAAACGCCTGAAACGTAATGCCCTGGCCCTGATACGCCACCTCATTGCCGATCAGTGGATTGGAGTTGGGTTCCTCGCGCAGATACATGCGGTCGGCGGCGATGCTGATGGACGGCACCGCGAAGCTGCTGGTCGAAAGCTGCATGTGATCGGCGCGATATTCGCCGATGCTGAGCTGCCGCATCAGTTTTGCGCGGGCGACGATCGTTGTCTGATGCGCCGGCTCCACGGTATGCACGATGGCCATCGTCATCACCGCGCGATCGGTGCCGAATTCGTAGTAGACCTTGTCGGTATTGAGCCGCTGCTCTCCGACGCCCTTGCGATTGGGCGTGTAGTGGATGCGGACATCGCCCTCCAGATACGCCCCGATGATCGACTGGCTCATCTGCTTATTGCGCTGCTGCGGATCGGTCAGGTCCTTGAGGCTATGCAAAGAGGTGAACAGCACGGCGCGATCGGCCTGCAGCTCGATGTAGTCTCCAGTTTCACGGCGCTGGATGAGCTGCACGCCGCCCGTCAGGACGGCGGCGATTGTGCCGTCATCGGCTTGGACCGTTTCAAGGTGCCCCGAGAAAAACTCGACCGGCTCATTACTGCCGTTAGGACGCTTGGCCGGGCGGGTTTGCGGACGTGTCGTGCTGCCAGCGATCGGGCCGATTGGGATCACGTCGGCCGCGCCTTCATCGGCCTGACGCGTCGCGGCTCCCTGGAGCGCGCGCAATGCCAACGCCTGCTTATAGAGCGGCGTATCCGATGCATCGTGCGCATTGCGGTCGGGCGCGTGGATCAAGATCCCGTCGCCGCGGACTTGTGCCGAGGCAAAGAGGGGCTCGCCGCTGCGGATTGCCGACCCCTGTTGGATCTTCGCGTCGCCGAACAGGGCGATCTGTGCCTCCTGGATTTCCAGGTTTCGTATCGAGACGGGCGTGATCCAGATGACCGCCTGCTTCGCGCTCATCTTGATTCGATCCAGCTCGATGTTCACTTCCCCATCAACCAGAATGACGGTGGTGCGTCCTTCGGTCCAGGTACTCGCGACTTTGGAGGTGAGCTGCAACTTGTCGTTCGTGACCGGAATCTGGGCGTGAAGCGGCGCGGCAAATATCCCCATCCAAAGCAGCAGGATTGCCACACAACGCCAACCCACTCGGTCTCCTTCCCGGCTGCCCATGGTTAAAAAGTGAGCGGCATTATAGAGGTGAGCGTGTGAGCGTCAATTCAGTCTGGCTTTCCCCGCACGTGTTCGCATAATGCGACGCCAGTTCGACGGCGTTATCTGTCAGGACGATGGATCAGAACGATGACTGACTCTGCGGTAATGAGCGCGGCCAGGGAAGGCGGCGCAACACTCGCCATTCGGCTCCTTTGGCCTCTGCTTGCGGGGCTGCTGGTCATTCGTCTTGCGCTCGCGGCTTCGTGCAATCTGCTCCCCGATGAAGCATTCTACTGGGTTTGGACACGGCATCTGGCCGGCGGGTATCTCGATCATCCGCCGATGATCGCATACCTGATGTGGCTCTCGACGCGCGTTCTGGGGAATACGCAGATCGGCGTGCGGCTGCCGTGCGTGCTCATGTCGCTGGCGTCAATCGCGCTCATCGTCGCGCTGGCGCGCCGTCAGCTCAAGGATGATCGCGCCGCCGGTTATGTCGCGATCATGTGGCTCGTCAGCCCGCTGGCGGCAGTGACGGGGCTGATCTTCACTCCGGATACGCCGTCAATCTTTTTTTCAATTTGCGCGCTCGCTTGTGCTGTTGGGATTTGTGCTGATGACAATGCGCGCCCGCATGCTGCTTCGGATCCAGATTTTTCTCCCTCCTCCGGTACTCCGGGGGAGGGCTGGGGTGGGGGTTATGTTGAAGGGGCGCCATTCGCAAACAGCCCCCACCCTAACCCTCCCCCGGAGTACCGGAGGAGGGGACAAGCCTCTTCTCCGCAGTCGAGCGCCAGGAGGCGCACTCCAATTCTCTGGCTTCTCTTCGGACTCTTTTGCGGTCTGGCGCTTCTCTCCAAATATCCAAGCGTCGTCGTGCCGGCCGGCGTTACTCTTGCCTTGCTCAGCTCACCCAGCGGGCGGCGGCATTTTCGCCAGCCGTGGATTTATCTCTCGGGCTTTATCGCGCTCGCGGCGTTTTCGCCGGTCATCTACTGGAATGCAACGCATCATTGGGCGTCGTTCCTGTTTCAACTTCATCATGGCGCTTCGGAAGGAATCACCGAAGGCGTCGATGGCGCCTTTCGGCGACTGCTCGTGCGCGCCGGCGGGTTTGGGGAATTTGTCGCGGGACAGGCTTTCGTCTGGACTCCGGTCCTGTTCGTCATCTCTATTTATGTGCTGTTTGGAAATTGGCGCAACTATTTCCGGCTGCGCGATTCGCAGCGCATCCTGTTGTGGTGCGCGACTCTGCCGCTTGTGCTGTTTGGATGGGCCGCCACGCGAAGCCACACCGAATTAAACTGGCCGGCGTTCGCATATTTCCCGCTCAGCATTCTGATCGGCGGATATCTGTCTGATAAATGGAGTCTGAATCGGGTAAACTGCATCAAGCTTGGGTGCATCGTGGCGGCAGTGTCGAGCATCCTGGTGCATCAGCTTGCGCTGCCGGGCGTGCCGGGATTTCTCATGAAGCTGCATCTTCCGATGCCGCACAATGTGACCGACCTGCACGGCTGGCCCGAGTATGGGCAGCAGATCTCGCAACGCGCCGCCGGCATGCCGGTGATCTGCAATCGGCATCAGGATGCCGGCGAGGCGGAGTTTTACATGCCCGGACAGCCGCCGGTTTGGTGTGAAGGCGTAGGCTCGCGGCCGACGGCGTACGACTACATCGACTCAGGCCGTCCCGATTACACGAAGATCGATCGGCTCATTTGGGTCGGCAGCCACGAGGATGAGTTCATGGAAAAATTCCATTACACGCACACGCAGCGCGCACCCGGCATAGAAATGCCCGGCCCCGGAAAGCATCGAAGCCGGCCGGTGTATGTGGTCAGCAAGTGAGTTTCGAGTTTCAGGTTTCGGGTTTCGGGTTAATACCTTGATCCCGTCCGCAACCTGAAACTCGAAACCCGAAACGCAAAACCTGAAACGCAGTTCCTGAAACCCGAAACCTGAAACTTGAAACCCATTCGCTGAAACCCATTCAAATGTCTCCCGGTACCGTTCGCATCATCGACGTCTGGCTTGGCAGGCCGATCTGCTTTGCCTTGACGATGCTGCGCAAGGTTGGTGGCATCTTCGGCGCACGCGCCGCGCAGCGGCCGGTCAAGCGAGTGCTGCTGATCAAGATGATCGAACAGGGCGCTACCGTGCTCGCCTATCGCGCCATCGCCCGCGCGGTGGAGCGCTTCGGGGCGCAGAACGTCTACTTCTGGGTCTTTGAGGAAAATCGGTTCATTCTCGATCTGCTGGAATTGGTGCCCAGGGAAAACGTGCTGGTGATCCGCACGCGCAAGCCCGTGCTGCTTTTCTGGGACCTGCTCCGGACGGCATGGATGGCGCGAAAGCTGAAGATCGACGCGACGGTGGATATGGAATTCTTCAGCCGCGCGTCGGCGATCCTGGCGTTTTTGAGCGGCGCGCATCGCCGCGTTGGCCTGCATCGATTCACTTCCGAGGGCCCCTACCGCGGCGATCTGCTGACACATCGCGTGCAGTACAATCCGTTTATCCATACCGCGGCCGCGTACTACCTGATGGTGGAGGCGATCGATGCTGATCCATCGCAGGTGCCGCTGATGAAAACGCCGATTCCGCGGATCGATTTTTCCGCGCCGCGGTTTGTGCCGCGCGAAGCCGAGATAGCGAAGGTGCAGGCGGCGCTGGATCGACTCGCCGGACGGCATGTCCAGCGCCCAATCGTGCTGCTCAACCCCAATGCCAGCGATCTGCTTCCCCTGCGGCGATGGCCAACAGAAAAATTCATCGAGCTGGGAAAGCGGATCGTCGCCGACTTCCCCGAGGTGACGCTAGGCATCACCGGCGCGCCATCGGAAGCCGAGGCGGCAGGAAAAATCGCCCGCGAGATTTCACCGAACGCACTCACGCTCGCGGGCCAGACAACCCTGCGCGAGCTGATCGTCCTCTACACGATGGCGGATGTGCTGGTGACCAACGACAGCGGTCCGGGGCACTTTTCCTCGATGACTGCGATTACTTCAATTGTATTATTCGGCCCTGAAACGCCGGCGGTTTTCGGCCCGCTGGGGCCCGGCACGCGCGTGGTGCGCACCGATCTGGCGTGCAGCCCGTGCGTCAATACGTTCAATCACCGTTTCTCCCCCTGCAACGACAACGTCTGCATGCAGATGATCGAAGTGGATGAGGTCTACAATCTCGTGCGCGACCGCCTCGCAGGCAAGCCGCGGCTGGAGCTGACGATCATGCCGCCGGCGCTGTCAACCACTGAGGCTCGCGTTTGATCACATGAGCATCTGCGGACGATTGACGCAAGAGTGTGTCATGCTGAGGTACTCCGAAGCATCTGGCCGTTCGCGCGAATGGGCCAGATGCTTCGGAGTACCTCAGCATGACGATTCTCACCAGAGTACTGAACACAACCGGACAGCTGGTGATGTAGGGTGGGTGTACTCGCCCACCATGAGCGACAGATGGTGGGCGAGTACACCCACCCTACA
>DATBDZ010000476.1:0-12897 GCA_036276235.1 Humisphaera sp. | reverse complement strand
GAGCACTGCCCGCCGTTTGGTCTTGAGTAAAGATCATGCAAGTCAATGGAATCCTCAACCTCGACAAGCCCCCTGGCATTTCTTCGGCGCGGGCGGTGGATCGCGTGAAGCGCTTGCTTCCGCGCGGCACCAAGATCGGCCATGCCGGCACGCTCGATCCTTTCGCTACCGGCGTGCTCCTGCTGCTGATCGGCAAGGCGACCAAATCGTGCGAACATCTGATGGATGCGCCCAAGCAATACGAGGCCACGATCAAGTTCGGCGCCAACACGCCGACCGATGATCTGGATTCGGCTGAAGAGCCAGTTGAAGTTCGAGCGATTCCTGCGCTCGCTCAGGTCAGCGCGGCGCTGGGCGCGATGGTCGGTGAAATCCTCCAAAAGCCACCCTCGTTTAGCGCGCTGAAGATCGGCGGGCAGCGTGCGTACGACGTCGCCCGGCGCGGGCAGGCGGTGGAACTGGAGCCGCGCAAGGTGCGTATTTATTCGGCGGAATTGCTGTCCTATGAATGGCCGCTGGCGCGCATTCGCGTCGATTGCGGTCGCGGAACCTATATCCGCGCCATGGCGCGCGATCTTGGAGCAGCGTTATCGGTCGGCGGATATCTAACGGAACTGCGGCGGACGAGGATCGGGGCATTTGACGTTAGCGGTGCACTAAAGCTCCACGATCTCACGCCGGAGATGGTTATTTCGCAGTTGCAGCCGGCCCCGGCGTGATTTATGGCAACAGGCGCTTCAATTCGGAAGTAATTTCACAAGGCCGCGTTTGCGTGTGGAAATTCGTCGGGTCGGCCTTGGAGGTTATGAGCTTTCGCTGTGGCACGGGTTTTTAACCCGTGCATGCGGCATCGAACGAGCAATGATATCGTATCAAACGTTCCCGTTAGTCCTACGTCGCACGCACGGGTTGAAAACCCGTGCCACGGGAAAACTGCTCTAAGTCCAAGGCGGACCCTACAAAACCCGCGATCTGGAATTCTGATGACGTTGCGATTGATTACTTTCACCCTGCTCCTCGTGTGCATCGGCGGCGCATTACGCTTGGCGCGCGCCGACGACTCCATCCCCGCGCAAATCGACTTCAACCGCGACGTCCGCCCGATCCTTTCGGCCAACTGTTACTTCTGCCACGGGCCCGACAAGAACAAACGCAAGGCGGATCTTCGCCTGGACGCGCGCGATGGGTTGTTCGCGAAAACCGAGGGACATTTCACCGTCGTTGCCGGGCATCCGGAGAAGAGTGAACTGTTTCGCCGAATCACGGCGGATGATCCGGATGAGCGGATGCCTGATCCAAAAAGCAACAAGCGCCTCACCTCGCGCGAAATCGCTGTCATCAAAAAATGGATTGAACAGGGCGCTTCGTGGGAAGGACATTGGGCTTATATCAAACCGGCGCGGCCGCCGGTGGCGTCAGTCGATATCGCGACCGCAAATCCGATTGATGCGTTCACGAGTGCCCGGATGAAAGAGGCCGGGCTTGCGCCGGCCGCGCCGGCCGATCGGGCGACTCTGATTCGGCGGCTCTATTTTGATCTGGTCGGCCTGCCCCCGCCGGCTTCTGAAGTTGAAGCTTTTGTTCATGATGAGCGACCGGGCGCTTACGAGCGCCTTGTCGATCGCTTGCTCGATAATCCGCATTTCGGCGAGCGGATGGCGGTCTATTGGCTCGATGTCGTGCGCTATGCCGACTCGATCGGATATCACAGCGACAATCCGCGCAATGTGTTCCCGTATCGCGATTATGTGATTCGCAGCTTCAATCAGAATAAGCCGTTCGATCAGTTCACCATCGAGCAGCTTGCCGGCGATCTGCTTCCCGGCAGCACCCAGGAGCAAAAAGTCGCAAGCGCCTACAACCGGCTGTTGCAGACGACCGAGGAAGGCGGCGCCCAGCCGAAGGAATACGAGGCCAAGTATGCCGCCGATCGCGTTCGAAACGTTTCGACCGCGTGGATGGCGGCGACGATGGGCTGCTGCCAGTGCCACGATCACAAGTTCGATCCGTTCAGCATGAACGACTTCTACAGCATGGCGGCATTCTTCGCCGACGTGCAGGAAGCCAGCGTCGGCCGCCGCGAGCCGGGCATGCCGGTTCCCGATGAAGAGCAGGCCGTCAAGCTCAAGACGCTGGACGATACGCTGGCAGCGGCGAAGTCAAAGCTGGAGGCAACGACGCCGGAGCTGGCCGCGGCGCAAAGCGAATGGGAATCGAAGAGCGCCAAGCCGCTCGAGTGGCATGTAGTGAGCGCTGATTCCGCTCGCGTGCAAGGCGATTCCAAACTACGCCGTGACGCGGATGGCATTCTCAGCGACCAAGGCAAGCCCGCGGCTCAGGAAAACTTCACCGTCATTGCGCATACCGACCTGGCGAGCATCACCGGATTCCGCCTGGAAGCACTCGATGATCCCTCGCTTCCCGCCAAAGGCCCCGGCACGGCGCCGAACGGAAATTTCGTCCTCACATCCTTCAAAGTAGCGCTCGTCAGTGACGATCAAAAGCCGACGCCCTTGAAATTGGTGAAAGCGAGTGCCGATCATTCGCAGGAGACGTTCCCGGTCCAAAGCGCGATCGACGCCAAACTCGGCGGCGGCTGGGCTATCCTTCCTGAAGTCGGCAAGAAGCACTTCGCGATCTTTCAGCTCGATGAGCCGTTCAAAAATGACGGCGGCTCGGTGCTAATTTTCACGCTGCAATTCCGCTCGCGGAACGCGCGCCATGACATCGGAAAGTTCCGACTTTCGGTAACCTCTGATGGCGACCCGGCCGATCGGCTAGCCCCTGAAAATATCTCGCGCCTTCTCGCGATCGCTTCCGATCAGCGCACGCCGGAGCAAAACACCGCGCTGGGTACCTACTTCCGCTCGATCTCCCCGCTCACCAAGCCGATGCGCGACGAAATCGCCACGGCCCAGAAACAGCGCGATCAATATCTTCAGACGATTCCGACGTGTCTGGTGTCGGTAAGCGCCAAGCCGCGCATCGTGCGCTTGCTGCATCGCGGCAATTGGATGGATGACAGCGGGCCGGAAGTGTCGCCGGCGATTCCACAGTTCCTCGCCGGTGCCAAACCGGCAACGGCGCGATCGGGGCCGCCAACTGGCCAACGTCTCACACGGCTCGATCTGGCGCATTGGCTGGTCTCCTCCGACAATCCGCTCACCGCGCGCGTCTTAGTCAATCGACTTTGGAAGCTTTATTTCGGACAGGGTCTCTCAAAGGTGCTCGACGATGTCGGCTCGCAGGGGGAATGGCCGACGCATCCGGAACTGCTGGATTGGATGGCGTGCGAGTTCATGCAGCCGACAGTCGGCGCGAGCGGTGCGCACGAGTGGGACGTGAAGCACATGGTCCGCCTGATGGTGACCAGCAACACGTATCGCGAAAGTTCCAAACCCAGTGAATTGGATCAACAGAAGGATCCGTATAACCGCCTGCTGGCGCATCAGGCGCGTTTCCGGCTCGACGCCGAGTTCGTGCGCGATGATGCGCTGGCGATCAGCGGTCTTCTAGACATGCGCATCGGCGGCCCCAGCGCCAAGCCCTACCAGCCCGCCGGCTACTGGGATCAGCTCAATTTCCCCACGCGGCAATATATGGCGGACAAGGGTCCCGACGAATATCGCCGCGGACTTTACACCTGGTGGCAGCGGAGTTTTCTGCATCCCAGTGCCGTCGCTTTTGATGCGCCATCTCGCGAGGAAGCCGTCTGCGAACGCAACCGCTCCAATATCCCGCAACAGGCGCTGGTGTTGCTGAACGATCCAAGCTATGTGGAAGCCGCCCGCGTCTTCGCCGCACGCATCATTCATGAAGGCGGCGCGAGCCCGGCGGATCGCCTGAATTATGCGTTTGAAACAGCGCTCAGCCGCAAGCCGCGCGATGAGGAGGTTTCAACGCTGCTCAATCTTTTCCAAAAACATCTGGAGCAGTATCGGCAGGACGTCGATTCGGCGAAGAAGCTGATCTCAACGGGCGGTGCTCCAGTTTCAAAAGATATCGATGTAGCCGAATTAGCCGCGTGGACGAGCGTTGCGCGGACGATCCTGAATTTGCATGAGACGATTACGAGGATGTAGGAGCAGCGCTCAGAACCCTCTCCCCTGTACTCAGGGGAGAGGGCAGTGTGAGGGGAAGTGGCACGGGCGTCCCGCCCGTGATTCGGACGAAGATCACGGGCGAGACGCCCGTGCCACGATCGAGGCGTTCGTCCCCTCACCCCAACCCTCTCCCCTGAGTACAGGGGAGAGGGAGAAGGCGCGATCCGTTTTGTTTTGGTGATTCATGAGTATTCCAACCAACTTCATCCGCCTCCAGCAACGTCGCACGTTTCTTGGCCAGATTGGCCGCGGGATCGGTGCGGTTGCGCTGGCGTCCCTTGCCAATCCCTCGCTTCTGCGTGGCGCGCCGACTTCGCCGCATTATGGCGGCATCGTTAATCCGCTTCATTTCGCACCCAAAGCCAAGCGCATCATTTGGCTGACGATGGCGGGCGGGCCTTCGCATCTGGAGACGTTTGATTACAAGCCCAAGCTCGCCCAGATGCATGGGCAGCCGATGCCGGATAGTTTTACCAAGGGTCAGCCGATCGCGCAGTTGCAGGGGCAGCAGCTTAAATGTTTTGGGCCACAGTGGGGGTTTAAGAATTTCGGGCAATCGAATCAGCGGATCAGCGAGTTGCTGCCGCGCATTGGGTCGATCGCGGATGACATTTGCATCATCCGCTCGATGGTGACCGAGGCGATCAACCACGATCCGGCTCACACGTTCATGAACACCGGCACCACGATCTCCGGCCGCCCGAGCATGGGATCGTGGGTGACGTATGGCCTGGGAAGCGACAGCGAGAATCTTCCGGGTTTCGTCGTCCTCACCAGCCAGGGGCGCGGCGGGCAGAATCAACCCATCTCCGCGCGGCAATGGCATAGCGGATTCTTGCCCAGCCGCTTCCAGGGCGTGCAATTCCGCGGGCAGGGTGATCCGGTGCTCTATCTGGGCCGGCCGGCGGGTGTCGATGCCGCGAAGCAGCGCGATGTGGTCGATGCCGTCCGCAAGCTGAATTCGCTGGAGAACAACATTGTCGATGATCCGGAAATCGCCACGCGCATCAGCCAGTATGAGATGGCGTTTGCCATGCAAGCGAGCGTGCCGGAATTGATGGATCTCTCGGGCGAGCCGACGAGCATTCTGGAAAGCTACGGCACGAAGGGCGCGGATGGATCGTTCGCCGCCAACTGCATCATGGCCCGTCGCCTCGCGGAGCGCGGCGTGCGGTTTATCCAACTCTATCACCGCGATTGGGATCATCACGGCAATCTCAAAAACGATATCAAGCTGAAAACCGAAGAGGTGGACAAGCCGACTGCCGCGCTGATCAACGACCTGAAGAGCCGCGGCATGCTCGATCAAACGCTGGTGATCTGGGGCGGCGAATTCGGCCGCACCCCGATGGCCCAGGGCAATGGCCGCGATCACCATATCAAAGGCTTCAGCATCTTCGCCTGCGGCGGCGGAATCAAAGGCGGGCAAACCATCGGCTCAACCGACGACCTCGGCTACAACGCCGTCGAAGATATCGTCTCCGTGCATGATCTTCACGCGACGATGCTCCACCTGCTGGGCGTCGATCACAAAAAGCTGACGTACAAATTCCAGGGAAGAGATTTTCGGCTGACGGATGTTTCAGGGAATGTGGTCGGGAAGATGCTCTGCTGACGCGTGTCGGTAGAGTTTCTATCGTCTCGGTGAATTCCAGCGCCGACGGGTGCCACAGGTCGCGGTACTCCGAGACCTGTGTCTTTCGGCCGGCGAGGAGGCACAGGTCTGCGAGTACGCCGACCTGTGGCACCCGAATAGGCTGCGACTAATTTCACCCCAATAACCGCGATGAGATCGCTCAAGGCGTCGTGTCGCCGGAACAACTCAGGGTTCCAATCCAAAGCTACGACGCCAGCGCAATCTGCCCGGTACGAAGCGGCAATTGCTGCTTGATGTATCGTTCCGCGGCCGCGGCATCCATTGGGCGGCTCACGAAATATCCCTGCGCCTTATCGCAATCCATCGCCTGCAGCATTTGCGCCTGGCCAGCCGTCTCGATTCCCTCGACCACCAGAGATAGCCCCAGATTGCGGGCCAGGCCGACGATGGCGGAAATCACCGCCGCATGATCTCCGCGAGCGCCCAGGCTTTGCACGAAGCTCTTGTCGATCTTGAGCCCCGTCAGCGGGAACTGATGAAGGCAGCTCAGCGATGAATAGCCGGTCCCGAAATCATCCATATGAATCCGCACGCCCATCGCCTTGATCTGCTGCAGCGTTGTTTTTGCGATGTCTGTGCTTTGGATCATGGCAGTCTCTGTGATCTCGAGAATAATGCATCCGGCGTCAACGCCGGTTTCGGCGAATATCTGTTTGATTCGCGCGACAAGATCGCTGGCGCAAAGCTGCTTGGGCGAAAGATTGATGCTCATCGAGATCCGCGGCCCAACGACGGACGCCGCTTGCCAGGTCTTTAGCTGCCTGCATGCCTGGGCAAGAACCCAATACCCGATCGGGATGATCAACCCTGTCTCTTCGCAGCAGGGAATAAACTCGGCCGGCGATACCAGGCCGCGCCGCGGGTGGTTCCAGCGCACCAGCGCTTCGAATCCTTCAAGCGTTCCGTCGCGGAGTGAGACGATCGGCTGAAAATGCAGAATCAGCTCATTGCGCTCGAGCGCCGTCCGCAGATCGTTTTCCATTTGCAGATGCGAAGCGACCCTCTCATGCATCGCGCTGTCAAACAGCGCGTAGCGCGCCTTGCCGGAGGATTTGGCGTGATACATCGCCGTGTCGGCGTCGCGCAGCATCTCGTCGGCGCTTTTGTAATCCAGCGCGCTGGTGGTAATGCCGATGCTCGCGGTCGTGGTAATCGCGTGCCCGAGGACCTCGTAAGACCTGGCGAGAATCTCCAGCAGCCGCTGGCCCAGCGCGCCCACGTCATTCACGTCCTTGAGGTCCTCGGCGAGAATGACAAACTCGTCGCCCCCGAGCCGGGCCGCCGTCGAGGCTTCGCTGCGGCAGATCGAATCCGTCGCGCGCATCGTCTGATTCAGCCTTTGTGCGATCAGCTTAAGCAACTGGTCGCCGGCTTCATGACCCAGGCTGTCGTTCACCAGCTTGAATCGGTCAAAATCGAGGAACAGCAGCGCAAAGCGGTAATCCGGATTTCTCTGGCGGCGCTTGATGGCCTGCTCGATGCGATCGCGAAGCAGTGCGCGATTCGGCAGATCTGTGAGCTTGTCATGCAAAGCCGCATAGGCCAGTTCCGTCGTTCGCGCCTCGACCATGCTCTCCAGCTCGTGCATCTTTAGTTGCGCTTTGCGCTTCAGCGCCCACTTCTCGGTGAGCGATGTTGCAATCTGCGAGACCTCCAGCGGATCAAACGGCTTTCTGAGAATGAGCAACTGGTCGGTCAGGCCAAGGCGCTGTGAGATCTCTTCCCAGGAATGATCCGAGTAAGCGCTGCAGATGACGACCTGCACATTCGGATCAACCTCCCAAAGGCGCTGGATGGTCTGCAAGCCGTCCCAACCGGGCGGCATGCGCATGTCAACAAACGCCACGGAGAACGGTTTCCCAGCCTTCAATGCGGATTGCAATTTGGCCAGGCCCTCTTCACCCTGCATCGCCGACTCGAGCTCGAACTTGGGCATCCGCGAGGCGGTGCTTTGCGCGGAGTTGCCGAACAGCGCCGCCTTCGCATTCGCCAAGCCAGTCGATGGCGCTTCGGCGGACGTCAACGTCTTCTTGAAGTCCGAGTGGATGGAGTCATTGTCGTCGATGATCAGAATTCGACGCGGCTCCTGGGCTATTGCTGATTGCATGGAACTCCTTGACTGCGCGCTTGCACGATCTGCTCCGCGGAAGTCATGCCCCCCAGTGGAAGATCGAGCGTAAACGTCGCTCCGTGGCCGATTCCGTCGCTGTGCGCCAAAAGATTTCCGCCCATTTCGCGGGCGGCATTGGCGGCGCTATGAAGGCCAAATCCATGGCCGCTCGCCTGCGTGGTGAAGCCGTGCGAAAAAATCTTCGCCAGATGTTCATTGCGGATGCCGACGCCGTTGTCGCGCACCACAAAATGCACGCGATGGCCCTCGGCCCGCTCGACGGCTTCGATCGAGATGTTGATTCTGCCGTCCGGGCGGCTGCTCTCGCTGATCGCCTTTCGGGCATTGCTCAGCAGGTTGATCAGAATCTGCAGCACCTTGTGCTTTTCGAGGATGATCGGCGTCGTCACCCTGAAATCGCGGATGACCTGGAACTGGGGGTCGGTGTCTGACCCAAAATCCATCGAGATCGCCTGTTCGACAAGATCGGCCGGCTGGATCTTTTCGCGCAGGCTTCCGCTCTTGGCATGTTGTTGCTGTGCGCCGACGATTCCCTTGATATGTTCCAGCCCGGTCGTGACGGTTTGCAACTCGTCGAGCAGCCCGCTCTGTTCCTTGTCAAGGCAATTGCCCAGTTCCTGGAGAAAGGCCAGAAGATGCTTGCCGCGCTCGTCAGCGCCCAGGAAGCCGGCCAGATCATCCTTGTGGCTCTGCAGCATGTCGCTGACCTTGGCCACGCTGGCGATTTCGGATTCCTTGACCTTGCGCACCGCGACGGTGGCGGCGACATTCACGCTGTTGAGGACATTGCCGACGTTATGCAAAACGCCGGTGGCGATTTCCGCCATGCCGGCGCGGCGGGCGGTGCCGACCAGTTCCTGAGTCACAGATTCCAGCCGCTCGGTTTGCCGCGCCACTTCGGCTTCCACGCGGTGATTAATCGTCTCCAGCTCCGCCTGGCGAGCGGCAAGCAGTGCGATTTCGCGCGCGCCGCGCAGACAGCTCCAGATCAGAATGACGTCCTCAAAGACAACCCAACCCGCGTGCTCAAGCCAGCGCCAGTGCGATGTGATTGCGACTCCGAAGGCCGACTCGGGCCAGTAGAGGCCGCGGATTGCATGGTCGGCCGCGACAATCAGCGTGGCCGGCACGAGCACGCGCCAATCGCGATAGAAACTCAGGAAGGCCAGCGAACCGAAAACGTGAAAATGCGTTTCGATTCGCCCGCCCGACAGATGGATCAGCAACGCCGAATGCAAAACCTGGGCGGCGGAGATGACGAATCGTGTCATCGCCTCGCCGGGCCGCACCATGGCAAGCGCCACCGGGCAGGCGGCAATCAATCCGCCAAGAAAAATAGCGGACCATACGTGAGGATGCGGATAACTTTCCAAGCCCTCCCACGCCCTCGGCGAGATCCACAGCGCGACGCCGATCCCCACAAGCCATTGCAGGATGAGCAGTCCGGCGAAGAGCCGATCTGTTTGTTTCCAGAGCGTGATCTGATGCTCATCGCGCAGGACGATGGCGCGCTCGCGGATGCGATCGACCAGCGCCGGCGGGATATTCGACGACTGAGTCATGCCTAATCCTTCCCGTGCGCGGCGACGCTGCACACCCCCAGCGAGCATCCATAAACGGGCGTTTCGGAAACTTGCGACTTTCCGTCGCGCACAATGGCAAGAATCGCAGCAAGACCAGCGTTTTCCCCTTCGTGGCCGCGCCCGTCGGTGATTCCGCCGTTGAATTGCACTTTCGCGGTCACGTCGTAGACGATGGTTTGGCCGGAAGTCGTTGCCCCTAATGCCGCCGCATTTCGGCCCCCTTCATCGACGACGACCGAGATATTTGGAATGGCCTTGGCGAGCTTCATCAGATCGCCATCCAGCCAATCCGCCGGCGCGCCCGACGGCTTCACAAACAACACATATGCGGAGAGACGGCCCTTCGCCCGCGACATCAGCTCCGCCAACTCGTGAACGGTAGCGCGCGAGCAGGGACATTGCGGATGCAAGCTCACGACGAGCGTCGGCGTGGTCGCACTGGGAGTCAGATCGAGAGAGGAAGGCCACCGCTGCGCCACCGCGGCAGACGCGGGCGCCGGCTTCATTTGATATCGGACCATCTCAAATGAGCCGAAACAAACCGCCGCCGCCCAAACGCATACCAACGAGCGTCCCGTCAGAATCCGCGCCCATTTCTTGGGAGCCGTCATGACTTCGAGATCGGCAGAATTGGGGTGCGACAATATGCTGCCAGGCAAAAACAGGCGATGCGGAAAGTGGGACTAAAGGCCTCAGAGTTGTTCGACAGGACCACTTCGAGGATTTGTCCGGCTGCGTGCTCGCCGTGCCTACGGTCCACCCGCGACGCACGAAAGCGGCGGGCAGTGCCCGCCCTACGACTGCGCTTGGCGCGTAGGGCGGGCACTGCCCGCCGCATTTTCAGAGCAGGTATTTGCAAGCACTTGGCTCATTCGCGCGCATCAGCCAGATGCTTCGGAGTACCTCAGCATGACGATTTTGAGATCGCGAATCGCTAAAGCTGAGACCAAGCCCTACCACCCGCACCCCTGCTTCGCCCGGCGGATCGCCTGCTGGATTTGCTCTTGTACTTCCTTCGGCCGGCGGATGGTTTGCCAGATGGCACACGGGGCGCTTTCATCCTGTGGCATGATTTCGATCGAGCCGCTGCGCACCAGTTTTTCGCGCAGGCTGGGGAGCATGCGCGTTCGCGCGACGCGGCGCAGCGGGCATTCGAAGATTTCCGCGGTCCACACGCCGCCGATGCGGACGATGCGCTGATCGGTCAGGACGTAGAGTCGGCCCATCCATTGGAGCGTTGCCCACGCCAGCCGCGCGATCACCGCCAGTGAGGCGGCTTCGACATACACATGCGTAAGCCGCGGATTGTTCAGATATCCCGCGAAGGCGGCGATCAGCACAGCAGCAATGAACCGCAGCGACGAAAGCGCCACCATCCAGCGCGAAGGCTTAAGGATTAGGATGACGACTTCGCCATCACGAAGAACCTGGCGGGTGAGCAGCGTTGCGACGCCAACCGCCGCCGGGGCGGAGATTGAAGCCGGGCCGGCAACGACGCCGTCCGCCTGCAGCACCGGGATGCGCAGCTTAGCAAAGCTGCCCACCGGCCGGAGTCGATCTTTATCTCGGCGAATGCTCACGAGCGTTCTCCAATACGTGCGGCTTTAGCGTAACAATGTCGGGCAGATTTCGATAGTAATTATTAAAATCCAGGCCGTAACCCACCACAAATTCATCCGGGATATCGAATCCCACATAGTCGGCGGCAAAGGATCGCGCCGGCGGCCGGTCTTTCCGCAACAGCACGCAGGTTCGCACGCTGCAAGCACCCATCTCGCGGATCAGCGGCACCACCAGCCCCAGTGTCTTACCCGTATCCAATATATCGTCCACGAGCAGCACGTTTCTATCGCGAACATCCTCAAGCTGCCGCGCGATCACCTGTGCCCCCTGGCTCTGAATGCTGCGGCCGGGGTAGCTGCTGACGGTAATCATGCCGATGCGCAGCGTGACCGGGATGTGGCGGATCAGATCGCCGCAAAAAATCATCGCACCGGTGAGGATCGGGACGATGGTGATTTCGCCGGACTGCCCGGAAATATCTTCGGTGATCTGCCGCGCCATCTCGCGCACGCGTTCGGCGATCTGCTCGCGGGAGATGAGGATGCGATCGACATCGGCCAGCATTGGGATAATTTACCGCTACGGGGCGGCTCTGTCGCCGGGGGCGGGAGGATTGCTTAGAATCGCCGGGCGCTTTCCAGTAGGGGCGAACCTTGTGTTCGCCCGGCGTCGATCGCGCGGTTGACGTCGTTTGTAGGGGTGAACCTTGTGTTCACCCACCGTTCGCTTGCGAACGGAACCGGGCGAACACAAGGTTAGCCCCAACGACATCCGGACAAAATGGATTCCCAAAGCGTAGTCCAACTCGAGCCGCCCACAGGTCCCGCTGAAAGCCCCGGCGCGCGGCGGCCGCCGCGCATCATTAAGTACCTGTGGGTCATTCTCAAAAATGTCATCGGCTGGATCCTCATCCTCTCCTCGGGGGCCGTGGGATTGGTCTCGCCAGGGCCTTTTGGCGTTCCGCTTTTTTTTATTGGATTTGCGCTGATCACTTTTCCCGGTAAGCGCGGGCTGACGGCGCGCGTGCTCAAAGGCAAATCGATTCCGCGCGGCAGCCGCCCGTTCCGAAGATGGGTGGCGGCAGTCGCGCTGCTCGCGCCGGCGGTTTCGGTCTTCTATCTCAACTGGAAATATGGCATCCCCGGACGCTGGACGCGCAACACCGATATCAACGTCGGCTTCGTCTATTCCGCGGCGGCGCTCCTGCTCTGGTTCGGCGGATTGCAGTCGCTGTATCTGATCAATCGCGGGTTGAAGTTTGTGCCGGCGATTCGCCGGCGCATTCGCCCCTGGATGCGCCGCAAGGGGATCGATCTTCTTCCCCCCCGCCGACGCCCGCGCCGGCTTCGGCCCGGCGGGCCGGTGACGCGCGCGCCCGATGATGAGATCCTGGCGATCACCGAAGACCGCAAGCAATCGGTCCGCAGCTTCTGGGCGCGCGCCAAGCCGTGGATTCGCCGGCTCGGCGGATTGCTCATCACGCTGCTGATCTTCGCCGGCATCGCGCGGCCGATCGTGCGCAACTGGCCCGAATTTCGCGCGCGGGTCTGGCAGATCCATTGGGATCGCCTCGTGCTCGCATCGGTCATGTTCGCAATCTTCCTCTTCGTCTTCCGCGCAATGGCGTGGCGACGAATTCTCATCGGCTTTGGCCATCGCCTGCCGATCGCACCGACCACGCGCATCTGGTCCACCTCCGAGCTGGCGCGATATCTGCCCGGCGTTATCTGGCAGGTCGCGGGGAGAGTTTTCCTCGCGCGCCCTTATGGCGTCAGCAGCGGCGTCTGTTCCACCAGCCAAATCCTCGAGCTGATTCTCTTCCTGCTGGCCAATCTTCTGGTCGCGATGACCTGCCTCCTG
>DATBDZ010000475.1:0-3105 GCA_036276235.1 Humisphaera sp. | reverse complement strand
GTGCGGGGCGCGAACTCTGATCAGAGAATGCGGACTTGCCGAGTTTTTCCATCGCGGTGATCGGTGTTACCGGGTTCGTATGTTCGTGCCTATGCGGTCGCTGGAGATTTGATACTCATCGTGAAGTCAGGCTTGCGCTTTTCCAAGAAGGCCGTAAGCGCCTCTTTTGCGTCTTCAGAGCGGACTTGCGCACTGAACTCTTCGTTCTCGGCCTTCATCGCCGCCTTGATCTGCTCACGAAATGGCTGCTTCATGAGCCTCTTGCTGGCTTGCAGCGCAGCGGCCGGCTTCGCTGCCAATTTCCGAGCCGTTTCGGTCGCTCTCGCCAGGACATCCTTGTCGGATACGACTTGGGTCACGAGACCCAACTCCGCGGCGCGCCTGGCATCAAAGGGAGCTCCCAACAAAATCGGCTCCGCCGCACGGACATGACCGATCCGCGCCGGCACGGAGCAGCTCGATCCGAATTCCGGTACGACAGCAAGATTGATGAAGGGCATCTGGAATTTCGTGCTCTCGCCCGCGTAGATGAAGTCGCAGTGCGTCAGCATGGTGGTGCCGCCACCGATGGCGGCGCCGTGGACCGCCACGACCACTGGCTTGTCGAACCTGACCAGCGCCTCCATCAGTCGGGCCTGCGGAGATTCTCCCGGCCCCGGAGGATTCTTCAGAAAATTTTCGATATCGTTGCCCGCGCAGAACGAATCTCCCGCGCCATGCCAAAGCACGACACGCGTGTTCTCGTCATGCGCCGCCTCGTTGAAGATGCCTGCGAGAGCCACGTACATGGCTGACGTCATCGCATTCCGCTTTGTCGGGCGGTTCAATTGGACGCGCAGAATGCTTCCTGCGTGTTCGGTAATGATATCATCCATTGTCAAAATCCCGGTCCGTTTGGTGCATTTCACGGCCAATCGAGGTTCAGGGCGGCTCCCGCCGCCCCAACAGTGTTGTCGTGCTAGGCCGCATGTTCCTTTGGTTTCGGGATGGCGCCGCCCGCGCGCAAACCATCGATTTCGGCGGCGCTAAATCCGAGTTGCCGGAGAACCTCCTCGTTATGTTCTCCAATCTTCGGGGCGCGTTGCGCCGGCACCTTGGCGACGCCATGCACCTGAAGCGGGCTCGAGATGGTGGACGTCAGCTTGCCGCCGGCCCCATTGAGCGGAACGATGATGTCGTTTGCCTGGAGCTGGGGATCGTTGATCACCTCTTGCGGCCCACGCACCGCTCCAAACGTCACGTGGACGCCATTGAACACTTCGTACCAATGCGCCATCGGCTCGCCACAGAAGGTTTCGTCAAGGATCGCCGTGAGCTGCGGCATATTCGCCATCAGCTTCGCCGGATCGGAAAAGCGCGGATCGGTCAGCAGATCGGGGCGGCCAATGGCTTTTGCCACTGCTGCAACCTTGTCTGGCGTTATGATGAGGACGAACCAGGTATCATCCTTGGCGCGATAGACGTTCATCGCCGCATTTGCGGGGTGCAGACGATCGTGCAGCCCAAAGAACTTCGCTTCGCAAAGCGCGGCCTGGATCGAGACACTGGCGGACCAGACGCCTTCCGCAAGCAGAGAGGTGGTGACGTGCGCTCCCTTCCCGGTGCGCTCGCGTCGATAGAGCGCGGTAACGATCGCCGAATAGAGCCCGACGGCGGTCGCATTGTCACCGCTGCCCGCCACCGGCCAGGTCGGCGGTGCGCCGGCATCGCGCGTCAGCGACAACAGACCGCTGCGTGCCCAATATGACGTGATGTCAAAGCCCGGGAGATCTGCATCCGGGCCCTTGTCGCCGAAGCCTGAGATGTCCGCGTAGATGAGTCGCGGATTCCACCGCGCCACATCCTGATATTCAAGCTTCAATCGTGCGCGCGCGGGATGCGGCGTATTGACGATGAGCACGTCAGCCCACTTGACGAGCTTTTCGAGCACCTGCTGGGCGCTTGGAGACTTCAGATCAAGCGCCATGCCCCGCTTGTTGCGATTGGCGAGATGCCAGGGGTAAGCATCCTCGGCGACCGGCTGCGGTGGCAGGTGGTTCGCAATTCGCCATAAGTCGCCGCTCGGCGGCTCCACCTTGATGACGTCGGCGCCGAAATCCGACAGAATCACGGCAGCGCTCGGCCCTGCGATGAAGCTCGCCAGATCCACCACCTTCAGTCCAGAAAAAATATTGTCGTTCGGCATGTTTGTCTCCTTAGTGTTGAAGTTCGGGCGCGATTGAAACGCGGCGGTCATCGTCGTTCAGTTTTTCCAGTGTCCGGGAAATCCAGCCGAGCAGGCGGGTTTGGACCTGGCGTCGGTTGATCTCGTTCAGCATCTCGTGTCGACCGCCCGGATAGAAATCGAAGGCGATGTCGCGCAGCCCGGCATCGCGGTAGCGGCCAATCAGTTTGTGGAGTCCCCGCAGTTGCTGTCCGACGGGGTCTTCGCTTCCGGAGAACAAATAGATCGGCAGATCGCCGCGGATCTTGCGGTGTGCGACCGGATCGCACAACCACGGCGCCGTGCCGAGGAAGGAAACAAGAGATTCGGGGTGAAGGTCTTCAAAGCAGAGGGGATCAGTCATGAACGCATCGACGATCGCCTGATCGCGGCACAGCCAGTCGAAGGGCGTGCGCGCCGGCTCGAATGCGGCGTTGAGGAGGTTGGTGCCCGCGGTCTCCGGAAGCGCGGCCCGGGCCAAGCCTTCGAGCGCTCCCGATCCCGAGAGGATCAAACCATCAACCTCGTGGCTGTGGTCGATGACGTATCTCTGCGCGGCAAAGGATCCCATGCCGTGCCCCAAGAGGAGCAGCGGCAGGTCGGGATTTTTCTCTCTGGCGATCTCGCTCAGGCGGACCATGTCTTGGACCAGAAGTTCAAATCCGCCCCTGCCAAATTCTCCCAATTGCGAGTGAGCCGAGAGGCCGTGCCCGCGATGATCGTTGGCGTAGACGGTGAGACCCGCCGCAACGAGTGAATCGACGGTACCGGCGTAGCGCCCCATGTGTTCGCCCATCCCGTGAGCGATCTGAATAACAGCGCGGGCCGGGCCGCGGCTGTCCCAGCGGGCGCACGCGATGCACAGCCCGTCGGAACTGGTCAGCAGGAACTGCTTTGTCGAA
>DATBDZ010000474.1:0-13170 GCA_036276235.1 Humisphaera sp. | reverse complement strand
TATCTTTCCGAGCATGGCCGCGGCGATTCGGTGCCGGCGTGGCTCAGCGGGTGGAAGGGGAATGGGATCATCGCGCGCATCGAAAATCGCCGCATCGCGCGGGCGGTGCAGGAGTGCGGGCTGCCGACCGTCGATATGAGCTCGGCGCGGCTGCTGCCAAAGCTGCCGTGGGTTTCCACCGATAACGAGGCGATCGCGCGGCTTGCCCTCAATCACCTGCGCGAGCGCGGCTTTCGTCATGTCGGATATTGCGGCCTGAGCGACTTCCAGTGGTCTGTTTGGCGCGCCGAACATTTTAAGCGCCTGGCCGAGGAAGCGGGCTGCGGCTGCCAGATTCATATGGCCCGCCGCCGCGGCGATCGCGCCGCCGCCTGGGCGATCGAACAACGTGAGCTGGCCGCGTGGGTCCGCTCGCTCCCCAAGCCGGCCGGGGTTTTCAGTTGCTACGACATCCGCGGTCGGCAGATTCTCGAAGCCTGCCGCAGCGCCAACCTGCGCGTGCCCGACGATGTCGCGGTCATCGGCGTCGATAACGATCTGGTTCTCTGCGAATTGGCAGAGCCGCCTTTGTCCAGCGTAATTCCCGACACGCGGCGGACAGGGTATCTGGCGGCGCAGTTGCTGGAGCGGATGATGTCCGGCCGTGCGGTGAAGCCGCTGGTGCATCTGGTCGAGCCACTGGGCATCGCCACGCGGCAATCGACTGATGTGCTGGCGATCGAAGACCAGGAAGTCTCGGCGGCGGTTCAGTTCATCCGCAATCACGCCTGCGAAGGGATCACGGTCGATCGCGTGCTTGATGCCGTACCCGTCTCGCGGCGAATGCTGGAACGCCGCTTCCGCCGAATCGTCGGCCGCACGCCGCACGAGGAGATCGTCCGCGTCCAGGTAGAGCGAGCAAGCCAAATGCTGCGCGGCACCGACCTGCCGCTCAAGACGATCGCCGAGCGCATCGGCCTGCGCCACGGTGAATATCTCAGCGTCCTGTTCAAGCGAGCAACAGGCATTGCGCTGGGCGCGTTTCGGCGGGGATTGCCGGCGCGGGAGGAACAGGCGCGAGGTAACGGACATCGCCAGAGACCGAACAGTTCGAATGCGAAACCGATCATCGGATAGTTTGGACGGCGATTCGGAAATGCGGTTTTGCGCATTCACAGGTATGCGGCGACTTTCGCTCCCTCGGGCGAAAATGCGAAAGTGTCGCATTTGTCGCGTTCGCTCTTCGAATTGAAAAGTGTAACCTACTGATGTTCCGTATCTTACAGAAATAAGAATCGGGTCCGATTGTGCGACACTTCCCTATTTTTAGCGGCCTGTCTCGCTCGTTGTCTCATCCCCCGAGCTTGGGGCTGCTTCGGGTGTCGCGCTCGATTATTGTCAAACCGCATTGATGGGGGCGTCAGTCAAATCTGAGTTTTTCGCCCCAAGCGCACCCGGTCATGCTCAGGTACTCCGAAGCATCTGGCCCATTCACGCAAGTCAGCCAGATGCTTCGGAGTACCTCAGCATGACGGCTGTTCTGCTCTGAATGCCTTCCCGACGAACGTCGCCCAATAAAAGTTACACCCGCTGCTTCAGTTGGCGCTCTTCCACATCCCGGCAAACGCGCCGGCTGACCATCCGACCAGCCATACGGAAGGGGGTCGGGAGTACTTCCGTAGTGCCGAACCACCTTGGCTACGGAGGAGACAGAAGGGGGTCGGGAGTCCTTCCGCAGCGCGGCGGTGCCATAACGGCGCGGCACGGTGAACGGTTACTAACACTAACAGTCATTAGCGACTCCGATCACCGGAAGTACTCCCGACCCCCTTCCATCGCCGACGCGACTCGCATTTCGGAAGTACTCCCGACCCCCTTCCGTGGCCGACCCCCTTCCGTGGCTTGATAAGCTTTACATTTGTCACTTAGGCGCAGGTTGCGTCGCTGGCTGAATCGTTAGCTCTTGTGGGCTTACTCCAGTCACCAAGTCGCTCAGCAGGAACACCGAGTAACCAGCCCATGCCTGTCCCTCAGCCGGCATGAATCGACCGTCCGCACGGGGGGCAAGAAACAGCAAGTAGTGAACGTACATTCCTCCATTGGTCGTGCGCGCAAAGTATGCAAGCCGCACGCCGGCCGGCTGGAGGATCTTGCCGTACAGGGGATCTTGATAATGAAACAACGTCAATGTCTTTGACTTCACGTCTCCCTTTAGCACCAGTTCGATCGCGAATGTGCTGTTCACCGGGTTATAGTCGCGCCACATGTCCTCTGCCTTGTCGGCTGACGCCTTGGATTCGATCAAATGCGCTACGACAACCACCGGCGCCGACTTTTGGAGATTTCCCCAATCTGGCCGGTCGTAATCGTGCAAATCCCCTCGCGCCACGGGTACGCCGGTAAACAGTAATGAGAAAAATGCTATTCCACCGAGTATTCGCATGATTATCCTCTCTGCGAGTGGTGCGATCGAACGGATTTCGCTTACGCGTTGGACTTTTGCGTGGTTGGAGGCGCTGCGGGCTTTGGCGCGATGCGTTCGTACTCGGAGGTGATTTGATCCAGCTTGCCCTTCGCGGCGCTCGTGGCTTGGGTTGCCTTGTCGAGCTGCGATTTCAGTTCAGCGGCGGCGCTGGATGCTGTTGTCGCAGTTGCTCGGAGCTGCGCCAGTGCTGTCGGCGCGCGATCGAACTCCTGCTTCTGTTTGTCCATCGCGGCCTTTGCGGTCGTTAGCGCCGTTCGCGCGGCATCCGCCTCGCCGGAGCGTTGCTCGGCGAGTTTGCGAGCGGTGGCGAGGTCGGATTCGAGGGATTCAACGACGGTTTTTGCTTTCGCGGCAGCGTCGGCGAGGGCTTTATTGTCGGGAGATTTTGCGGATTCAGCCGACAGATGTTCGAGCAACTCGCTCGCCTGTTTCACTACCAGTTGCTTTTGGCCGACGCTCGCATTGGCAGTGTCGGCGGCGGCATCGGCCGTTGCAACGGCTTCATTCGCTTTGTCCACCGCTGCCTGGGATGTCCGCATCAGCGCGGGCGCTTCGTCCACCTGCTTCTGCGCTACAGCGACAGCCGCGGCGGCTTTATCGGCATCCGCCTTGGCGGCGGCTAGCTGTGCCGCGAGCTGATCCTGTTCGATTTGGCGCGAAGCGAGCTCTTTGCGGGCGGCGAGGAGGTTCTCAAACAGCATCCCGGCCTTGAGCTTTGCCAACTCCTGCTCGTCGGTCTGCGATTGGGCGAGCACGGCATCCGTGTCGGTCCTAATCTTCGCAAAATTCGCCTGGGCGGCTTGCAGCTCCCGGGTGGCGCGATCGAACTCCGCCGCCGCCTTTTCGCGCAGCGGCTTGGCGTCGTCCAATCGCTTTTGCACGGCGGCGATGCGCTCCTGGATCGTCGGCGGATTCGGGTCAAGCTTGCCGGCGAGTTTGCCGGTGACTGAATCCCAAACGCGGATCTCGCCGGTCCAGTCGGCGCCGATGACGCGGGCGCCGTCGTGGTCGAACGTTGCTTGCAATGCGATGTCATTAAACGCATCCAATTGCTTCGCGAGCGTTCCGTCGGGTTTCCATATTTTTACGACGCGATCGCGGCCGGCGGAGACCAGGCGGCCGTCGTGGGTGAAAGCCAGCGACAGCACGCCGCCGCCGTGGGCGTTCCAGCTCTTGATGTTTTTCCCTTCCTGCATGTCCCAGAGCTTGATGGTGCCGTCTTCGCTGGCGCTGGCCAGGACGTTGGAATCGTCTCGAAACGCGACGGCGGTGATGCCCGCCTTGTGGCCGGCGAGATTGTAGAATTCGCGGGCGGTCTTTGATTCCCAGACCCACATGCCGCCGGCCCGGTCGGCACTGGCCAGCAGAACGCCGTCCGGGCTGAACGCGATGGCGGTGATCCAATCGGTGTGTTTCTTGACGGCGGCGATCGCCGACCCATCCTGCGTCGAATAGAGCTTGAGCGTCTTATTCGGGCCGCCCAGGGCAACAGACGCCTGATCGGCGCTAATGTCGGCGGCTAGAACCGCGTCAAACTCATCGCCGACGTCGGTGACATGCTTGCCGCTGGTGATGTCCCAGAGTGAAACCTTTCCGCTCTTGGCGGCGACGCCTCCCCCGATGAGCAGCATTTTGCCATTGCGGCTGAACTTGGCCACGCAGGGCTCGCCGTCGGTCCAGGGGACGATGCCCAGCAGCGCGAGATTTTCCGGATCGTAGAGCAGGATTTGATGCTGTCCGCCGACCGCGACGACCGGCGCCCACGGGCTGGCCGCCATGCAGTTGACCGCCCAGGAGCGCGAAGATCGCGCCGTCGGTTCCAGCGAAAGATCGCGCGGCATCGGCGGGGGGCCATCCGGCTTCTTGAGCGTCAGGCTCGTCACGCCCATGTCCACCTTCGCCTTGGCGACGATGATCGGCTTGCCGGTCTTTGTTTCCAGCGCGCCGGTGGCGATCCACGCGCGGATCAGATCGAGCTGCTTCTGCGGGAGCTTATCGCCCTTGGGGGGCATGTTGGGCTCTACGGAATGATCGAGCACCTTAGAGAGCAGGCTTGCATCCGCGTCGCCGGCGCTGATCACCGGGCCGTTGTTGCTGCCGGCCAGTGCCGACTGATAGTTGCTCAGATCCAGGCCCGCCTTCTTCTTGTCGGGGTTGTGACAATTGAGGCAGATGTCGCGGAAGATCGGCAGGATGTTGTCCTGATAATTCACCGGATCGGCGGCAAAAGCGGGAGCAATGCCAAGGCCGACGAGGACCGCGATAAGTTGAATTGATCGTGAAAGGCTCATGGATGAAGGAATTTGCTAGGACTGAAAACCTTTTTCGTGGCACGGGTTTGTAACCCGTGTTGGCGATATCCCAATTAACAATCGCTTCGAAAACAACGATTTTCTTTAGCATTGCGTCGCTCGCACGGGTTGAAAACCCGTGCCACGGGGGAGGTTCTCGGCCTCCCTAGTGCATCCGCGGCAATCAATGATTAAACATGAACTCCTGGCTGTTCAGCAGCGCCCAGAAAATGTCGCTCAATACCGGGCGCGGGTCGTTGCCGACTTGATCGAGAACGGTCTTGAGCTTTTCTCGCTCGGCGTCTGTCGGGCGACGGCTGAGGGTTCGCAAGTAGAGCGCATCGACCACTTCCAGCGGCGATTTATTCGATTTCATCAGCTCAGCAATCACCGTGCTGGTTTGCAGTTTTTGCTGAACAGTGTTGCCGTTGATCAATGCGAGCGCCTGCGAAAGATTCGGCTCCATTTTCACTTCGCAGGAGCAAACCGTCTCGCGCGTGGCGCGGCCGAAGGTTGTCAGGAAGTAATCGGAGGTGTTTCCATCGGCGATCTCCACCGCCCGCGCGCCAAGCGGCAGGCCGCGGAATTTGTCCTTTGTCTCGGTCACCTGCGACAGGCAATCGCGCAAGACTTCGGCGCGCATCCTGCGGATCAGGCTATGCGAAAAGTTGCGATCATCCCCTGCATTGCTGGCGTTGGTTTCGCTGGCGAGCTGATAGGTGCGGGAGGTGCAGATGTCATGAACCAGCCGCCGAAAATCGTAGTGGTATTCCTGGAACTTCTGGCCCAGGGCATCGAGAAGTTCCGGGTTCACCGGCGGGTTGCTGACACGCACATCATCCACCGGATCGATGATTCCCTTGCCGAAGAAATGGTCCCAGATGATGTTGGAAAGATTCTTGGCGAAGTACGGATTCTCCGGCGATGCCAGCCATTTGGCCAAAACGATGCGGCGGTCCTGTCCTTTCACATCGGCCACGCTTCCGCCCAGGAATTTAGGCGCCATGACGCGGCCGCCGACCGGATGGCGCACATCGCCGCCGCCGCTGTTGTAGACGATTTGCTCGCGCGGGTCTTCCGCCTGCTTGCGGCCCACCTGCGAGAAGAACGCGGCGAAGCTGTAATAATCGTCCATCGTCCAGCGATCGAACGGATGATTGTGGCATTGGGCGCATTGAATGCGCATGCCCATGAAAATCTGAGCCGTGTTCTCGGCCAGCTTCTGCGTGTCGCGGGTGATCTGGTAGTAGTTGGTTTCCGGCGTCTTGAAGGTGCCGCCGTTGGCGCCGAGCAATTCCTGAACAATCTGATCGAACGGCACGTTGCGGGCAATCTGATCTTCCAGCCAGTTATAATAAAGCAGCGCGGCTTTGTAGCTCACATCGTTGCTGGAATGGATCTGCAAAAGCTCCGCCCACTTCATCACCCACATCGCGACGAATTCCTTGCTTTGCAGCAATTCGTCCACGAGCTTTTCGCGCTTGCTGGGATCAGTATCCGCCAGAAACTTGTCATGCTCTTCCGCCGTCGGCAATGTGCCGGTGATATCGAGCTTGGCGCGGCGAAGGAAGACTTCATCGGTGCACAATTCCGAAGGGAGGATTCGCAGCTTCTGCAGCTTCGCATCCACCAGCCCGTCGATGTAATTATTTTCCTTGAGGGAGGGGAACTCGTACCGGAGATTTTTGGGAACGACGATCACCTGCGAGCCGACGGTGAACGTCGCGAAGCGGGCCATGACAAACGCCTCGCCGCGGCTGGCAGCGCTGACCTTGCCGTCCTCGGCGATCTTCGCCGAGTTGTCGTTGTTGCTCATGTAGAGTGCCAGCGACGTGACATCGCGATCGGTGCCATCCGAATAATGGGCACGGATCGTCATCTGCTGGCTCGTTCCCTCTTCCAGCACGGCATTCTTCGGCAGAATTTCGAGCGATGTCGCCTGCGCCACGGTCTGCGCATCATCGACCGCGCCCGCCTTGAGCCATCGCAGGAGCGTAGCGTAGAGCGGGCTGGATTCCTCGAAGCGCTTGCCGCCGGTGTGCGGGACCTTGCCCAGGCTCTTTTGCAGCAGCAGGCTTTCCTCGGGGATCGCCAGATTGATGCGGCGCGTCGTGAGCTGGCGCGTGAGGCTCATGTAGTCTGCTGCCGGGTCGTAGCCGAAGAGGGAGAGATGAAAGCCGTCCTTGCCGCGTGCCGCGCCGTGGCAGCCGCCGACGTTGCAGCCGGCTTTCATGAAGACCGGCTCAACATCCAGGCGGAAGCTGATCGGGCGGTCTGTTTGTGCTTCTGTAACCTTGAGCGGAAGCGTGACGGATTGATCTTTGTAGCTGACCTTCAGCGTGCCTGATCCGTCAGAAAGCGGAAAGAGATTGTGGCCATCGATTTTCGCGAGCTTCGAATCTGAGATTTCAAATTTCAAATCAGCGGTAACATCGCGCGTGACGCCATCCGGCTGTGTGATGCGCGCGACGATCGATTGCACATCGGCGGCGGTGTCTAGATTAATCTCCGGCGGAAAGACGTCGAATTTAGGCGCGGGTGATTCGGCTCGCGCGTTGGCAGTCAACGCAACGCATCCAACAAGGCCGCTCAGAAGGTATGTCGAAATTCTGGACAGTCGTTTCATGCACGCACCCGCGGTCTAAATTCTCGCGTCTTGCGACCGATCAAATGTGGCATGGGTTTTTAACCCATGCTGGCGACGCAACGCATCGAAAAAATCTGCGATGACATATTCTCGTCATTCCACATCGCTCGCACGGCTTAAAAAGCCGTGCCACAATGGTGTCACTTACTGTCCGCCCTGATCCTGCCTGAGTTTTTCCAGGCGAGACAAGGGTTTGCTCGGGTCGGCCGGTTTCTTTTGCGCCACTTGCGGCGACGCTTTGGACGCCGGGTCGATGCGGAGCACGCCGCCTCGGGCTATATTGTGAATGATTTCCTGGCCGTCCTTTAGCACCATTACTTTGCAATAGAGCGAGTTGTGATTTCCGACGGGGCTTTTGGGTTCGAGCGCGATGGGGATGATGACCTGCGTGTCGGCGGAAGTAATCTCGACCGGCTGCGCGGTGACGCCGCTGGGCAGGCCGGCCAGCTCGATCTTTGCCTTGCCTTCAAATGGGGCGCGCTGCTCGAGCTTGCAAAGAACCTGCGCGGGTTTTCCCTGCTCCACCGCCGACAACTGGATGCGGCCGGCGATGTACGGAGCGGCCACTTCGACATCGATCAGTTCTGACGAAACCCACAGCGGCCCATTTACTTCGGCGCTGCCGACGACGCAGACTTTCCATTTGCGAAGCGGCGCGTTGCCGGTCGTGTTGAGTGGATAGACCGCGTCGGCTTTATCGGCCGGCACATCCACTCCCGCCACCGCGCCGATGCCCGGCGGGGAGAAGAGAAATCGCAGCGACACCGGTCCTTTGAAATCCGCCTGCCGTTCGATGTGTACTTTCAGATCGAGCGAGCCATTCTGCACCATCGGCGCCTTGGGTTGCTCGACGTGCAGCTTGAACGGCGCTTCCTGCGTAGCGGAAACCGACAGGCGATCGACAGCCGTCTTGTAGAGCATCGAGTTGTTCTGCCCGTAGACCAGCTCGATCGTCTGCAGATAATGGCCGCTCACATTTTGCTTCGGATCGACAGCGCGAACATCAAACGGAAAGAGTCCGCCGGCGATCGGCGCATCGTCCGCCGCCTCGAAGAGGACGGGCGTGACATCGGTGAAGTTGGCGATGTCCGGCGCGGTCATCTTGATGCCGTCGGGGAGATTGGGGGCCGCGATCGAGACTTCGCCGCCAAACTCGCTGCGCGTCACGCGCATCAGCGTGGCATAGCGATTCCCGCGCGGCACCGGCACCGTCCAGCGCTCCTGTGAGAAGATGTTGTACTGCGGAATGGAGAGCGCGATCGCAGGATGCGTCGGCGTCAGCTCGATGCGGTAGGCGAACTCCGGCCCGCCTTGATGCAGTTGATCGGTGATGGATATTGAATACTCGCCGTCGGCGGGGGGGTCGAAGCGGATGTAGCTGTCGGGCTGTCCCGAGTCATCGTTGCTGGCGATCTGCCGGCCCTGCGAATTGAAGAGCACGATCACCGAATCGAGCGGCGAGCGAAGCGATCGCGCATACACCCGCACATCCAGCGGCTGGCCCTTTTTTGCCTTGAACCGGAAGAAATCAGTCTCGGCCGGCTTGGAAATAATGCCATTCAGCGCCAGCGGCACCTCCATCGGCGCGACGGTCGCATGAGCCAGATCGTCGTTCGGCTCCTGCTCCAGCACATTCGGAAATTCACAGACGCGGAAAAAATTCGGGGAAGGAGTCGTCAGCCCATCGCGTTCGATAAATACTTCCGTATAGGGCTTGGGCGAGGTTGAAAGCGACGGCTTCAGCGTTTGCTCGAAGGTGCCGCCGAGGTCTCCGATGAAGCGGACGCTGACATCGGTTCCCGCCTGGCCACCGAGCGGATAGAGAATGGTCGGCCGGATGAATGAGCCGACGTGCAGGAGAAACTGCGCCTGCGGCCCGCCGCCGTAGGCACTGTCGCGGAGCAGGATCGTATACTTGCCGTCCTTTGGCGCGAGCAGCGAGACGATTGAATCCTGCATCGCCAGCGCCGTGTCATCGGAGGCGGCGAGCTCCTTCTTGTTTTCGTCGAGAATCGCCACATACGGATCGAACATGTGGCCGAGGCGCATGCCGTGCACTTCGATCGTCAGCCGCTGATCCTTCCTGGCTTCGACGGAAAAGAATTGCGACTGCTCCTGCTGGATGATCCCCCAGACGCTTGAATTGAGCGGCACCGCCTGCGCGTGCTCGAAATCGATATTGATTTTCTGATCTGATTTGACGATCGGAAACGGGCCAACATAAATCGTGCGGATTTCGGAGATGCCGCTGTTGGCGCGGAGGCGGACGCAGTTTTCGCCGATCGGGGCATTGGCATCGACCTTCACGTGAGCCGTCACCTGTTGCGGCCCGACGACTTTCATCGAGGTGACGGTGATGCCGGGCGAGAAAAAGAGAATCTCGCGCGCATCGGCGAGTCGATTCCCGCGCAGCTCAATATCCGCCTCCGCCCCGCGCTGCACGCCTTGCGGAACGATCATCTGCAAATCCGGCGTGGCGGCGCGGGCAAGACCGGTGAGCGCGCTCAACAGCATGATGTATGAAAATAGCGATCGCATAAATCCGTTGTCTAAATCCGAAATCCGAATGACGAAATAGGATGTCACGCGAAGAAGCGAAGGTGCGAAGAAACTGTCGGCGTTCCTTCGTTTCTTCGTCGCTTCGCGTGACATCTGTTCGGAATTCGGCATTTGGTCATTCGGATTTGATTCGGGGATTCGGAATTCGGAATTTGGTCAGCACACAGGTCCTCACGCCAGCAACTCCGTCATCACTTTCCCGCCGCGCACGATGTCGATTGGGCGGTTGCCGGGTGACATCAGCCGCTTGTCGGGGTTGATGCCTAGCTGGTGATACAGCGTGGCGGCCATGTCTTCGACGACCAGCGGATCGTGATCGGGTTCGGCGCCGGTCGAGTCGGAGGCGCCGTGTATGTATCCCTTCTTGAACCCGCCGCCGGCCAGCACGATGCTGAAGCATTTTGGCCAGTGGTCGCGGCCTTCGGTGTTATTGATCTTCGGCGTGCGGCCAAATTCGCTGGAAACCATCACGATCGTGGAATCCAGTAGCTTGCGATGCTCCAGATCGCGAATCAGGGCGGCAAACGCCTGATCAAACGGCGGCATCTGCCGGCGGAAGCCCTGGGTGATTTGCGTGTGATGATCCCATCCGCCGTAGGTCATGGAGACGAATCGCACGCCGCCTTCGACGAGTCGCCGCGCCATGAGCATTCGCATTCCCGCCTGGTTTTTGCCGTACTGGTTTTTGATCGCTTCGGGTTCGGAGGCCAGATCAAACGCCTCGCGCGCCTGCTTCGAGCTGATCATGCTGTACGCGCGCTGATAGAACGTATCCATCGCGTGCAGCGAATCGGATTTTTCCAATGAGCGGAAATGATCATCGACCGTTGCAAGCATGCTCTGGCGGCGGCTGAAGCGATTTTCATCGACGCCGCCGGGGAGGCTTAGATCGCGCACCTTGAAGTTGCCATTCGCGGGATCGGCGCCGAGGCTGAAGGGTCCGTAGGCCGAGCTGAGATATCCCGGACCGGCATACGGATTAGGCTCAGAGGGAATGCAGACATAAGGCGGCATGTTATTGCGCGGCCCGAATTCCTCGCTGACGATGCTCCCGAAGCTGGGGAACTGAATCGCCGGGCTGGGGCGATAGCCGGTGAACATGTTGTGGGTGCCGCGCTCGTGAGCAGCCTCTCCATGGGTCATCGAGCGGACGACGGTGATCTTGTCGGCAATGCCCGCAGTCTCGCGCAGCAGCTCTGCAAAGACTTCGCCGTCTTTTGTCTTGACGGTGCCAAACGGCCCGCGATATTCCGCCGGCGCTTCGGGCTTGGGATCGAAGGATTCGTGGCTGGCCATGCCGCCGGGCATGAAGATATGAATGACCGACTTGGCGACGCCCTCGGTGGCGGGCATCGCGCCCGGCTCGGCGATGATGTCGCCAAGAGCCTTTTGCTGGAAGTAGTTGCCGAGCGTCAGGCCCAGTCCGCCGATGAGCCCGACGTACATGAACTCACGCCGAGAGGCTCCGGGCCGAACATGCTGCCGACTGCCACACCAGGAGCAGTCTTCCACGCGATTCTCCTTCATCATTGCACCTCGTGAGAAATCCCTTGATCGACAAATACCGAAATGCGGCTCAGTTCTGGAAATTGATAGCGGTAAATGTGGTGGATGTTGAGAACAAAAATGAGAAATGTTTTGCGTACTAAACCAGATGGTGGAAGCACTTACGGAGTTTTTGCGCAACGCCAAAAAAGACGGGCAGCGCTCCGCCGCCAAGGCTTCCATTCCGACCCGGGTCATCTTCAATACGCGGATGCGGCGGTTCTATTCTGCGGCTCAATAGATTTGGGAAAAATCTTTTGTTGTGGGGTTGTTTAAGCCCAGGCCTGCCCGGAACGAGCATCGAGGCGAAGACCTGCCATGAGCGAGCGCAGCGAGTCGAATGGGAGCACTGGGATTCGAACCCAGGACCAAGGGTTTATGAGACCCCTGCTCTAACCGCTGAGCTATGCTCCCCAAAGCGTGAAGAGAGTGTATGCGAGATTTGTTCGCCTGGCACGCGTAAGCAGTAGTTCGCGAATCTCGATCCGTGTCATGCTGAGGTATCCCGAAGCATCTGGCCCATTCGCAGGATCCAGCCAGATGCTTCGGAGTACCTCAGCATGACGGTTTCTTGCTTCCATTATTGGAGTCGTTGTTTTCATAGGGTGCGCTTTAGCGCACGCGGAGCCGGACTCGCGCGGGAAACATTCCGCGTCCCACAGGATCCGTTTCCGTTTCGCACCGCCGATTCGGCTATTTAAGGCCGTCGCCATTGGACATCGATCGAATCGTCGTCGCGGAGGTACACATCGAGTGTTCCCTTTATTGGCGACCAATCAACGCTCCCATCGAAATCGATCGTGATGTGCGATGCATCCGCGGGGTCGGCAACGCCGGGTTTTAGCAGCAGGTTCATTGGATGCACGAAGCCCATGCGCATCAGGTTCTGCTCTTTGCTCCAGACGGCCGTCCCCGCGTTCGACAAATCTGCATTCGCGACAATGCACAATCGCTCAATGTCGGCGTCGAATTCCAGTTCGTCCGAATAGATAGCTGCCACCGGAATCACGACGAGCCTTCGATGCCCGGATGGACTGATGCGTTCCCCCATAAATGCGACCGCTTTTGTTGGTAGAAACACGAATGGGGGCGGCGGCATTGCGCGCGCGAACTGCCGAAACTCCCTTGGCCAATACACCGCGACGCTCCCTGCGACGGCGGTCGTCGGCGGTCCCATTCCACGGAAACTGCTCATCTGCGTTCCATCGGCGACGTAATCACGATTGTTCGCGATCAATTGCGCGGCTTTCGCCGGATCAGTCTCAATCAACACCGTACCCGGCGGCGTGATATGCGCGGCACATCGCCGCGCCCAATAGAGGCGCTGAGTTCGCGCCACGATCTCGGGAGCATTCTTGAGGAGGACGATGCCCGCAACGAGCAGTGCGGACACGATGACCAGCCGCCGAACCAATCGGCGATGTCGCCACTTTCGCGGTGGCGGCGCATAGTCGACCGCAGCAGATGTGTGCTTTGTATCGATGTCGCGATTATACCAAGCTATTTCGCCGCCGCCTCGGGGATTGGCTCTACCTTCACATCCATCCCCTTCAGATGCTTGTCAAAAAAATTCATGATCAGTCCCAGCGCGGCCGGTGAACTGAATACTGGCCCGCCGTGGTCGGCTTCGGGGAATTTTTGTAGCAGGACATCGACGCCGGCCT
>DATBDZ010000473.1:0-7376 GCA_036276235.1 Humisphaera sp. | reverse complement strand
CCTGAGCTGCGGCTTGATATGAAAGTGCCGCAGTCATAACGGCGGCGCACAAGAGGGCGGCGAGCCGCGCGTGTACGGTTCTTGCAATTGTAAATGCCGGCCTCGTCATGCTTGCTGTCTGTTAGCCGCCATGTGAATGCTGCACATTGGAACGAAACATACCCACGGTACTGGCCAGGATGCCGAAGCTTGAGAGCAGATTGCCGGTCATTTTGGTCCAGCCGATGGTTGTGGCCAGGTCACCGCCCAGACCAAAACCTCCGCCCAGCACGCATATCGCGCCTCCCGCCACGCTACCCTTGGACACGGAGAAGGCCACGCATGCGCCGGTCTGGATGGTCCGCATAAAAACTTTGATTTGGAGTGAAGTCTGTTCACTCATCGCCTGTCCCCAGCCGTTTTCCCCGACTCCCAGGCACTGGCCGGTGGCTGGGTCAATCCGCCAATAGGACATCCTCGGGGTTCCGTCGATGATGGGCGGTTGAGTTGGGATGATTACGACCTGTGCGGCTGCCAATTCCGCATTGACCCTTGCGCGAACGTCGTCGGAGACCTTCAATCCTGCCCATGCGGCGTCGTTGTCGGCCCGCACGACAAGCCATTGCTCAGGTGCGCTGCGGGCGAAAACATCGGCGGCATTCAACATCTGGCCGCAACCGGCCACCATGGCAAGCTCCACGTTGGTATCGACAATGCCTTGCGTCACGCGAACGCCGAATGCTTTTTCGCCCAGGCCCGGTCGCGTGGCGACACGATTGGCGACGATGTCCATCGCGCTGCAGTTCAACAGTTCGCCTTGCGCGTTTTGTCGAAGCCCGGCGTGATGGGAAACGATGTTCGGACAATCCAGATAAACATCGTCATGCTGGCTGCTCCATCCCATGCGGGCCAGGGCAAAGGCGTACAGTTCCGCGGGAAACGCCGTCAACTGCTGCATCAGTTTTTCATCCATCACCTTTTGTGAGGGATCGGCCGCCCGGCGAAGGATGGCAGAGTAGGGCTTGATATTGGCGAGCAATGCCTTGCCATACAGATATTGCACATACTCCGGCGCCGGCGTGAATCCAGCAATGAGTATTTGCGTTTCTCCAAGCAGCGCCAGCCCACGATTGAAAACCGCCGCGTCATCGAGCTTCGGTTCGGCCAGAGTACGCGTCTTGCTCGATGCGATGCGCGCTGCGGGGCCGATCAGGTCAAAAAGCTCCCTGCGAATTGTCTGCGGCGGCTCATTGGGTGCTCGAACGACATATTCGATCCATTCGGCGGTCAGCACTCCCGTCGGCGCTGCTGGTGCAGCGCCGCCCAGCGCGCCGCCAAACCCGCCGAACCCTCGGGCCACTCCCTTGGAGGCCAAACCTCCAGTCGGATCGACCGAAGGACTTTTATTGACGTTTCCATAAACGTCGATGCTGCTTTGCGCGACCACCGTCTCGCCGATTTCCAGCGTCGGAAGCCACTCGGTTTCCTTGTTGACATTGGCTCGAAATTCTTCGATCGAGCCGGCCTGGAAAATCTTCGGCGAGTGCAGCGCGAGTTGGTGGAACTGGACCGCAGCGCCATTCATCTGCGCCGGACGCAGCACGTAGGTCAGGACTGGATGCTCGGCGAGCTTTCCCTCTTTCCACTGTTCGGCGACGACATGAAGCTCGACTTCATGATAGAGCTTGGGATCCAGGGGAATGACGCGATCGCGCTGTGTCCACTCGATGGTAGATGCCGGTGGCGCAAGGGACTTTCCCCTGGCGGCATCAGGCAGCAGCAGGTCCATGTCCACCCATCGGCCGGCCTCAAATTGCTGGATCCAGAAATGATCGCGCATTGCGCTCACCAGGCGCGCCTGCCCGGCTTCGGCGGTTTGGCCGGAAGAATGCCCGAGCAGGCCCATGATGCTGCTCGTTTGCTCCGCCGAATTCTGGGCCGTTTCCTCCACCTGCCGCGATGCTACCAGGGACGCCTGATCCACCGCCTTTTTCAAGGCGGCGGCGTCCAAATGGTGGCTCGCAGCCAGTGTTTCCACAGTACTGGCGACATTTTGGTCAAAAGCATCCGCATCGCTCGATGCCGACCTGGGTAACGGACGCACCTTCTCAAGAAGACTTTTCGCCTGCTCTTCGGATAACGTGGCGCGGGCCAGTCGAACCCTTTGGCCGGTACCGTGCAGCAGTTCCGCCAGAAGAACAGATCGGTCCAAACTGTTGCCCAGCCGATCCTGAAGAACACCGGCTGCGCCGCGCAGTGATCCCTGATAGCCGATCCATGTGGTCTGATCGCGCACCCATTCAAAAAGCTTCAAAGGATCGCGGCCGACCTGCTCAATGACGGCAGCAGGGTCAAACCGGTCGTGCGGGATCTGCCGGTGGGCTTCCTGGAGGAGGGGGAACATCAGATCCAGTTGGTCGGCAAACGATTTCAATGCTTCGGGCGTGGGGTCGGCGGCCTGGGAATGGGAAGCGGAGTGCGGTACTGGCGGCGCATCTGCTCTGAGCGGCCTGCCCGTTCCCGACCAGCCGAGCATCAACATCATGGTCAGCAGCAGGCGGTTAAACCGCGAGAATCGGTCCCTTGCCAGCGACATCCGAACCTCCCAGTGCGATGATTCGCTGTAAAAAGCGGTTCGCGGCCACGTCTACCGGAGCGGGAATTTGACAAAATATTCGCGCTGCGGTTATAGCGCGGGCCACGGACGAAATCAAGCAAAAATGAATGATCGCCCACGTTCAAAGGCGCGCCTGGTAATCGTGGATTGCTGCCACGGCTTCGCGGCGGATGATGATGCCATGTCGCGCGCGGCCGAGCATTGCGATAGCTTGCTCGGGGTTTTCGGCTAGACCACACGCCATCAGATACGCGCCGGCGATCGCCGCCGTGCGGGAGTAGCCGATCTTGCAGTGGATGTACACGATGCCGTTGGCGGAGTGGCTTTGGATGAAGGTGATTGCCTGCTCGATTTGCGCGGGCGTGGGCGACGTCAAATCCAGGATATTGAGCTGAAGATACGCAAGGCGTCGCATCGCGGGCGGCTCGGAGAACTCCGACGCCAGATCGAGAACAGCGGTGATTCCCGCGTCGCGCGCCTGTTGTGCCTCGCGCTCCGTGAGATGCCGGCCGATCCAGAGATGATCCGTGAGCCGATCGTATGGGTTACATCGGCGCGCGTAATGAATCAACGAAAGACGCTGGCCGAATAGCACAGGCCAGAGCAATAGCCAAGTCGTCCATGGCAGCTTGCCGTTCCTTTTGCGATAAACCCTTGGACCCAAAAACAGATAGCCGGCGACGACGATTGTCAAGGAACCCGCGGGCCACAAGAGCGGAAGCGTCATCGGCACACGCGCAAAGCTCAAGCCGATCAGCAGCAGCGCGCCGGCGGCGTAGTAGCCGCCGATGCGCGGGTTGGGCGTGAATGGCTCGCCGAGGTTACTCATGCCGGCACCCGCCGCGCCAGTGAGACGGTGAAGATTCCCCACTGATCGATTTCCTGCTCGATCTTCTCGAATCCCGCCGCGCGCACCAGCGCATCCATCTCCGCCTGCGTGCGGCGGCGCATGATCCAGGGTTTGCCCTCGCGGTTGGTCAGCGTCCGCGCGATGAACTCCACCTGCGGATGCCACGGCTGACAGGTGTACAGCAGATATCCGCCTGGCTCAATCGCGTCGGCGATGCCGCATAGCGACCGCAGCACCGGCTCATTGTCGGGAAACAGCTCGAAAAGACCTGATGCGATCGCGATGGTCGGCCGCGGATTGATCGCCGCCAGCGAAGCGCGGTCGAACGCATCGCCCAGCGCAGTCGTCACATCGCGAAGCTGGAGTTGGTCCGCCAGCTTGCGCGCGGCATCGAGATTTGCCTGCTGATAATCGCGAAGCATCGCCGACGCGGGAATGTCCGCCGATTCGCGAAGCGCTTCCAAGACATAGCGGCCGGGGCCCGAGGCGATGTCGAGGATGCGCACCGGTCGGCCCTCGCGATGAACTGCCTGCATCGTCGAGCGCAGCATGCGCTGCAGATTTTGTCTGCGGACTCGGATGCCGCGCCAGCCGATCGCGTTCAGATAGAAATAATCGATGAGCTTCCCGAGCGGCGTGAAGCCGCGCGGCTTGTTCTCGTAGATGTAGTCGAGCATAACGCCCGAATCGAAACCCGCCCGCCAGCCAAGCTGAACGCCGCCGGCCAAACGGCCGAACGTCTTGAGAAATAATCGACCCGCTGCCCAGCGCGGCGATCCAGGGGCGCGCAGCAGATCGAATTCCGTGCGCGTGTAGGAACCCTTGTCGGCGTGCAGTAGTTCCTTATCGCACGACGGCCGCCTGAAACATTCCTGCAAAAAAGCGCGGCTTCGAGCGATCACCCGCGCCCGATCCTTCTCGGCAAAGAGCGAGTGAAAGAAGCCGCCGAACACCTCGAATTGCTTGATCGGCGCGCCGAGCCTCTCGAAGAATTCTCGCGGCGTGGAAAGCTTGACGACCCAATCAGTTCCCGCCCCCAGCACGAGAGTCGGCGTGCGAATCGCGCCGGCATCCGCAACCAGCCGCGTGCCGGTATCGTGAAGGTCCAGCAGCAGATTGACGGCGATCTGCCTGAAGATCAGCGGGTCGGCATCGTACGCGGCGGCCTGTGCGGCATCATGCGTCAGCATGCGAGACTTCACGTAGCTCTTGACGATCCCGGGTCCCATGAGCTTTTGCTTGAGCCGCAAAAACGGGATTGCGAACGGGACATAAAGCCTCACGCGAAACGCCGGCGCGGCCAAAACCATTCCGCACACCGGCGGCGCAAAATCATGCACCCAAGCGGCAGCGATCACAGCCCCGACGCTCGAAGCCAGCACGGCCGTCTGCTGGAGCGAAATTCCATGAGCCGCGACCAGATGCCGCGCAAAGCAGTCGGCATCCTTGATGACCGCGGCAAGACTGGGCGCATGTCCGCGCTCGCCCGGCGCTTTGCCATGCCCGCGCTGATCCCAGGCGAAGATCGCAACATCGCCCATCGCCAGCGCTTCGACAGTTTCATTCCATCGCCCCGAATGCTCGTGCCCGCGATGGAACAACAGCAGCGCGCGAGTCGTCGGCGTTTGCGGAAGCCACGCACGATAGCACAGCGACGCGTTATCCCAGGAGACAAATGAGTGCTCGGTCATTGGCATAAAGTTCGTCGCCATCTTCAGCTATAAGCGAGTTTCCGCCATCGCGCGCTCAGAACCCTCTCCCCTGTACTCAGGGGAGAGGGCAGGGTGAGGGGACGGCGTGTCGCGATATGGCGCCGTTCGCAAGTTGACACGTTCGTCCCCTCACCCCAACCCTCTCCCCTGAGTACAGGGGAGAGGGAGCCGGCGAAATTGCGACTCTCATTAAGTCAATCGTAGGGCGGGCACTGCCCGCCGGTTTTCGCAGGTGCGTCCGCGCCCAACATGAGCGGCAGATGGTGGGCGAGTACCCACCCTACAGAAAGCAATCGGCGGGATAAATCCCGCACTACATTGCGCTGCTCGGCGTAGGGCGGGATTTATCCCGCCGTCATCCTACTTTGCGCGCTCAGCCCGCTCGTAACCATCATCGCGCTCACTCACTTGAAGTCTCCCGCCCGCGTTTCTCGTTCAACGCCGCAAAAATTCTCCTCAACCGCACCGCCACCGTCTGCACACACCCGGCGATGATGATCAGACAGGTCCAATCGAGGATCGTCAAACGTCCCCAGCGAACTTCGCCGCGAAAGTGGAGGCTGGCGAACGTCGCCCATGCGCCGAGGTGAAGCGCCACCATCCGCCACGGCTTTGACATGACGCCGCCGTATTCTCGCCGCGCGCCGACCGCCTGCCCGAGCGTGCCGACGTACGCCGTAAACAGCGCCATGATCGCGACCCAATAGCCGGCGAACGGATTGCACAAGCCGCTATGCGCCACGCCCGCGAAGATCAGCACATCGGAAACGCGATCCGGAAGATCATTTAGAATCTCGCCGCGCGGGCTCGCCTTGCGCGCGGCCAACGCCACCATCCCATCGAGCATGTTGAGCCACAAGCGCACATAACAAAACAGCGGCCCGATGATCAGCAGCCAGTGCCAGGAGGCTGATCGCCAAAAACAAATCGCGGCCGCTGCGGAGTATACGATCGATGCATACGAGACGGCGTCCGGATGAATCCCGAACTTCACGCAGAGCTGGACGGCCAGATGGGCCGTCCGTCGAAACATCGCCGCGATCGGCCGGCGGGAGGTGGGTTGATAGTTGAGCATTACGTCAGTCGCAACTATCTTACCGAAAATTGCCGCATCTCTCTAACCCATCCCGCGGAGGCCCCCCATGCACTACAACGAGCTCGTTCAGATTTATTTCGAACGTTCCAACGCGCTGCAATGGCTCTGGACCTTGTACGTCGTCGTGATCGGCGGCCTGCTCGCCTTCTCGTCGCTGCGCAAGCAGAAGGACATGGTCACCGGCATTCTGGTGACTCTGCTATTTTGCTCCTTCGCCTACAAAAATCTCGGCTCGATTCACGATCTGACAATGCAGCGCATGGCCGCTCTGCACGCCGTCACGCAGTATCCGACCACCTCGACGGATTTCCAAGATTCCAAGGTCCGCACGATCCTCGAGCCCACGCTCGTCGCACCCGAATACGAAGGCGTGCGAGATTTTCACATCGCCTGCGACATCCTGACGATTGCCGCCCTCTGGGCGATGGAACTGCGCCGGATCAAGCTGGCGCGCAGGCTGGATGAAGCAGGAATTCAGGCAGCTTAATTTGCTGACGGCCCATCAGACTCACTTAGCCGGCAACGATGCCCGGCCATCCAGCGACCGCGTGATGATCGTTCCCAGCGCACGAGCATCGTAAGTTGGCGCGGCGACGATTCGCAGCAACGGGACTTTGGCCGCGGTCATGGCGCGATCGAGGAAATCGTCGCGCGCGACTCGGTCGGCGCGCTTGTGGCTTTGATCATCCAGCTCGATCGCCAGCAGGATCGCGGTGGACGCGGCATCGGCGATGACGAAATCCAGGTGCTTCTGCGAGATGCGGCCGCCGAAGCCTTGCTTCCAGTCTTCGCCGGAACAGTTGATGACGTCGGCCAGCCGCACCTTCAGGCAAATCATCACGTGCTCCGGCACCTCGCGCTGAAGCGCGTGATAGAACGCCAATTCCCCCTGTGAAAGCAGATGGGCGCGGGAGAAATACGGCAGCGCGCCCGGGCCGGCGAGGGCGCGCTTCAGGAGTGCCAGCAGCAGAATCAGGAACGCGACGCCGACGATGATGCCGAAGATCTGGCCGGGGGACATCGGGATAATTCATAACGTGGCGCGCGGGGCAAAGCGAGCGAAGAGAAACGAAAGCCAAGAGCGGAACGTGAAGACGTGAAGACGTGAAGACGTGAAGACGT
>DATBDZ010000472.1:0-2764 GCA_036276235.1 Humisphaera sp. | reverse complement strand
GCTTCGATGCGGCGGATATTTTCTGCTGTGATTTGGCCGCGAATATTTTGTGTTCAAACTGGTTCGGGAGATGTGCATGCGGGATGGCCAACGAGTTCGGCGCTGGGCGGCGGGGGCCTTGGCGCTTTGGATGATCGCGATTGGGCAAACCGCCGTGGCGGCGGAGGCGGCGCATCCGCCGATTGTGCCTGGGTACTATCGGCTCATGGATGAGGGCAAGGCGCCGCCGGCGGCGCTGGGGGAAGTGCTGCTGGGAGAGCTCAATTGCACGGCATGTCACTCGGCCGGCGATAGCTCACACGTTCTGAGCAAGGGCGCGCCTAATCTCGCCGACGCGGGCGCGCGGCTTACGCCTCAATACATCAAGGCTTATCTCACCTCGCCGCACACGGCCAAGCCGGGGGCGACGATGCCGGATATTTTTCATGCTTCCGATCCGCAGGCGCGCGATGGAGCCGTTGAGTATCTGACGCATTATCTGGTGTCGCTTGGCGGGCCGATCGCGCCGGCGACCGAAGAAGGCAACGCCATGCTCGTCGAGCATGGCAGGAAGATTTTCCATTCGATCGGCTGCGTCGCCTGTCATGCGCCGGAGGGGAAGGAAACCAAGGTCCCTTCGGTGCCGTTTCCGAATCTGGCGCAGAAGACGACGGTCGATCAACTGGCGGCGTTTTTGATGGATCCGCTGAAGGTGCGGCCGGGAAGCCGCATGCCGAATCTGCGGCTGACCAAACAGGATGCGACGGCGATTTCGGTTTATCTATTGCGGGCGCAGCTCGATAACCCGATCGCCAAGACCGCGCCGCCGGTGATGGTGCATGGCGTGAAATATGCGTATTACGAAGAGTCGGTCGAGTCCGTACCGCTCGAGAGCTTCGACAAGATGAAGTCCAAGGGCGAAGGGCGGCTGGAGAATTTCACGCTCGATATTCCGTCGCGTCGCAGCGACAACTTCGCCGTGAAATTCACGGCGACGCTGCACGTCGCCCGCACCGGCCGCTACACCTTCGCCACCAACTCCGACGACGGCTCGCGCCTGTATGTGAACGGCGAGCTGGTGGTAAACAACGACGGCGTTCATGCCGCCGGTCGCAAGGCGGGAATGATTGAATTGAAGGAAGGCGATGTCCCGATTGCCGTCACTTATTTTCAGGGCGGCTCGGATGTGGCGCTGCGGGTGACGTGGACGCCGCCGCAAGGGCGGCAGGGGCCGATCCCGACGGCATCGCTGATGGTCACCGGCGGTCAGCCGATGCTCCCGCTGGATGATTCGCCCTTCACCGTCGATCCGCAGAAGGCGGCGATGGGTGGGAAAATGTTCGCGGCGCTGGGATGTGCCGCGTGTCACCAAATAGAGGGCGTCCAGCCGTTGCGGCAAGCCAAGGCGCTGGCGGCGCTTGACGTTGAGTCGCCGCAAGGTTGCCTGGGAACCAGCATCGCCAAGGGAATTCCCAATTATGATCTCAGCGATGCGCAGCGAGCCGCGCTCAAGGCGGCAGTGAAAAGTGCATCGCATTTTTCTGAACCGCTCGACGCCAAGACGCAGGTCACCCGCGTAATGGCGGCGTTCAACTGCTATGCCTGCCACATGCGCGATAATGTCGGCGGGCCGACGACCGATCGCTCCGATTACTTCACGATGACCGCCGAGTTTGACATGGGCGATGAAGGGCGGATTCCGCCCAAGCTCACGAACGTCGGCCAAAAGCTTCTGCCCGAAGCGATCGACAAGATCGTCTTTGAGGGGAAGCTGCATATCCGCCCGGTGCTCGCGACGCGCATGCCGACCTTCAGCCGCGAGAAGGCCGGGAGCATCGTGGAGGCAGTTGCGAAGGCAGATGCCCAACCCGGCGATTACAAGCCCAAGATCGCCGACAATTCATCGAAGGATGGCCGCCAGCTTGTCGGCACGCGTGGGATGGGCTGCGTGAATTGCCATGGGATGCTCGGCGTGAAATCGCTTGGCATGCCCGCGCCGGAATTAACTTACGAGCACGATCGTCTGCGGCCGCAATGGTTTCATGCATTGATGGTGAATCCGCCGGCGGTGAACCCGGGCACGCGCATGCCGGCGTTCTGGGCCGATGGGCAGGTGGCATTCAAGAATCTTGCGGACGGCACGATGGATGGGCAGATCGACGCGATCTGGAGCTATCTGTCGATGGGCGATGCGATGGCCTTGCCCGCGGGATTACAGCCGAGCGGGGGGATCGAGTTGATTCCTACCGATACGCCGATCGTTCATCGCACGATGATGGCAGGCGTCGGAAATCGCAGCGTGCTGGTCGGATACCCCGAGAGCGTTCACGTTGCGTTTGATGCCGACATTGTGCGGCTGGCCAAGGCGTGGAAGGGCCGCTTCTTTGACGCCAAGGGGTTCTGGGAACAGCGCGGCGGGCAGCATCTTTTGCCGCTCGGGCATGACATCATCGATCTCCCGCCCGGCCCCGCGATTGCGATCCTCCCAACCGCCGCCGACGCCTGGCCCATCCCCAAGGCGAAGGATGAGCGCAACCTCGGCGGGCGTTTCAAAGGATATGCACTGGATAAAGATGAGCGGCCGATTTTCCATTACATGTTGAATGATACGATCGACATTCACGAGCAGCCGTTGCCGATGCTGCGAAGCAGCGGGCCGCAGCTTGTGCGCCGCTTTCAGGTGGAAAGCCCGCAACCCGTCGGACGCCTGTTTTTCCTCGCGGGCCAGGGAAAGAAGATCGATATCAAATCGCCGACCGATTATCTGGTCGATGGGAAAATGACG
>DATBDZ010000471.1:0-37767 GCA_036276235.1 Humisphaera sp. | reverse complement strand
CGCGCCGGAAGGCGAGCGATGCTTCTTTCACACTCCCGGCGCGACGACGCTGCTTGATGCCGACGCATTTCGGCGATGCTTCGCTACTTTCGCCACATGCGAGTGGCTGCAGATCGGCTACTTCGGATTGCTGCCGGCACTGACGCCGCAATTACCGGCGCTGTTGCGCGAGCTGCGCGCGCTGGCGCCGAAGCTGAAGATCGCGCTGGATACGGTGAATCCGCCGGCGAAGTGGGAGTTGCTGGAGCCGATTTTGCCGCTGCTGGATTTGTTCGCGCCCAGCCGCACCGAAGCGGCGGCACTCACCGGCGAGCAGCACCCGGCGAAGATGGTCAGCATCTTCCGGCGGCACATGAAACAAGGGATCATCGGCATCAAGCTCGACGCCGACGGGTGCTATCTCGATGACGGCTCGCAATCGCATCTCATCAGCGCGTATCCGATCAAAGTGATCGACACCACCGGCGCCGGCGACACCTGGTTTGGCGGCCTGCTCGCCGGCCTTTCCAAAGGAATGCCGCTCGAGCAGGCCGGCCGCCTCGCCAACCGCGCCGCCGCCGATTGCTGCACGGCGCTGGGCGCATCCGCGGGCGTGCGGGATTTCGAGCAGACGGTGGCGCGGCTGTAGGCGCGAACCTCGTGTTCGCCCGGCGCGGTTCGCGCGCACGACGAAGGGTGAACACAAGGTTCACCCCTGCGGCAGCATGATGTAGGGCGAACTTCATGTTCGCCCTGCGTCGGTCGATTGAATGGGGCGGGTGAACACCAGGTTCACCCCCACGGGATGCGCCCTGTAGGGGCGAACCTTGTGTTCACCCTTGTCGGCCGCGCGACCGGCGCGGGCCGAAGATGAGCTTCCCCGGGCAGAACCCGCGCCCTGTAGGGGTGAACCTTGTGTTCACCCTCGTCATCTGCGCGACCGGCAGAGGGCGAACACGAGGTTCGCCCCTACAAAACACCCCGCACCTCCGCTATCCTTCCCCTCCAACCAACGAAGGAGGATCATGTCCCGACCGCGTCGATTTTTGGCGTCTTTTTTTGCTCCCCTGTGCATTGTCGGATTATTGCTTGCGTCGGCTTGCTGGGCCGCGCCGATGGATGATAACTGGGTCTACATCGGCACCTACACCCGGCCCAACAAAAGCGAAGGCATCTACCTGCTGCATGTCGATCCGATGAGCGGGGCGCTCTCGCAGCCGACGCTTGTCGCCAAGACCACCAGCCCGTCGTTCGTGGCGATTCATCCGAATCATCGATTCCTCTACTGCGTCAACGAAGTCAGCGACTTTGGCGGCAAAAAGAGCGGCGCGGTCAGCGCCTTTTCGATCGATCCGAAAAGCGGCATGCTCACATCGCTCAACAGCCAAGCCTCCGGCGGCGATGGGCCCTGCTATGTCTCCCTCGACCACAGCGGCAAAGTGGCGCTGGTCGCCAATTACGGTAGCGGCAGCGTCGCATCTTTTCCCGTCGGCGATGATGGGAAGCTGAAGGAAGCCGCCACCATCGATCAGCACATGGGCAAAGGCCCCAACCGCCAGCGGCAGGAAGGGCCGCACGCGCATTGCTTTGACATGGACCCGGCGAATCATTTCGCGATCTCCGCCGACCTGGGGCTGGATAAGCTCTTCGTCTACAAGCTGGACCCCAGCAGCGGCAAGCTGACTCCCAATGACCCCCCCGCCGGCATCCTCCCGCCCGGCTCCGGGCCGCGGCATGTCGCCTTCAGCAAGGACAGCCGCTTCATTTATGCGATCAACGAAGTCCTCTCAACGATCACCGCGTTTCAATATGACGCGGCCAAGGGCGCGATGAAGCAGATGCAAACCATCAGCACCCTGCCGCCCGATTTTCACGGCAACAACACGACCGCCGAGATCATCATCCACCCGAGCGGCAAATTCCTGTACGGCTCCAACCGCGGCCACGACAGCCTGGCGATTTTTTCAATCGACGCCACGAGCGGCAAGCTGACCGCCGCCGGGCATCAGTCCACGCAGGGGAAAACGCCGCGCGGGTTTAACATTCATCCGGCGGGGAATGTGCTGATCGCCGGGAATCAGGATACGGATAACGTGGTGAGTTATCAGATCGATCAGAATACCGGGGCGTTGAAGCCGACGAGTTCGAATGTGCAGATCGGATCGCCGGTGCATGTGATATTTTTGGTGAAGTAGGGGCGAACCTTGTGTTCGCCCATCCTGATTCTCCGGTAGGGGTGAACCTCGTGTTCACCCACGTCGTTCGCGGACGACGCAGGGCGAACACAAGGTTCGCCCCTACAGAAGCCCCGAACAAGCGCAAAGCCGGCGAGCGGCTTAACCAGGGCCGCCTCGGTCGCGCTGCCAGCATGTTTACAAATGTTACAGGCGCGCCTGTGTCACAGGGGCGATGCTGATCGCGCAACCCATTACGATAAGTCAACTTATGTCCCCGGCGCGCGTGTTACACCCCGGATGGGTGTAACACCCTCCGATCCGCGCGGCCACAGAGCAGATGGTCCTTCCGCTTCCCGCCGCAAAAATGCGAAAACGGTGCAAATGATGCATCGACTTTAGTCAATATGTTATATCTAAACTGTTGTAAATTATATACTTATACATATCATCATCGTCTCCGAATCGTGCACCATTTTTCCTATTTTAACAGGCGTGGTGCAACCGCTCGCGTGGCAGTAGCGGAAGAAAGGATCACACGGAGGCACGCTCGGCGTTCGGGGCGTGCTCTCATATCAATACATGAGATAAACGCCAAGACGCCATGAGGCCAAGGGAAGAAACGCCAAGAAGACCTTTTGATAAAACCGCGTTTAAAAGAAAACGCCCGGTGGATCGAGTGATCCACCGGGCGGTTTTGTTTGCTCGCGTCTGACGATCAATCAATCGGTCGGGATCGTCGTCATCACCTTGGGATAACCCGCGGCCGGGTATCCGGAACGATCGACGATGAACGCCAGCCGCCGCTGAACGATCAGTTCCGGGCTGGAGGTGGCGATGCCGCGCCATCCCTGCACCTGGATATAAACGGTGAAGGTGTCAGAACGCGTAGTCACCAGATTGCTGATGCGCGTGATGGCGGCGAATCGCTCCTTGGCGTCAGCCTTGATGTTATCAGTTAATATCGTCGCATTGATCGGGTATGGGATGTTGGGCGTAAAATCGCCAACCGAGGCGTTAAAGTCGGCGCCGGCGATGGTGATGGATCCATTGAGCTGCTGAAAGCTAATTGGGGCGGCCGGATTGAGAGGCACCGGCATCTGATTCAGCTCAAATAAGCTCTTGAAGGGGCCGAATTGGTTGCGATAGTCGACGATCGTCTTGGCGACAATCTCGTTGATGACCGCGAGTTGGGCCGGCGTGAACGATCCATCATTTGCCCTCCACGGTATTGCCGCGAGCACGCGCCAAGGCGCTGTGTTGATGTTGATTAATCCATCAATCGGCGCGGCACCCCCGGCTGACGGACTGCGTGGCACCATTTCCGGCGCGGACGGCTGCGGAGTTCCTCCAGAAAGCGGATCTGGATAGATGCAGGCGAGCGGATTCCAGTACCAATTGTTAAACATGAAGTTGCTGGTTTGCCCCGTCGCCGGATCGGTGTAGGTGTTGGAGGTCGACCACGTAAACGGGTCAATGGGGCTCGGAGAAACGTGCGGGAAAACAGGTTGATCCGGCGAATAGATTGCCGAGAAACAGTCGAGAATATGGCTTGCCCAGCCGTACGTGTCGTACACCGAGCCGGTTGCAAGGCCCACAGCGATTGTCGGATCGGCTTCGTTGATAGGGTTGGGCGGGTTGGTCGGATCGGCCAGATAGCGGCCGGCCAACAACGGGCAGAACCTGCCGATGTTTTCCAGACCATCGTCGTTTGGAATCAGGTCGTCGGCCAGCGCGGCGTCGCGCGTAACGGAATTCATCTCGAGAACGTAATAGCCTTCTGGCGCGGCGGCCGGGCTATTGTCCGTGATGCTGATGGTGTAAGAACCGATAAAAGGCACCTGAAGCACATCACCGGTGCGGGCAAAACCTCCAAACGGAAACTTCCCGGGCTGCTGCGTAACACCCGGCCACACAAAATTCTTGTTGACGCCGTGCGTCAAGCCTGGCAGGGTCGCGCCACCCTGAAGCATGTTGTGGCCCGTGTTGTTCAACTGAATTGCCGGAAAGTCGTTGCTCAGCGCGGTGCCGGCATAGTCCGGCGCGCCCAGCGCGATCGGTACATCGGCCGGTTGTGTCGCCGGTTGAGTCGATGGGCGCGTGGAGGGGCCGCCCGTGGCGCCACCTGCCCAGCCCGGCGGTGCCATAATCCACGGGTCGAAGGTCGCCGGCGTTCCCGCAACCGGGTCGCCGATCGTTGGCTTACCGGTCATGGGATCGTTTTGGTCATTCCAACCAATAGCCGCCGAGATAACGCCCTCTTCGTGGATCGGGCGGGTCGCGTCCCAGCGACCGGGGAATACCTGCTTCCACGAGGAACGCAGCTGCAAATCGCCGAAAATCGAGTTGGGACGAACATAATGCCATGCAAAAAAGGCGGGCACTGTGGGTGCCGTCGCCATGAATGTGCCCAGAGACATGCCGCTAAAGTCGAAGGAATCGACAGGATCGAGACTATCGACGTTCAAGCCATTGGTCCCGATTTCATTGTAGCGGCTATTGGGCGTACCATCGGCGCGGCGAGGACGAAGCAAATAGAGCTCGCCTCCCGGTTGGGTCACAGCATTACTGGCCGGTGGTCGATTATCGCGAAGCACTTTTTCCAGTCCTGGCACAAACAGAATCGAAGGAGCCGGCGCGACTGAAGCAGACGCGCCGACGGTGTCGGAAAGCCCCGCATACGCCTCGTACGGACGGTAGGTCGCGGCACCGATGACTGGAACGGCAGGAGGAGGCGTGGTCGGCTGACAATTGTCGAGCAACAGGAACCCGCGTGCCGGAATGACCGTGCCTGCAGGGAAGAAATAGTTTCGGGTCGTCGCAGGATCGATCAACGGCATCACATGCATGCGCGGATATCGTTTGTCAGCCGCCGGCATGATGGCGGGATTGGTCTCACGGCTAAGGATGCCCAGTGTCCAACCAGCGATGGAAAGCGGTACATCGTACGGGTTATATAACTCGACAGCGACATATCCATTCAGATTGGGCTGCATATTCGGATTCTGCCGAAGCGTGGGTTGCGGATGGGCCGGATCGCTTATGTCAACTGGCTTGGTCGGATCGGGAATCTGGGCCGGCGGCGGCGCGTTTGTATCGTTGTTGACATACACCTCGGTAATGAACGGCTGCCGCTCATTGCCGTAGACGGTGATCTGCATCGTGCCGTTGGTGGACGGCAAAAACGGGCTGAGCAACGCGCCGTTGGCCGTGTTCATGGGCAGCGTAACGGTCATGCTCTTCACGTCATCATCGCTGTCGCGAATGTCGCTGGCGTTGACGGCGGCAATGAGCGAACGAATCAGCGTCATCGCCTGCATGGTCAAAATATGGGGAGGAGCAGTAGCAAGCGATGGCAGCGCGGTCGCGGGGGCGATCGCCGCCGGGTCGCGTAACGCTGACCGGAATTGAAAATAGTACGGCGATACCGGAGCCGGGACCTGTTGCTTCGTGTTGGGATCCAGCACGGTCGCCGGTTGATGCGTGCCCGGAATCAGCATCGCATCCGCCATCACGTTGTAAAAACCGAACCACAACGACGGGCCTTGGAATGGCGGCGGCAACTGGTTGCCCGGGCGCGGGATCGACGCCGTGGCAAAGAAGTCGAGCGTCGTGATGTCGGCGGTGTTTATCGAGACTTTCGGAATCGGCGGGGGAAGCTGCGAAACCGCCTGCAGTAGGCTGGGGTCGGGCCAGGGGACGGGCAGGCCGTACGGCACGCCCATCGAGTCGGCTGGTTGTCCGGAGCGCAACTGCAATATCGCCGACAAGGTTTGCAGTTGACCCATGCCCCCGCCCGGCGCGTACAGGAATGGGCTCAGAGGCATCAGGTTGCTGGTGGGATTGCGGCCGGTGAGCAGCGCTCGGCGATTGAAATGCGAGCGATTCGTCGGCGCGGGATCGAGAGAATCGCCGACTGTTATTTCGTGCACATAATTCTGGTTGAACCAATCGACGACTGTTGTCCACGGCTTGTTTGAATCGAGCAGCGTCACGGCGCCCGCCTGATACGGCTTGTTCTTCACATCGTCGAAAAGCAGCGACTCAGGCATCAACTGCTCAACCAGCGGGCGAGCGGATAGCGTCGAGATATTCCCGTTGAGCATGTCGAAGTGGTAGCCCAGAGCTGCGGAGTCATTCCAGCCGAAGCTCCCGAATTGCTGCAAACGGCCGCTGAACGTCGCCGAGAAGCCGGGCGTTTCAATTCGGCGCCCAAGACCGTGGAACAGCGCGTCGGCTTCAGTGCGATAAAGAAAATCGCCTCGTGGGTGCGCACCACCGAAATCGCCGATCGGCACACCAGACCCGCCGGCAATTCCATCGGGCCGCGGCGCGCTTGTGTAGGCCATTTGGGCTGCTGCCAGAGTATCCGCGGAAAGCGATTGCTGGCTGATATGCCGATACAGATTCAGTCCCAGGTAGTCGCGGCCCTGAGTCACGCTGTCCTTCCCGCCAGTCATGTCCGCGGAGGGAAACAAATCCACCAAGCCGACATTACTGGGGAAGATTGCGTCATTGATGTACACGCCCGCCGCCGTTGGGGTGTACGGGTTTCCCGAGCCGTCATAGTCGAAATATGCTGAACCGCCGGTGTTGAGATTGAGCGCTGAGCTACCGTCGATGACACGGTACGCCGCGAAATACTCAAGACCGTTTACTTCGCCCGAATGCAGCGGCCAGATGAGCGAATCGGCGATGCCGTCGCCCGAGGCGCTGGCGGCGAGCACCTTGATCATCTTGCCGGAATTGAAATCGTATACCCACAGCGCCGGCAGGTTTCCGATGAAGTCGGGGATGACGACATTGCGCGACGCCGTATAGAGCGGATTGGCAAGGTTGCTTAGATCCAGCGCCTGCAGGCCGGGAATCAGAGGAGATGAGACAGCCGGCCAGCAGGGAGTTCCGGCATTCAGCGTCCCTCCCATCACGCCGGTGTTGCCCGTTCGCGTGTCCAGGAACGGATCGTCGCTGACGCTGTACCAGTTGCCGTTATTGCCGCTATCCTGGTCCGGCGCCTTGTTGGCGGCGTTGGCCAGCAGGCCAAATTTGCAAACGTAGAACTTGCCGCTTTGGAACGCCCACTCGCCCGCCGCGTAGTTCCGCGAATTTCCCTGCCATTGCCCGCATGCCTCGCCCACCGTCGTTGGAATTCGGCTCGCCATCCACGGGTCGGTCTGCACATCATCAACCTGCTGACCGTTGTTGTTCAGGAATGTATTGTGCGCCAGCGATCCGAAGATCATCTGCTGCACGCCCTGCTTGAACATATCGATCTGCGTGTTGGCGGTGAACATCCTGGCGACGGCGCGATCGGTGCGCGCAGTGCTGATGTAGGCGGTGCCGATCAGCGCCATCAGCACCAGCAGCGTGACGACCAGAATCATCACCGAGCCGGGACGCGAGCGAGTGAATCGAGATTGGAGTCGATCGAGAAAGCGACCGAGAATGGAAGTCGGCTTGAGCATGGTGTGCTCCGGGTAAATAGCAAATGTAAGGCGGGATTTATCCCGTGATTGTCGTATCGTCGGGCAGTGCCCGACCTACTGAAGATCGATCGTGTATTGAAAAATCTGTGCGTTATTCAAGCGGCCGTTGGGATCGTCAATTCCGACCGTGATCCGCAGCATCTTGGGTAAGTACCCGAGCCTTGCCATCTCCTGGCTCCAGCCGCACACATAGGCATATGGGAAAGTCGGGTTGCGCCCCATCATCGCGGCGTAATCAAAATTGCTGGCCGGATCAAGCGGGTCGTCGGTGGGCCCGTCGGGGAACGCCTGGGAGTTCTGAAACGCGTTGCGGCCGATCCGCTCGAAGGGCGCGGGAAGCCGACCGGGCATCAGGTCGCGCAGCGGAATGACGTCCGCTCCGTCAATGCGGCCATCGTTGTTGACATCGCGCGGAAATCCGTACCAGCGGATTTTGTGGTCGCCGGTCGCTGGATCGACATAAAAGTCGGTCTGCCCGTCGCCGTGTGGGAGCCCGTCGGTCGGCTGATGCGGATCGAGGGTGCCGTTGGGCATCTGCATCAGATAATCGCCGGCGTATTCGACGATGAAATGCACGCAGCCGCGCACAAGCACCGGCGAAGTGAGATCGGCCGAATAAGGGGTCATCAGCGGAGAGCTGCTGCCGGGCGACAAGCCGTTGGTGTTGTTGGGCGGCACGCGCAGGTACGGGCTTCCCGGGCGCCACACGTTGGTGCCCGCAAGGGATCCGATCAGGAGGTTGGGCCAATCGAGCGTGAAATTGTCAAGGACTTGCCGGTTGGAATTGAGATACGTTTGAATGTCGGTGTTGGCAACATCGATGGGCGTGTTGATAGCGCTGTCATAGATCCCGGCGCGGGGGCCGCCGCCGCCGAGCGGGCTGTCGAATCTCAGTGGATCGAGCGGATTATTGCTGGGCCAGAAATAGGGGCCGTCTTTAGGATTATTGTCTGGGACCAGCAGTATGCAGTAACGTCCCAGCGCCCAATCCGCCGCCAGCGCGTTGTTGTCGTTGGTATCCGGAGGGACATCGGGCGCCGCCGGGTTAAAGAAAAGCGGGAAGGGGCTGGTGGCGTTTTGCTTGCCTTTCAGCCACATGTTGTTGGGAATCGCCAGGTGCCCGTACCAGACCCACGCCTCGGTGGAGGTGGTGTTCCAAGTCAGCGGTCCAGTGCCCGGATCAATCGGCGGCGCGGTTTGCCGCGTGAATGTGCCACGCATGAAAAACGCGAGTCGATCCAGACGATGGCTCCGATCATTCACGCGCGTGGGATTCACAGGAATGCCGCCAACCTGGCCGGGCATATCCAAGGTCTTGGGATCGCCGTCGCTGTCGCCGGCGCGGTCGGCGACATTGCGAAACGCATAAACGCGCTCCGAGCGAATCACCAGCAGCCCATCGGTGGCAATCTGCCCCAGAACATTCTTGAGCACAGTCTTGACGACAAGATTCTGCCGATTGGTCCCGGAGAGCGCCATGCCGCCGCTGACGGTGTTTGTGCTGGCTTTGAAGACCATGTTGACGCCAAGAATCAGAATCATGGCGATAGCAATGGAGACCATCAGCTCCGCGAGCGTGAAGCCGGGCCTAGGGGGATTTGTGAATCGATTACGCATCACTTTTGCTCCACGGAGCAGAAGGCAGAAGTCCGTAGGCAGTAGTCAGAAAACTCACTGCTCTTCTTATCTGCCTACTGCCTTCTGACTACTGCCTACTCATTCCCCAACGTCACTTCACCCGGACATAACTCGCATAGACGGCGATGTCCTGCGGACCGCCGTCGAATCCGGCACTGGGTTCGCCATGCGCGGGCACCGAGCCGTTGCCGGGGAAATACCGGTATCCGCGTCCGACAACGAAGACCAGGCAGTTGATCGGCAACTGGTATTGTGGGATTGTGCTCGCAGCCGCGATGACTTCACTGCCTGGAGCAATCTCGAAGGTTGCGTTGCCAGTGAATCGTCCGAGGCGGAGCATCGCGCCATTGAAGATGCCGGCTTGAGCATCATCTGAAACAACCGCATAGCATCCTTCGGCGAGCCGTCCCTCGCCGCGGCCATCTCCGTCCGGCGCTGTCGGATAAGCGTAAGGCGTGTAGGGCACGCCCTGGCTAAGTCCCCCCGGGGGGAAAAACCTGATCGTCTGAGGACCACCGAATGTCTGTGGCGGGCTGATCAAAGCATTATAAAGCGCCGGCTCCAGCACCGCCGGCGGCGGGTTGGCTGGGCCGCCGGATGTCTGCATGAGGGTGTCGTTCGTCGCCGGCGGCTGGAAATTGGGCGCCGCATAACGGCGAAGGTCCGGCGCGATGCGATCCCACGGATTGGGCGCCGATGGATGCCCCAGCGAGTAAGCACTGTGATTGCGCGCCTGCACCGCGAACAGAATGATCTCGGCGAATGGACTATCGACCCAATTTCCAAAAGTTCCGTTGGGGTTCTGAAAGGTGGGATCCCAAACCTGATCGCGCCGGTAAAGCGGAATCCACGCCATGCGCGGATCGGACGCCGACACCAGATTTCCGCTGACCACCTGCCAGGTTATGTTCGGATCGACCGGCGAGCCGTTCGGATAAATCTTCGTATCCGCAAACCGATCATCACGGAAACTGTAGACGCGGCCGCGACGAACGGCTGATCCGGGCGGTATATTGGTCGGCGGCCCATTTGGAGGGAAAAAGTAGGTCGAGCCCTGGTATCCGGAGGGCATCAGCGTTCCCGACGGGGGTATGCGCAAGGCCGAAAACTTTTCGATCATGTTGGCCGCTTCGCTGGAAAGCGTGGCGGCATTGGATTCCTGCCCGGTGAGCTGCGTCTGCTTGATCGCCACCGGAAACATCGCCGCCACCATGATGAAGCCAATGCCAAGGATCATGACGGCAAAAAGAATCTCGGCGAAGGAAAAGGCGCGACGGGATCTGGAAGGAGCCAGGAGCCAGGAGCCAGGAGCCAGGGAGACGAGAGTTTCGGGTTTCAGGTTTCGGGTTTCAGGTTGGCGCGCTGGCGGACTCGGGTTCTTGAAACCTGAAACCTGAAACCTGAAACCAGATGTCTTCGACATTTTCATCTCATTCACCCTTCACCAGGCTGCCCGTGAACCGACTGACCAGCGCCGGGGTGGCGTGGGTGTCGATCCATTCATCGACCTCTTTCTCGTTGGCAGTAGTGCCCTGCGGATCGCCGGGAACGGCGTTGCTGTCTGTATATTGGGTGCCGCTCAGATCATGGGTGGCAAGAAACGTTCGCTTGTCGAAGAAGGCAATACCGATCTGCGAATTGAGCGGGCCGTTCCCCGGCGTCAAGGATGTCAGCGCGCCCGACGCCGGCGCTCCGAGCAAGTCGGCCATGCCCGAAGGACTAGGAGGACTGGTGCTGCCGAGCCACAAGCCGTACGGCTTCACGACAACGCGGCCCTGGCTGTCAAAAAGAATGACCCCACCGACTTTCGCCGGCGCCGAAACCTTCTGCAGGCGATTAAAGCCGAGATAGCGATCGTTGTCGCCGTCGAAGACAGTGCGAAGCCGCACCCCTTTGGGCATCGCCAGATAATCGCGATTGGGAACAGTGTCTAGCAGCAACGTGGCACCGACGCTGGTCGCCGGCCGGACGATCACGCCCACGACACCATCGGTCGCCGGGTCGATGTAAAACATGACGCCGCGATAATCCTGAATGCCGATTGCCTCTTCGCGCGCCCGGGCCAGCAGCGCCGATAGATTGTTCTCTGCGCCGGCAATGCTGCGCGTGCCGGAGATGGCGCTCATCGCGGGAATCGCCAGCGCGATGAACAGCACGATGATGCCTATCACCACGAGGATTTCGGTCAGCGTGAACCCAGCCGAGCGATGACGACGGCGTTGGCGACGAATTGAGATTGAATCCAATTGCATGCGCGATGTCCTCGGAGAACTCATTGACGGAAGGAGTAGACGTTATCGTCGCCGGTGTCGAAGTTTCCGTCCTGCCCCGCCGAGGCCCAGAAGGGCCGATCGGCACTCTTTAGCGAAGGCACAGTTCCCGGCGTGAACGGAGTAACGCCCGAGCTCCTGACCAAAGACAGCGTCGCCTGACCTTTAATCTGGACGATCATGCCTCCGGGCGGCACGTAGATGATCGGATTGCTCCAGCCATCGAGTAACACAGGCGCAGGAACGCCGCCCAGGGTAACTGCCTTACCATTGGCCTGCAGAAAGCTCCTTGCGGGCAAGTTGTTGAGAGTAGTGCTCGCCTGTGGAAGACGAGCGATATACATCATGACCGCAGCAGTATTGAAGACGGCATTTTCGTTATTTCTGTCCAGCGAGTACGGAAAATCGCCGCCGGCTCCGGGGCTGCCGGGAAGCCGACGGGGGCTTGAAACGGCAACGGACCCAGTCAGCACTATCTGCTTAACGAGGGTCGGCGGCCCTGGCGGCGCTCCGATGGGTAGTGTTGTGTCACCGCTAAAGGTAAGGAATCCCCCTTCGTAGGGAAAATTCGGGTCGCCGGCGCCAAACCGCCCCAATCCAGCCGCCTGCTCATATTCGGCCAGCAGGGATTGCGCATTTTGAAGGTTGGTGGCTGTTCCGCGTTCGGCGGAGGAATTCACAAGCTTGGTGTAAGCCGTAACCGCCAGCGCGGCCAACAGGACGATCACCCCCGTCACGATCATCAATTCCAGAAGCGTAAAGGCTTTGCGCTGTCGCATGGCTCCTCCGATCGATGTAAGTATTCGCGGTGTCCAGTGGGGAAGGAGTCAGGAGCCAGAAGAGGTAAGAAAACCCGGCAGAAATCAGCGCGTTCATCTTTGCTTCCGTCCGTTCATTGCTGCTCCCTTGGTCGTTCTCCTGATTTCATCCTGGCTTCTGGCTCCTGGCTCCTGACTTCTTTCCGACGTCCCTTTGTCCCTTCGTCCCGACGTCCTTCTTTTCGCCTCCGGCGAGCGGCGTCTCCTCATAGCTATACAGATTATCTTCCTGCGTCAGAAACTGGCCGTCGGGGCCGGCGGAGAAGAAAAACCTGCGATTCTGCGGCGCAGTGCCGATCGACGGGTGCATCCTGGGCATGTAGACGATCGGAGTGCTCCAGGCGTCGCGCAGGATCGCGTCGTTGAAAACGGTGTCCGGCAAGCCGACGAAAGTTTGCGGATCCATCGCCGCCTGCGCCTTGAGGGCGCCGACGAGCTGGCGATTGTTCTGATAGGCGTTGCGCTGCAGGACAGGCTCGGTCATCTGCCATTCCTCGGCGGGCACCAGCGGCGCGATATCGGGCAGGCGGCCGTTGGCCGCATAATATTGATCCATCAGCACATCAAGTTTTCGCAGCAAATCCTTGGTCAATTCCTGGGCGCTGGCGCTGCGGACGGAGCGGGCCAGGCTGACCATCAGCCCAAGGACGATAATCAACGCCGCCACGGTTGTGAGCATTTCGAGCAATGTGTAGCCGCGGCGCGGGCGACGGCGGATGCCGCAGCGGCCCACAGCACATGCCGTAGGGCGGCGGGCCGTGCCCGCCGGATTGCAACTACTATTTTTGGAAATTGGTGACATCGTCGCTGGTGCCGAACTTTCCATCCGGGCCCGCGTCCCACAAAAGATAAGGCAGACTCAAAATCTGCGATTGGTCGAGGGAGAAATCCTTCCGCACGCCGGGCAACAGCGCCTGCATCGACGTCACGACAGCCGCCGGGTTGGGATTTTTTGCAATTTCCGTTCCCCCCGCCACGGCGGGATCGTTATCGTCCGCGACGTAGCGATTGGGCCCGTTTGCGACAAGACCAAAGTAGTTATCGATGCCCGCGATGGAAGTCACCGCCGGCCTTGATGCGTAGTACAAAATCGCATTCCCCGCCCCGTCAGCAATGCAGACCTTCGCATCGTAAAATGAAGTGGACTTCACTAACGGCGAGGTTGTCACCGTGCCGAGGCGGAAATTTCCCGGCGTCACGTACGGGCCATAAACCTGACCCTGCCTTCCCCGCGGGCGGAAGCCAAATCCATCGGCACCATCGAAACCCTCCGGGCCAGGGGCGATTAACGCCCAGCAAAGAAGTGCTGAGCCTTGCAAAGGCCCTGGGATGGTTCCGCTGCCGTCCAGTCGAGGGATGTCCTTGAAGTCGAGCCTGTAAGCGTCGAGCCCGCTGGTGATCACCTGCAAGTCCGCCGCCATTCTGGTGCGCTTGGCCTGGGTAAGCGCTTTGTTAAGCATTGGAAGCAGCAGCGCCGCCAGCAGCACGATGATCCCGACAACGATGATCATCTCCACGAGCGTAAACGCTTCACGGCCGGCTGATCTGCTTCTGAAGTAAGTTGGTTTCATCGGTGCAAATCAAGTTGACTAGTCAGCGGAGATAATCATATCTTTGGTGCCAAAGTTGCGGCTCGCGCCGGTGGCCATGATGATGAATGTATCCTTGCCGCGCGCTTGATTGGATACAGACGGACTGGCAAACAACGCGACCGGATCATTATAAACAGGCTGCACGTTGGAAACGTTTGGCTTGTCATAGGTGGGAAACTGGGGGGAGTTTGTTCCCGGGGGCGGCCCGAACTGCCGCCAGTACGGCTGAAGGAACTGGTAGTTATATTGCCAGTCGCCCTGTGCACCCGCTCCCGCGATAGGGTTCACGCCATTCGAACCATGTGCGCCGGGCCTTGCGCGGATGTAGATAATCGGAAGCGGATCCGGAAACGCATCCATAAACTCCGGAATTACAGAATCGTGATCGTAATTGCCCGGATCCGTAAACGCATCGTAAAACTTCCCAGCCGATACCTCGCTCGCGTTGAAAGGAAGATAGGCTCCGAAAGCCTTGGGGTTGAGAGTGTTGAGGCTCTGCAATCCGCCCGCCTGCACCAGCGTCAGGTCGAACTTAAATGACCCGTTGTCAATCTTTGTACCGCCTAGGAGCGACAGCAACAGATTTTCGGAAGATGTAACGCGGTCGATTTTAGCGTTGGGGTCTGCATTCGTTAGCTGCGACCCAGTGGTTCCGTCCGTTGGGGCGCCATGAAAGGACGCTCCGGCGCCATATAGCTGCGCATCATCAATGATCCCCGGATATGCCTGAAAATCATTGTAATAGGCATGGCAGGCGCTGGCGAGCTTTTGGACCATCGCCGCTGTGCGCGTCTGGTATGCCCTCTTGCGGACGGTGCCGGCGACCGGGATCAATATCCCCATCAGCACGGCGATCAAGCCGATCACCACCAGTAGCTCGGTCAGCGTGAATCCGCCGCGCCGTTTAGTCTTGTTGCCGTACATCGATGCCTCCGGTTGTTGGCGGCTACTTCCCGGTGTTGGTCGAGGAGATGCCTTGGATCAGCGAGATCATCGGCATGAACAACGCGACGACGATGAACCCGACGATGACGCCGAGCACCACGACCATCACCGGCTCGAGAATGCTGATCAGCGAGCTGACCAGCACGTCCACGTCGGCGTCGTAGTTGTCGGCGACTTTGATCAGCATCTTATCGAGATCGCCGGTCTCTTCGCCGACGTCGATCATGTTCACCACGATCGCGTCGCACACCTTGGTGGCACGGAGCGGGTCGGCCATCGATTCGCCTTCGCGAATCGCATCGTGCACCTTCGTCAGTGCGCGGGCGTACACCTCGTTGCCGCTGGTTTCCTTGGTGATGTTGATCGCATCGAGAATCGGCACGCCGGCGCTGATGAGCGTTCCCAGCGTTCGCGTGAAGCGTGCGATGGCGGTCTTCGAGAGAATCATCCCCAGAATCGGGATCTTGAGCTTAACGACGTCGGTCGCATAACGGCCGCCGTCGCTGATGCGAACCAATCGCCAGAACATCGTGAAGACAATCGGCGATGCGACCACTTCCGCCCAGCCCCAGTTGGCCATCCAGCGGCTGATCGACAGCAGCGTCTGCGTCGCCCAGGGCAGTTCGATGTGGAAGTCGGCGAAGATCGTCTCAAACTTGGGGATGACGACGATCATGATCATCGTCACCACGCCCACGGCAATCGAAATAACCACCGCCGGGTAGATCATCGCGCCGATGACCTTCTTCTTGAGCTTGGCGGCCTTTTCCATGAAGTCGGCCAGACGGGCGAGAATGAGATCAAGCACGCCGCCCGCCTCGCCGGCGGAGATCATATTGACGTAGAGCTTGTCGAAGGCCTTGGGGAATTTGGCCATCGCGTCGGACAAGCTGCCGCCCGCTTCGACTTCCTCGGCGACGCCGCCGACGATCGCCTTGAGCAATCCCGGCTTCTGCTGTTCTTCCAGAATCTGCAGCGATCGCAAAATCGGCAAACCGGCGTCCTGAAGAGTGGAAAGCTGGCGGGTGAAGTTGACCAACTGCTTTCGCGGCACGCCGCCGAACGACAGCGGCAGCTTCTTCTTGGGGCTCAGGTCTGCCCCCCCGCCCTTCTTCATGACCTTCTTTTTGGCGGCTTTTTCGCGAACTTTGGTGGGAAAGAAGCCTTTGCCGCGGATTTTGGCTATGGCTTCTTCGTTGGATGTTGCATCGATCTCGTCCTTGACCTCCTGCCCGGAGGAATTCATCGCCTCAAAAACATAAGTCGGCATAGCCGCTCCACTTGAAGATTGAGGATCCAAATCAGGCTGCGCGCCAAATGCATGCGCATTGCGCCACCGGCCTGACCGCCAATCGGATTATTCGGGGTGTCCAGTCCGATCCGAAACAGCGTTCCGCCCGGATCGCAGTTTACCATGGCAGTCAAGTTGCGAACAATGACGGGGAGTCCAATCTTCGACTTACAGACAGCCAATCACCGGCCATGCAACCCAATAAAAAAGATAGGGTGAGGCACGCTTGATCCTTAGTCGGCTCAGCGCCGCCGGCATCTTACAAATGTTACAACAGCGCCTGTGTCACATGGGCGCTGCTCATCGCGCAACTGGTTACGATAGAGTGATTTGTGTCATCAATGCGTGTGTTACACCACGGAAGGCTGTAACATCGAAACCACCACTTTCCTCCACCAGATCTTGTGGTGAGGCCTGCGTCTCCAGCGACTTTTGCGGAAAGCCGAAAGTGTCGCATTTGTCGCATTCATTATAGTACATATGTTATCGTAAACTGTTAAATATCATGTGGTTAAGAATATAGGATGGATCCGAATCGTGCGACACTCTTCCTATTTTAGCGTGCCCTTCGCACACTTGATGTGGGGGAACAGTCCATGATTAACGCCGGTGCCAGAGGGGAGGTAAGTAGATTGTCACCACGCGAGGACGAATCTATGAACCGCTCTGCGACAAAGCATTCGGGACGGGAAATAACGCGGCGTGATTTTGTTGGCCGCACACTGATGACTGCTGGCGTGCTTGCCGGTGCGCCGGCGATTTTGCGGGGGCAGAATCTCAACAACAAGCTGAACATCGCGTTCATCGCGTGTGGCGGGCGGGCCGCCGCGAGTCTGGCGGAACTGACAATCGTGCCTGGAGAGACGGCGGCGCGACGGCCTCGAGCGAATGCGGACATCCCAACCGCGCCGCATCCGGATGAGAATGTCACAGTGCTTTGCGACATCAATCAGGACGCGCTGGATTCTGCGTCCTTGAAATATCCCAAGGCGAGGAAGGCCACCGACCTGCGGCGGGTGTTTGATCATCCCAATGACTTTGACGCGGTGGTGGTTTCGACCGCTGAGCATACGCATGCCTTTGCGACTTATTTGGCGTTAACGCATGGCAAGCATGTCTATTGCGAGAAGCCGCTGGCTTACAACATTTGGGAGACGCGGCTGATTCGCGAAACCGCCGCGAAATACCCGAAACTCTCGACGCAAATGGGCAACCAGGGGCACGCCTCCGAGGCGCGGCGGTCGATTCGGGAAATTCTCGACACCGGCGTGATCGGCCCGGTGCGCGAGGTGCATGTGTGGGCGGATCGCGCGTGGGGTTTGCAGGATGCGGCTTCCGCCGAGAAATTCGATAAGCCGTACGGCTTCTACAAAGGCATTCAGATCGTCGAGCGGTTCAAGGAAGAGATGGCGGTGCCGCCCTCTCTGGCGTGGGACCTGTGGCTCGGACCGGCTCCCGAGCGGCCGTATCACGCGACCTATTTCCCGGGGCCGCGCTGGTATCGCTGGTGGGATTTTGGGAACGGCACGATGAGTGACCTGGGCAGCCACGACAACGATGCGCCGTATACGGTGCTGGATCTGTGGCAGACGAACGCAACAGGCGCGAAGGTGCTGGCGCCGCTGTCGGTCGAATCGATCTCACCCAATGTGCCGGTGGCACACAAGGAGCTGGCGCCGGCGACGCTGCAGGCGACGTATCAATTTGCTGCGGCCGGCGCGCAGCCGGCGCTGAAGCTGGTGTGGCATCAGGGAGACAGCAAGCCGCCCGGCTGGGTGCCGGCGTGGGGTGCTCGTTCATGCATCTTCATCGGCGAGCAGGGAATGCTGCTCGGCAATGGCAAGCTTTTGCCTGAGGAGAAATTCAAGGATTTCCAGACGCCGCCCAAGAGGCTCCCGCGCTCGCCGGGGCATTGGATCGAGTGGGTCAACTATGCGAAGGGAAATGGGCCGGTGCCCGGTTCCAACTTCCAATATTCCGGATGGACAACCGAGACAAATCATCTGGGCAATGTCGCTTATCGCACCGGAAAAAAGATCGATTGGGATTACCAGGCGATGCGAGCCAGCAATGCGCCGGAAGCGAATCCGTTTATCAAACGACCAGAGTATCGCAAGGGCTGGGACGGGATACTGAAGACTTAGAGCTCCTAAAAATACTCTTTCGCGGACCGGTTTCTCCGCGGGGCAACGATGCGCGACGCGGGTATTTTTAGAAGCTCTTAAAACCCGATCGCCGGCATGACCCGCTTTGCTGGCCATGTCATCGCAGTTTCGCGCAGAACGCGCACTCATTCATAAACGCTCGCAGGAGATAAAGCCCATGCTCAATCGTCGCGCATTTCTAAAGCTCACCGCGAGCGCGACCGCGTTGGTCGCGATGAGTCCGCAAGTCTACTGTGCCGCGCCAAAGCGCAATTTGCGCAAAGCGATCATGTATCAGACAATCGGCATGAAGGGGAGCGTCATCGAAAAATTCCGCGCGATGAAAGAAGCGGGCTTTGAAGGCGTCGAGCCGATGGGCGGAATGAATCGCGACGAAGTGATTGCCGCGTTCAAAGAAACCGGCCTGCAAGCCGCCAGCGTCTGCTGCCATACGCACTGGGAAAGGCCGCTTTCGGCGCCCGACGAAGCGACGCGCCAGATCGGTTTGGACGGATTGCTGACCAGTCTGCACGATGCCAAAGCGTACGGCGCGGGAAGCGTTCTGCTGGTGCCGGGCGTGTGCCGCAACGGCGTCAATTATCAGCAATGCTTTGATCGCTCGATCATCGAGATCAGGAAGGCGATTCCGGTAGCGCAGGAAACCGGCGTGAAAATCTCCATCGAAAACGTCGGCAATAATTTCATCGTGACACCCGAGCAGGCGGTGGAATATCTGACCGCCGTCAACAGCGAGTGGGTCGGCTGGCATTTCGACATCGGCAACGCCGGCCGCATCGGCCCCGCCGAGCGATGGATCAACGTCATCGGAAAACGCATCAATCGCATCCATGTCAAAGACTACAACGCCAAACCCAACGCCGCCGCCGTGACCGGCAACAGACAACCCAAGCTCCTCGACGGCGACACCAACTGGCCAGCCGTAATGAAAGCACTCGACGAAGCCCCCTACACCGGCGGCTGGGGCATCTCAGAGCAGCCCGCCACCCAGGCGGCGAACGTCGAAACAGCCCGCGACCTGGCCGAACGGATGGACCGGATTTTTGCGCTGTGAGCGCCTCTGAAAAACTGAAAGACATCGCAGATTACGAAGCCCCGCGCAGTTCATTGAAGATTTACGAACGAACTCCGGTGCGCGAAGCATGGAACAGCCTGGGCGAGAGAAGTACAATACCAATGGAGAAGCGCATGAACGAAAGTCTGGCGAAAATCCTGGAGCGGAAACAAAAGCAGGCAGCCGGCCAGAAAATCAATTGGGACGAGCGCCGGGACAAGTTCATTGCGGCAGTTGACCATCTATATCGCCAAATCCAGGAAATGCTCGGCGAGGCCATTGCGAACAAGAAGGTTAGCGTTCAGCGGCGCGCGAAGGATTTGAGCGAGAATTACATAGGTACGTATAAGATCGACGACCTGATTGTGCTCATGGGTGATGAGCAGGTGCGGTTCTCCCCGCGCGGGCGAAATGTCGGAAACTTCGCGGGTCGGGTTGATGTTCTTGGAGAGCGCGGGGAAGCGAGCCTGCTTGTTCAGACCGATGGTCGATGGGGATTTGTGCAGACGCGCCAGCCAACGCTCAAGGTTGTACCGCTCGATGAATCATCATTTGCCGAAGTGCTTGAACTTGTAATGCGGGAGTAGGGGATGCCCGTTCCCTTGACCGATCCAACCGCCGAACCGCAAACGCTTGATGAAGTCCGTGACTGGCACGGTGCCGTGGCCGAAGCATTGCTTGCACATCGAGCGGAAGTTTTGAATGCCATTCGCGGCGGCCTTGCCGTCGCCCGTCGCTTTTCGGGCATGACTGAGGCGGACATTGACGGAACTTTTGACGCTCAGCGCCGGGAACTGGATCGACTGACAGTCCTAAACCTTGTCGCCAGCGCCGAAGCGAGCATCAAGCTGGATTTTTTTCGGCGGGTGCGAGGCAAGCTGAAAGATCCGTTGGCGCGTGCATACCGCAATTGGCATAAAAGCCTCTCGGGCGCCAAGCAGCTTCGACCCGATTTCGACGTAAGCGGTATTCTTGACGTTCTCCGGAATGGTTATTTGCCGGATAAGAACATCCTCGGTCGGTTTCGTGAGTGCCTGCGGCCGCGCCATTGGATAGGACATGGACGATACTGGGGGAAACCCATCGAAGTTGACGCACTCGATGCTGAGGAGGTCTACGATCGCGCTCGCGAACTACTGGCTGCAATACCGCCGTGATCTTTCCGACTCCGAGTCCCGCGCTCATAACGCATGATCTCTTCGGTAATTTGCTCGCTGGTGAATGAAATGACTGGGGTCTTCCGCCATCGCTTCACGCGGCAGGCGTCCACTTCCGCAGCGAGAGGCGGGCCTTGGATTTCATGAGCGAAAACATGTCCCCTACCAGCACGTAGCTCTCCAGTTCCTCGTGTTCGTCGGGCGTGAGCGACCCCTCGTTTGACTTACGCGCAAGTTCCGCAACCCGAGCCTGATCGGCGTCGGAAAACTCGAATCGCGAGAGGGCCTACGCCGCCTCGGGCGTGAGCGTTGGATTTCCGGGATCAATGATGCGGCTGAAGATGTCCGCGGGCGTCACCGTTGCCATGCCGCTATTATATCACTTTTGGAAGGACACATTATGCCCGCCTTCGCCCCGCATCATTGCATCTTTCAGATTCTCGCCCTCTCAGTCGTCATTGCCCTGGCTCAGTGCGCCGGCGCTCAACCCGCGCCGGCGGCTCACAAGCCTGCGCTGTTTCTCATTGGCGACTCCACCATCCGCAATGGCTCGTTCGATAACGGCGCTACCGCCGGCCAGTTTGGGTGGGGGCATATGATGAAGTACTACTTCGACGCCAGCCGCATCTATGTTGTCAATGACGCGATGGGCGGCACCTCCTCCCGTAGCTACCTGGAATCGCCCAATCTCTGGCCGATCGTGTTGCCGAAAATTCAGCGCGGCGATTACGTTCTGATCGCGTTTGGCCACAACGACAGCCGCGCGTCTCTGCGAGGCAACGGAGACCAAACCCAGCTCCTGCCGACAATCAGTCGAGCCGCGCCCCGCCGCGGCACAGCGACCACCGCTCCCGCGACGACCGAGCCCACGACTGCACCCGCCATGCAACCCGCCCATTCGTTCGGCTGGTACATGCGGCAATACATTCAGCAGATCAAAGCCAAAGGCGCCACGCCGATCGTCCTCTCCCTCATCCCGCGCAACCGCTGGACCGATGGCAAGGTCAATCGCAACACCAATGACTACGCGCTCTGGGCCAGGCAAGCCGCCGAGCAGGAGGGCGCTACCTTCATCCCGCTCAACGATCTGATCGCCGGCGAATACGACAAGCTCGGCATGGAAAAAGTCCAGTCACAGCTATTCCCGCCCAATGAAGCCGTTCATCCCAATTGGGCTGGCGCGGCTCTGAATGCGAAGATCGTTGTGGACGCGCTCAAGAGCCTGAAGGATTGCGACTTGAAGAATTATCTTCTGGAAAATCCCAAGGTGCCGGAGATGCCCGATGTGATGCCGCCGCAACGGGGAGATCCTGGTCCGTCGGGACGATTGCCCAGTCGGCCGGATTGAAGTCGATTAATTGGCCAAGATGTACGGGGTAACAGGGACTCTTAAGAGCGATCCCGATTACTCTAATAGCCGAGGGCGGAAGCCCGGACGCATGCTCTCATCAATCACGCATTAAAAACCGCGCATCCACCGGCCCTTCCGGGCACGGCGAACGAAACAAATCACCGGTACCGAGTTGCGCGTTTTGATAGAATGAAGGTGTCGATCGGCGCGCTGCCGGCCATCGCACGCCCGTCGGCCATCCAGCCCATGAAACCGTGGACCCAGAGGTTCGTTGCCGCCGTGCCCGCACTCGTGCTGGGCTGGGGCATTTTTCTTTGGTTCAGCGGCGCGTATACACGTTACTGGGTGCTCCGCGACGGCGTCCAGGGTACTGCCCTAATCACCGATGAAGGATCGCACGGTACAGTTTACTACACTTACTCCGCGGCGGGCGCAGGCTACACAGGGCACAGTCACCGCGACTGGCGAAACAAGCAGTACGGCCAAGTCGGTGTCGGCGGAACGGCGCCCGTCTGGTACTCAAATTCACATCCATGGCTTTCATCGCTGCCGACACCAGACCCGACGCTGTACGCTATTCCGTGGGTGCTGGTCGCGCTGGCGGCTGAATCGGTCCTTCTCATGTTGATCGTTGCCCCGCATGACAATAGGTCACGCAATTCTGTGTCACCCAATAGTGCCGGATGACATAACGGCGCAATGGCCCGCCTCGCGCTGCGAGCGCTCTGGTAGATTGGAAGGTACTCGGAGCTGCGACGGCCATTGAGCGTCGATCCATTATGCCAGAACCAGAAACCGTCATAGAGCTCGAACTCGGTTGCCGCCCCGAAGCCGCCATTTCGCGGGCGGTTCTTGTGCAAACCGAGTCCAGCGCGTTCCTCACCTTCAATGCAATGCGGCCGACCGATCGCATGAGCCCGTACGGCGGCCCGTACATGGAGGAGGCCGGAGTCGCACTCGTCGAGTTTGAGATGTGCTCAATCACGAAGTTCGGATATCCCAACGACGAAGCTTGGCGCGGGATCCCGCGTACGCGCGGCCTAAGCTATGGCATCTTTGAAGTGCGCAATTCCGATTGGATTCGCGAACTGACAATGCTTAACCGGCACTCGTTTCCAAAGACGCCCGACGACACTCGCAGCCGGCATTTTCTGTTTCTCTTCCATGACAGCAGCTTTGAGTGCATCGCCGCCGGGATAAAGCTTGAGCTGATTAACGGGCCGTACGCAAAAGTATTCGATCGAATCAGAGCGCGTGTGCTGGCCGAGTAGTTGCATGACCACCCGTTACAACGGACCTGCGCCACGTCGGGCGCTTTGGTGACTTTGATACCGGTCGGCGGGAAGCCGGCCATTTGAACGTTGGTCCCTTATCCAGCGGAGGCTTCGACGTGTTTGAGTTCCACGGGTGGGCGGTGATCCGCGTTCCCGATCTTGATGGCTCGGACTTCAAGCCGATCGGTCGCGGCCCGGAGGTCGAAGCTATCAAGCGGGTGCGGGCGGCTATCAACGAGATCCACGATGAGTTCTCGCTGTTCGAGGTGAAGCAGACCGGCAATGGCCAAACGGTGCTGATCGCGCATGGCCTCCGCAATCACAAGTTCGCGCCGGTGATCGAGCTGTTTCGCTGGGTGGCGGCGGAATTGCCCGCATCCTACGGCCTGCTCTATATCCACGACGACGAGGCAGCGGGACAAGATAACGAGTTTCGCGTCTGGCGATTAGCGCGCGGGAATCTTTCAGAGATGGCCGACCCGTTCCTGTCGCCGTACTTTCCGACGGTCGAGCCGCCGCTTGAGAGCTAACGGGAAAACCTACGATGCCCGACGATTCTTACACATTCCCCCTCGCATGGCGGTGGACGCAGCCGTCGCACAACGTGCTGCCACCGGAGGTCATGGCACAGATCGTGCCAATTCCGCACGCGCCGATGCCGCCGGGTGTCACGGCCCGTGGCGAGTTCGATCGATCGTCATTCAGCGAGATTCAAACTGCGTCGGCAGATATTCCCTGCGACCAAGGCACGAAGTGGCTTCGAGAGCTTCCGATCGCGCTCACGGAGCAGGTGATTGTGCAATGGAACTCGTCAACCGCCGTTCGGACGACCTGGGAAATATTCACCCAGTACTGGGATGACTTCTGCTATCCCAGTTCGGATGATGTGGAAGTAGTGCCGCAATCGGGCGAGTGGGTGCTGATGTACCATCATTGGGAAGTGTTCGGGTGGGGCCGACGGCAGACATAAGGTTGTGGTAAACTCAAAAGTGGGTCAGTCGGTTCGGTGCCGACCGTTACACATTGATCCGTTAATCGGCGGAGTAATCGGTGCTTGCAGGAACGGAAGAACACCGCGCGTTCATGCGCCCGAAATTTCCGGAGGCATTTGAACTGTTCTACGCGGTCTTCGAGGGCACCGCCGCCGACGTTCGGGAACGGTTAACTGCGGGTGACGACCCCAACGCCTGTTCTGCTGACGGCAGGACACCGCTTACTTTTGCGGTTTACTCCGCCCGCGATCTCGCTAAGGCCAACTTGCTTTTCGAGGCTGGGGCGCGCGTGGACGTGTGGGATCTTTTTGGTATGCAGTCGATCCACTGGGTGACCGGATCGACCTACCGCGACGATGTACGCTGCCTGTCTTGGCTCCTCGACCGCGGGGCCGATCCGAGCGCTCCCGTTCGGCCGCCGACTGGCGACAAATACCACGCGATTGGGTGGGCGCCTCTTCACATCGCCGCCGATCGTGCGTCGCTGGCCGCGACACGGTTCCTGATCGATCGGCATGCAAACGTAAGGGCCTCGTCGGCCGACGGCTCGACCGCGTTGCATGTCGCGGCTGGCAAGTACCGCGTCTATAAACGCCTGATGCGAATGCTGCTCGACGCCGGCGCGGACATCGATGCCGCCGATTCAGCGGGAAGGACGCCACTTCACGTCCTCGCCAAGGGCCACGGCCGATACCGCAAGAGCGCGATCCGGTTCCTTCGGCATCGGAACGCGTGTCTCGACGCACGGGACAGGGATGGTAGACGACCAGCCGACCTGGTGCCGGAGGGATTTCCGGCGACCGCCGCCATTCGCCGACTGTTGGATGTTCCTAGCGGTCCGCGGACTTCAACTAATGACCCGGTGCAATAGACCGCCGACATCGCGCCGCGCGTTCTGGTAAATTCAGATTTCGTCGGCCTAGTGCCGGCCATTAGACGTTGGTCCAACGTTCGGCCTCGCCGAGGTACCCCATGAATCGACATGACGTCGTCGGACTGATCGGCCTGGTGATGTTCGTCGCAGGCATCGGCGGCGGCGTTGAGCTTACATTACTCGCTCAATCGCGCGCGTACGAAAACGTCGCGGCATCCGGGGGAATGGCAGACCCCCGAATGATCGCGCGCGCCTTTGAAAACGCCATGCTGTTCGTCAAGATTGGCATCCCCGTAGGCATGCTCGGCGCGATGCTGATGGCGGTCGCACTCCGCAGATATCTGCGATCGATTCATCGTAGCGATCGAGCAACCGCATAAAGCGCCATCCCACCTGATAGCCGAGGGCGGAAGCCCCGGACGTATCCGCTCGATAAAGCACACATCAAACCATCGCGCACCCACCGGTCCTCCCGTGCACGGCTAACACAATTCACTGTACGTTTCACCACATCCCGACGAACTGCTGAAATTCACCGGCACCGTCTTGCAAGTTTTGGTAAAATAAACAGTGGTCGGCACGACCGGACTATTGAACGTCGCACACGCTATGCAACTCTCTTCGGAGGCATCATGACCCCGCTTCGCAATTGCATGCTCATCGTCGTTCTGCTAATCGTCGGCGTTGCCAAGGCGGCTGACGAGATCACTCTGGCCAGCGTGCCGCCTGTGGTTGTGAAGGCGGTCCCGGAAGCCGGCGCGGACGGCGTCGATGCCGCCATCAAGGAGATCCAAATCACCTTCAGCAAGCCGATGAAGGATGGAACCTGGTCATGGGCGGCGGTCAGCAAGGAGACCACGCCGCAGACGAGCGGCAAGCCGCATTATCTGGAGGATAAGCGCACGTGCGTGTTGCCGGTTCATCTGAAGCCCGGAACGACGTATGCGATCTGGGTCAACAGCGAAAAATTCGGCGGCTTCAAAGACGCCAACGGCCAGTCGGCGGTGCCGTATCTGCTGGTGTTTAGGACTAAGCCGTGAGGGACGATGGCGTTAACTCCCGAACAATCCTCGCGCGTGAAATGGCTTCTCGATGGCGGCTGGGGCCGGGCGGAATCCGACGAGCTGCCGGAATACTGGACGGAGTTCGATCGTGTCCTCGGGCAAATCGAAACGCCGGAAGAGCTGCACGAATTCGTCGATCGCTGGAATTGGGACGGCGGCACCAAGCCGATTCAACGCGCACTGGCTCATCCGCTTTGCGATCGCGGAACGGCGTTGATGGTCTACTGGCGAATGGAGCCGATCTTCTTTCTCACGCCTGACCACGACACGCGAGAGAAGGTTACAGCGAAGCTGTGGCCGGACGCGGTGGTCCACTGGGACATGCTCCGCGAGCTCGAACGCCGCCTGGCGGCTAACCAATTCAGGACGGCGCAGGTGCCGTACGATCCGACGAACGATCGTGGGCGGGATCGGACAAAGCAGCGATTCAGGAAGAAGAAGCCGATCACTCTGCTTAAGAACATCAATGGGAAACTCGTTAAAATTGGGGAGCAACCGCGGCCCGACGACCCGGAGATCGACGTGCGGGGCTCGCTGCCGGCCATCGTATTTGAGCCGGTAAAAGGTGGTGCCTCGGCCGGAACATAGAGAAATCACGAGCCGGTGTTATCTTCGTTCCCTGCACAATATAATCCACCCTAAGGAGCGACGATGAACGTGTCGATAAACGTCAGCGCCCAGCGATATATCAAGCGGAAAATTCGCAGTGGAGAATTCTCCAACGCCAGCGATGTGGTGAACGGCTTGCTCGAGCTTGTTCAGCGAGAAGAACGTGCGCGCGTCGCCTACGACAACTACCTGCGGTCGGCGGCTCGCGCAGGAATCGAAGATTTCAAGCGCGGCGATTTCGCTGTCTGGGATGTGGATGAGATTAAATCCGCAGGTCGCACGCTCCTGTCCTCCTCACGCCGGAAAGCGGCTGGTTCGCCTAAACCCGGATAATGCCGCTCGTTCACCGCTCCAAGACTTCGATACGTGATGCCGCGGAAATCCGTCCCACCAAATCGCTTTCTTTGCGTCTTTGTCTCTTTGCATCTTTGCGCAGCCGAATTGCGCAAAGACGCAAAGAGACAAAGAGTGCAAAGAAGATAAAAGATAGATGGACAGCGTATTTTCCCGGCGAAACGTTCTGGGACTGACGCAACTGCTGATGCCGGTATCGCAAGTCGATGTTGACCCACCGCCGGTGCGCGTTACCCTTTGGCCTCCATGAGCATGATGCGATTTGGACTGTTCTTTCGGGAGCTGGCAATTCGAGAGACTCGTTGTATCACGGTGACCGCGCCGATGCGGGAGAACGGCCGCCTGGTTTTGCCGGCGGACACCTATGGATTGGACGAGATGTATTGCGTCGATCCCGGTTGTGATTGCCGCCGGGTGATGTTCAACGTTTTGGCCCGCTATGCGCAAAAACACGTCGCGACGATCAATCATGGCTTCGAGCCGCCCGACGATCCATCTCAGCCGCCTGAGCAAACGTTCCTTGACCCGCTGAACAGACAGTCGCAATGGTCGGCGGGGCTGTTGGATCTGGTCGAAAACGTTGTCCTGACGGACGAGGCGTACTGCCAGCGGCTCAGACGCCACTACCATCTGGTCAAGGCGGCGGTGAACGACCCGGCGCATCCGTGCCAGGAATTGATCAGGCGCAGCGATCAAAATTGGGACAGTACACCAAGCAACGCGTTGCCAGTGATGCGCCGATCGCCGATCCCCCCGCCGGCGCGACGTGGCAAACGCAAATGGCGGTGATGTGGGCTTATAGTGTCAATCGATGCGTCACCGCCTTCATGCTTTATTGCCCGCGATCTCGTTTCTGATCTGCATCGGCGTTGCGGTTTTGTGGCGGCATAGCTACCGGGCTTACGAATGCCTCGCCTATGGGCTGGCTCAATCGAATTGCGTGCTCTGGTCGCAGGATGGCGAGTTGATTTTGTATGCCACGCGATTTGCGCCGCTTGAGAAGGGATTGAGCTTCGCGCGAGGCGCCACGTCGGCATCCTACACATTCAACAAAGACCGCAAGGCGACTTTGGGCGTGCGCGCCGGGCGGCCGAATGAATCGGATTGGTTTGTGTCTGTCGCCGATGCGTGGGTGGTCGGCGTCGCCGCGATTTTGCCTGTGGCGTGGTTTTATCGATTCGTGCGCGCCCGACTGCGCAAGCGCGCCGGCCGCTGCCTCAGTTGCGGCTACGATCTGACGGGAAACCAGAGCGGCGTCTGCCCGGAATGCGGAACGAAGCTGCAAGTCAGCTCGTGAGGCGGGCTCACGAATTAACGAATGCGTGAGCTCGCGCAGAGGCGCAGAGGCGCAGAGAGAATCCTCGCCCGTCTGTATTCCTCCGCGCCTCTGCGCCTCTGCGCGAGCAATTCTGCCTCTGCGCGTATTTGAGCGACGGCGCCAGTCCGACAATTCATTTGCGCCAAGAGGCCAAGACGCCAAGGAGCCAAGGAATTGAATTCTTGGCATGTTGGAGAGCCACATTGAGCGGGACCTGTGCGCGATCGATGAAATTCTTGGCATCTTGGCGTCTTGGTACCTTGGCGCAATCCGGTATCTCCGGGCGTCGGGACACCGCGGATAGCGGGAGGGATTCACGGAATGATCGAGGTCGTCCCGAAGCGCCGTAACGACGAAGGTAAAGACAAGCGCAGGCAGAATCAAAAGGCGGTTATCTCGCCCGGCCGCTGCTACACTTCGGGTGACCATGGCGTCTCCAATTCTCATTCGTCCAATCCAGCTCGCCGACGTCGAGGCATTTGCGCAGATGCGGATCGAAGCCGTGCGGGATTATCCGTTGGCGTTTACCGCGGATCTTGGGCAGACGCAGGGGCGATCGATGGACGAATGGAAGGAGCTGGCGGCGCGCAACGCGGGCGACGGCGCGGAAGTGATCATGCTCGCCGACGCCGGCCGCGCGCTGGCGGGGATGAGCGGCGTCTTTGTGCCCAAGGCGGGCAAGCTCGCGCACGTCGGCACCATCTGGGGCGTTTATGTGCGACCGGCGTTTCGCGGGCAGAATGTCGGCAGGCGCTTGCTCGAGGCGTGCATCGACTGGGCACGCAAGCAGCGCCTTGTCGCGCTGAAGCTCAGCGTCGTCGCCGGCAATGATGCGGCTCAGCGATGTTATGAGCGCTGCGGATTTGCCACGTATGGCGTCGAGCCGGTGGCGGTGCGCTGGGAGGGGAAACTCTACGATGAGGTTTTGATGGGGTTGAGGTTAGAAGGAGGTTTCGATGTCTCGTGAGCTTCCCCCTCGTGCCAATCTGGAATTTCTGAAAAAGCAGGCCAAGCAACTGCTGCGCGACGCCCGCGCGGGCGATGCCTCCGCGAAGCAGGCGCTGGAAGCGGTGCGCGGTGATGCGGCCGCGGCGCCCAAGCTGGCCGATGCGCAGTTTGCGACTGCGCGCGACTATGGGTTTGCCAGTTGGGCGAAACTGAAGGCGCATGTGGAGGCGATGACGCCTGCCGCTGATCCGTTTGAGATGCTGGCTGGCGCGATCAAAGGGGATGATGTGGCGCGAGCAGCTCAGATTCTTGCGGAGCATCCGCAGCTTAAAGCGCGGCTGAACGAGGCGATGCCCGGCGGCAGCTTTGGGGCGACGCCATTGCTGGCGGCGGTGCATCGCGGGAACCGGGCCACGGTTGATCTGCTGCTGGATGCGGGAGCGGACGTGAATGTCCGCAGCCATTGGTGGGCGGGCGGGTTTGGGGTGCTCGACGATCATCATGCGCTGGTCGATCATCTCATCAGCCGCGGCGCGAAGCTCAATGCCTATTCGGCGGCGAAGCTTGGGCGCATCAATGCGCTTCGTGCGATGATCGACGCCGACCCGGCGGCAGTGCACCTGCGCGGCGGCGACGGGCAGACGCCGCTGCATGTCGCGGCGGATGTGCAGATCGCGCAGTTATTGATCGATCGCGGCGCGGACATCGATGCGAAGGATGTCGATCATGAATCGACTCCGGCGCAGTACGCCGTCAAGGAGCGGCCGGATGTGGCGCGGCTTCTTGTTGAGCGCGGATGCAAGTCTGACATTCTTCTGGCGGCGGCGCTGGGCAAACTTGATCGCGTGAAGGAGCATCTGCGGCAGGATCCAGCGTGTATCCGCACGAACGTCAGCCATAAATGGTTCCCCATGCGGAACCCTCATGCCGGCGGCACGATCTACATCTGGACGCTGGGGTGGAACAAGACGCCGCATTTGGCGGCGCGGGAGTTTGGGCATGAGGAGGTGTTCCGATTTCTGATGGATCAAAGCCCCGATGAGCTGAAGCTGGCGATGGCGTGCGAAGTGGGCGAGGAAGATACTCTCCGGAAGCTGCTGGCCGCGCGGCCGAATCTCGTTCAGACGCTCGGCGAAGAAGACCAGGGGCGGATCGTGAGCGCGGCGCAAAGCTGCAACGTGCAAGCGGTGCGGTTGATGCTGGAAGCGGGATGGCCAGTCAACGCGCGCGGCCAGCACGGCGGCACCGCTTTACACTGGGCCGCATTCCACGGCCACGCACAAATGGCGCAGCTCATCCTACAACATCATCCCAACCTGGAGCTGACAGACTCGGATTACAAAGCCGCGCCGCTCGGCTGGGCCATTCATGGATCATTAAACGGCTGGTACATCAAAACCGGAGACTACGGCGGAGTGGTCGAGCAACTGCTGCAAGCCGGCGCGAAGCCGCCGGAATTGGATGAGGTGGAAGCAAGCCTTGCGGTACTCGAGGTGCTAAAGAAAAAACGAGGATAGAAGATGGAGGATAGAGGATTGCAACATCCATCCTCTATCCTCCATTCTCAATCCTCGTTTTCTTCGTGCGCGATGGCGATACAGCGCCGCTCAACCTTCCTCGGTCAGCGTTTCGCGCACGACTTCTTCGATCGTGGTGATGCCGTCGTAGATGGCCATGAGGCCGCCGACGCGGAGGGTGCGCATGCCGCGCTTTTTCGCTTCGTGGCGGAGGACCTGCGTGCTGGCGTGCTTGATGATCATGTCGCGCATGTCATCGTCGAGGGTCATGATTTCGTACAGGCCCATGCGGCCCCGATAGCCGGTGTTGTTACAGAGCTCGCACCCTTTTCCATAATAGAACTTGCGGCCGGCGACATCGTCGGTGCGAAGCTCCAGCTCCATGAGCTGCTCTTCGCTGGGGGTGTATTCGGTCTTGCAGCCGGCGCAGATTTTTCGGGCCAGTCGCTGGGCGACGATGCCTTCAAGGGTCGCGGTGACCAGGAACGGCTCCAGGCCCAGATCGAGCATACGCGCGATCGCCGAGGGGGCGTCGTTGGTGTGCAGCGTGCTGAACACCAGGTGACCCGTGAGCGATGCCTGCACGGCAATTTCCGCGGTTTCTCGATCGCGGATTTCGCCGACCAGGATCGTGTCCGGGTCCTGACGCAACATCGAGCGAAGAATTCTCGCGAAGGTCATTTCGATGTCGGGCTTGATCTGGCACTGAATGATGCCGTCGATGTCGTATTCGACCGGGTCCTCGGCGGTAATCAATTTGCTCGATGGATCATTCAGCTCGCGCAGCGCCGAGTAGAGCGTGGTCGTTTTACCGGAGCCGGTCGGGCCGGTGACGATCACGATGCCGTTGGGCTTGTGAATGAGCTGGCGGATCATCGTCAGCTCGTCATCGCGCATGCCCAGCTTATCCAGATCGAGGCTGACGTTGCTGCGGTCGAGCACGCGCATGACGACGCTTTCGCCGAACATGGTCGGCAAAACGCTGACGCGCAGATCGATCGGCTGGTTGTTGACGTTGAGCTCGATGCGGCCGTCCTGCGGAACGCGCCGCTCGGCGATGTCCAAACCCGCCATAACTTTAAGACGGCTGGAAATGGCCGGCGCGATGTGCGACGGCGGCGGCATCATTTCATAGAGCACGCCGTCGATGCGGTAACGCATCTTAAATTCGCCTTCGAACGGCTCGAAGTGAATGTCGGAGGCTTTGTCCTTAATGGCCTGAAGGAGCACGAGGTTAATCAGCTTTTTGACCGGGGCCAGATCGGCCGCGTTCTTCATCGTCTCCAGGTCGATTGATTCGCCGTGGCTGCCCAGTTCCTTGAGGGCATCGTCGTTACTCAATTCGCTGAGAATCTCGCCCATGCTTTCGGCGGCGGCCTGGTAGTGCTTGGTGATGAGCTTGTCGATGATGTCGGCGTCGGCGAGAACCGCCGTCACGTTGTAGCCGAACTGCTGACGCAGATCGTCGAGCGCGCGGAAGTTTTCCGGGCTGGCCATCGCGACGGTGAGCTTTTTGGTAGCGGGATCGAACTCGATCGGCAAAACCTTCTGTGCGGTGGCGATCTGCGGGGGGACGGCCCGGATCATTTCCGGTGTGATTTGTTTGCCTTCAAGGCTGACCAATTCGTACCCGCGCTGCGCTGCCAGGGCGATATTGAGCTCGGCGTCCTTGATATATCCGAGGTCGATGAGAATTCTGCCCAGCGCACCGCCTTTCTTCTTCTGGAATTCCAGCGCTTCGACCACCTGCTCGCGCGTGACCTTGTTCATCTTGGTCAGCACGCGGCCGATGGGACGGCCCTTGAGCTCCGCAATCGGCGGCATCGCACTCGCGCCGGCTGGAGCCGCAGGCGCGCCGGGCCCTGCCGGCGCGGCGGGCGCCGTTGGCGCTGCTGCGCCTGGAACAACCAGCTTGGGTCCCGAAGGAGCGACGGCCGGGCCGGGCCTTGCTGGCGGCGGTTGAGTTGCGCCGGGAGCCGGCGCGCCAGCCGGACGCGCGGGCGCGGGGGCCGCGCCGGGCTTGGGAACGTAAGGCACGACGCCGGGGCGATTCAGCACCGAATTGCCGCCGGCCGCGGGACGCGGGATCACCGGCTTGGGCGTCGCCGGGACGACGGTCGGCGTCGAGCCGGTCGGCGGAGTCGGACGCTTATCGTCGGGATTTCCCGAAGGTGTTCCGGCGGGCGGTTGACTGATACGAGACATGTGGTGATTCCTCTTGGTCGCGAGTCTTATGTTTGTCGCTTACGTCGTGCTTTGCGCCTATCTTGGACTATCAAACTCGGGCTTTGGCCCTGACGCTAAAAATCGCTAAAGCGATGTCCGTTATTTTTTGGCCTGCATCGCTTGCATGCGGGCACGATTCGCGGCGGCCAGAGCCGCGCGCTCGGCGTCGGTCGCGGCGCCGGCTTGGCCGGGCTGCGGCTTGTCTTTGCCGATAACCGACGTTGCCGCCGGCTTGTTGGCCACATCCTCGGCTTCCGCCGCCAGCGCGTCGTCCTTGAGATCGATATTGAGGCCGTTGCGCTGCATGCGGTCAACCATCTGGCCGGGGATCTTGCTCTTGTCGATGCATTCCTCGGCACTGATGCGGCCGCTGGTGAAGTGCCGCCAGAGATTGTCATCCAGCAGCTCCATCCCGTAGCGTTTGCCGGTCTGGATTTCTGAGTCGATACGGAAGCTCTTGTTGTCGCGCACCAGGTTTTGGATGGCGGGCGTCATGTACATGAACTCGTAAGCCGCCAGCATGCCGTCGGTATCGATGCGCGGGCACAGCGCCTGGCTGAGCACCGCGATGAGGTTGTTGGCAAGCTGCACGCGAATCTGTTCCTGCTGATCGGTCGGGAACGCGTCGATGATTCGGTTGACGGTGGAAGCGGCACCGGACGTATGCAGCGTGCCGAACACCAGGTGGCCGGTTTCGGCGGCGGTAATCGCGGCGCCGATCGTCGCAAGATCGCGCATTTCGCCAACCAGCATCACGTCAGGGTCCTGACGCAACGCGCGGCGGAGCGATTCAGAGAAGCTGGGCACATCGACGCCGATCTCGCGCTGCACCACGATCGACTTCTTGTGCGGATGGTAATACTCGATCGGGTCTTCCATCGTGATGATGTGACGCTCGTAGTTCTCGTTGATGAAGTTAATCATACACGCCAGCGTGGTGGTCTTTCCCGAGCCGGTCGGCCCGGTCACCAGAAACATTCCGCGCGGGCGGCGGCAGATCTGCTCGGCCATCTTCGGCAGGCCGATCTGCTCGAAAGTCATGATCGAGTTGGGAATTCTTCGCAATACCAGCGAGGTATTCCCCTTCTGCTTGAAGATCGAAACGCGGAAGCGGGCCTGCTCGCCGTAGGCAAAGCCAAAGTCGCCCGAGCCGGATTCTTCAAACTCCTGCTGAATGCGTTCAGGAGTAATCGACTTCATCAGCGCGACGGTATCTTCAGGCTCGAGAATTTTGGTCTGAAGATCGCGCAGCCCGCCATGCAATCGCAAAGTAGGCGGCCGCCCCACCGCAAGATGAAGGTCGCTGGCCTTCTTGCGAACAACTGTTTCGAGAAGGCGGTCAATCTGAATGGTAGTTGCCATTTGTGGGTTGTTGGTTGTGGGTTGTTGGTTGTTACAAATCGCTTTCTTTGGTGCTCGCCTTTCTTGGCGCGCCGATCGAGTTTAAATACGCGTTGAGGCGAGGGGCGAGTTCGTCCAGCAACGGGCGAATCCGATCAACTTCGTCGCTGTTAATCAACTCGCGCCGGAAAGCACACCTCAGCCAATGTTTACTCTCATAAAGTGACCCTCTTGCAATGCGCACAAAACGCATGTTGTCCGCGGGTGTTCCGCGGCCGAATCCTTCGGCGACGTTTGCACCCACACTGTCTGCCGCCCGGATCAACTGCCGGCCGACCGTTGATTGGGAAAACTGATCCCATCGTCGAACCAGCTTCCATGTCGCATCAGCCAATTTTTCAGACAGACGGTACACCTCCAGTTTTTCGAACCCGCTTCGGCCCATATACCCGTCCCGTGCCGATACAACCCACAACCAACCACCCACAACCCACGCCTCAGGCCACAATCCCTTCCACCTGCGCGACTTTCACGATTTCCTCGGCGGTGGTCGTGCCGCTAAGGACCTTGATCTTGCCGTCGAGCAGGAGGGTTTTCATGCCGCTGGCGATGGCGGCTTTGCGGATCTTGTTGGTCGGGGAGCGCTCAAACGCGAGATTGCGCAGCTCGCTGTTCATCTGCATCATCTCGAAGATGCCCAGGCGGCCGCGGAAGCCGATGCCCGAGCAGAACTCGCAGCCGCGCGGCTTGAAGAGCTTGCGGTCTTTGAGGTCTCCCTCGGCAATGCCGCACAGCTTGAGCCACATCGGATTGGGCTCCAGGTCAGGGACCTTGCACTTGGGACACAGCACGCGCACGAGGCGCTGCGCCATGACCGCCTGAATCGAGCTGGCGACGAGGAACGGCTTCACGCCCATGTCGATCAGACGCGTGATCGCGCCTGGCGCATCATTGGTATGAAGCGTACTGAAGACCAAGTGGCCGGTGAGGGCGGCCTGAATCGCGACTTCAGCCACTTCCATATCGCGGATTTCGCCGACCAGAATGATGTTGGGCGCCTGACGCAACATCGAGCGAAGAATCTTCGAGAACGACATCCCGATCGCTTCGCGCACCTGGCACTGGTTGATGCCGATGAAGTTGTATTCGACCGGATCTTCGGCGGTGATAATCTTGCGGTCAGGGCGATTGAGCTCATTGAGCGCGCCGTAGAGCGTCGTGGTTTTGCCCGAGCCGGTCGGGCCGGTGACCAGGAAGATGCCGTTGGGGCGCTTGATGATCTTCTGAAAGTGCTTGTAATCGTCTTCTTCGAAGCCCAGGTTTTGAATGCCGATGCGGACCGAGTCCGGACGCAGAATACGAAGCACGACCGATTCGCCGTGATAGGCCGGCAGCGTGCTGACGCGGAAGTCGATATTCGATTTATCCACCGTCAGCTTGATGCGGCCGTCCTGCGGCAGACGCTTCTCGGCGATATCGATGCCCGCCATGATCTTGATGCGGCTGATCAGCGGGCCCTTCATACGAAGCGGGATGCGGTCGCGCTCGACGCATTCGCCGTCGATTCGATAACGGACGCGAACGCGGTCCTTCATCGGCTCGATGTGAATATCGCTCGCGCGGCTGCGAACTGCTTCGGAGATCATCGCCTGCACGAGCTTGATGATCGGCGCCTGCGTGGGGTCATTGGCGGTGTCTTCTATATTGTCGACGTCGATCGATTTATCGATCGAGCGGTCGAGCGACCGGTCCACCGATTTATCGAGGGTGGTATCCAGCGACTTGCGCAGCTTGTCGATCGATTGATCGACCGTCTTGTCGATCGTGTTCTGCGCGGTCGTTTGGAAGAGATCGTCGAGAATGTTCTTGATGCGGCTGCGCGGCGCGAGCACCGTGCGGATTTCGGTGTTCATGCGGAAGCGGAGAATGTCGAGCATCTCCAGGTCCAGCGGATCGTGAACGGCAATCCGCAGCTTCCCGTTTTCCTTGCCGAGCGGAATGATCAGATACTTGCGCATCAGATCATCCGGCACGGAGGCAATGGTGTTGGGCGCGATGGAGCTTTTGTCCAAATCGACATACTCCATGTTGTGCTGCTGCGCCAGCGCCTTGTAGACGGCGGTGTCGCTCACCAGCTTGAGATCGATCAGCGCTTCGCCGATGCGAAGGTTCTGCTTCTTGGCGTGCTCCAGGGCTCGGGTAATGTCCTTGGGGGTAACTGCTCCCCATTCCATTAACAGCTCGCCGAGCCGCTTTTGTTGCCTGGCCATTGGTGTGACATCCTCGTATGACTTTTGCCGATCCTCAATGCGGTGGGATAACCACAACGGACACGCTTGGCGCGCAGTCCGTCAACACATCACTACTGATAATCAGCGCCCAAAGTTCAACAGGCGGAGTGTACCCCCCGCCATATCCACCCGACAAGGAATTTTTGCCCGATTTCAGATGTGGGTCCGATAATTTCAGACCGCCCGATACCAGCGGCTGCCCGCTGATGCCTACTTGATGCGCGAAGGCGGGGTTGCCTGTCGAAGAAACAAGCGAAGTAATTCGGCCCGTTGGATCATGCTCGGGCAGCTACCGGCGATATTCGACCAAAAAGCGGGATTGGAGTGTGTTTCGCGGATTTTTTCTCATTGGCACCGGCTTTGAAATAGGGATTTGTGCCAGTCGTCACGGTGACGACTGGGGGTGACAATCGGTAGTCACCCGTTTATGGAGCGCGGTTGGTTCCCACGGGCAGTGTCGTCCGGCCGGCGGTCGGCCGGACGACACGCTCGCCCGGTTTGCGGGTGTAAGCAGTTGTAAATCGAAAGAACAATCAAACATGCAGGGTCGGTGCGTGGTGTGGTGACCGCGGCCGATTCGAAGCCTGATGCGTGGGGATGCATCAGGCTTTTTTATGCGCGCTCTTTTCGTTGCACGGGTTTGCAACCCGTGTGTCCTGGTACTCCAGGACGTTGGTCGGTACTCCGAGCAACTCAATTCGGAGCGAAGCGAAATCGGCGGAACCCGGGCATACCGGCGAGGTATAACATCACCACATAATGGGATTAAATCTCCATTTTCGCGTGGCCCTGTGCGCGGACGCGTCACACGTGATCGCAGCCGATCACATCGCCGTCACCAGCGAAGACCGGCGGCAATTCATTCGCACATCGATCGCCTCGGATTCTTGCCACATCGCGGAGTGGGACAACCACATCGCCGGGTACGGCGTCCTTGAGTACAGCTTCTTTGAACATGGGTTCATCTCGATGCTGTACGTCGCGTCCAACGCCCGCCGGCAAGGGATCGGCTCGGCTTTAATGCGGCATATCGAGCAGATGT
>DATBDZ010000470.1:0-13498 GCA_036276235.1 Humisphaera sp. | reverse complement strand
CTCGGGAAGCTTCGCGGGCCAGAGGAGCTGTGGGCGCGCGAGGGACCAGATGACGGGTGAATCGAGTCCGGGGACTATGTGGATGTTGACGCGGCGAAGCCGCAAGCGGCTGCACAGAAGCGCGACCCTCTGGGCTAGCGTGGACGGTGGCGCTGTTCCGCGATGGACCAGCGCAAGCATGCGCGCGATCCGGATCAATTGAAGCAGCGCAAGGCCAATAGCGCCGGCGAGCCAGATCACGGGCAACGCGCGGACGATTAAGTCGAAGGAAAAGATGCGCCGGGCGGATCGAGCAACCTCGCGCCCGTTGGACTGAGTAGGAGTTTGCGTGGGCGCAGTTGGTGCAGCAGGCGCGGCTTGCGCGGGTATTGCCGGCTCCTCTAGTACTGGCGCTTGATCGATAACTGTTGGACAGACGAATGCGGTCGAACCAACTGTATCAGCAATATGCTGTGCCGACCGAGTGAACGGCAGCCCGATTGCCCAAGGCCAAAAGACCAGCGGCGGCGTCAGCAACTTCAGCAGAACGATCAGCCACAGCGCATGAGAGGCGACCGGCCCAAGCCGCCCGAAGCGGCAGATGATCCAGACGATCCCCGCCAGGATCGCGCTGATCGCCAGGCTTTGCGCTGTCCACCAGAGCATCGGTGTGACTCCGTCGAACTGTAGGGGCGCGCCTCGTGTTGGCCCGCCTCCGCACGGACAACGAGGGTGAACACAAGGTTCACCCCTACAACGATCCACTCGCTTTCGTAGGGGCGAATCCCGGCGCGCCGGGATTCACCCCTACTTCTCCAGTTGATCGAGCATCTTCCGGAGTTGGCTGATGTCATCGGGCGTCAGCCGCGCGCCCTCTACGAGGGCATGCACCAGCGGGCTGGAAGTTCCATCGCAAATCCGGTCCGCCAGATCGCTCAGCCCGCTCCGCAGTAATTCCTGACGGCTCACGGCCGCCCGAAAGACGTGAGCCGCATCGCTCTTGTCGGCGGCCACGAATCCTTTGTCGCGCAATCGCGAGAGCAGCGTCAGAACGGTGTTGTATGCCCATCTCCGCTTTCGCTTGCGAAGCTTGGCTTCCATCGCGCGCACCGTCAGCGGGCCCTGCTCCCAGAGCACCTTGAGCACATCCAGCTCGGCGTCGCTGACAGTTGGAACGGCGTTTCCCATCGAAGAATCCCTGCGGAAACCAACTCTCTTACATCTTGTAGTTCAAATGCTACTACAACGCGTAGGAGAAAGTCAAGTCATCATCAAAGTTGAGGTCCGACATGCACGGCAGAGCCAGGCGAAACGCGCAAGGCATAGGCGATTGGACGAAACACCAGCCGCCAAAGTTGCAAGAAAAGTGCCGGCGATCCCAGATATGAAATTCGAAATCTCAAATCCCCGCGGGAGAGCCCCGCTAGGAGACAAGGGAGAAAACAAAAATGGGCGGTACAGGACTCGAACCTGTGACCCCCAGCGTGTCATGCTGGTGCGCTAGCCAGCTGCGCCAACCGCCCGTATCTGGCCTAAGTGAGGCGATTATACGCCGAGCACGCCGAGGGACAAGCCGGCGAGCCAAAGATCTGTGTTTAATATTCGTTAAACAAGCAGCCCCATCCACTACGACACCTTGTCGGCGCGACAGCCTGTCGCGCCCAATAACACATGTTGCTTCCGGACATCACGCTGGGCTATACAACCTGTTGTGTAGGCGGCGAGATAATGGCCAAGCAGCAGCATAATCATCACATCGACGTGCAGACCGACGAGCCAATCGTTACCGTCACGATAGGCAACGATGGGGGCGTGCCCGGGGGATTCGCAAAGCTCTTCAATCGAGTCGTGGATAGCGGCGCTTGGGCGCGGCTCTCCGATGCCGCCCGAGCTGTCTACATTCCAATGGTTCGCTTCGCCGATCATCGCAACCAGTTTCGCGTGAAGATGGGCCAGGCCGCGATTATGAAATATTCGGGCCTGTCGCGATCCTCCGCCAAGCGCGCGATCAGAGATCTTCTGCAACATCGATTGATCGTCGTCATCGAGCGCGGCGGCGTCAGCGAGCTTGGCGAAAATGAGTCCAACATGTACCAGCTCTTGGTCCCCGCCGAGTCCCGGAGCGGATCCATTGCCGGGCCCATGGCGAACCCCCTGGGGGTCCACGCGGGAACCCCCTCCAGGACCCCCAGCCAACCCCCCGTCGGGCCAGCGTCGGCCTCCCGGTCAGGCCGCGCGAGGACCGGCCCCGGGGCGCATTGGACCGGGGACGGTGGGGCCGCCGGCGGACCACAATTAAAGACAGAGAGTAAAGAACTCAGCAACAGCCGTGTGGCGGTTGATCAAGCATCTGCACCAACCCCCCCTCATTCGGATGCTGCTGTTCTTTTGGAGAGAAGCGGAGTGGAAGCCGCCGTCGCGAAGCAGCTTGCCGGGCAATATCCGCACGATCGAATCGTCGATGTCATCGCCACCATGGAATGGCGCCGCGCGCGAGGCAAATGCGATAACCCCGGTGGCTTCATTCGCGACGCGCTGGTGCGGCAATGGCAGACGCCGCAGCCAGTCGTGGCCGCCCGCGCCAAAGCCCAAGCGCGTGCCAAAGCCGAGGCGGCGGACCGTGCCGCCAAAGCCGATGCCATGCGCGAGCAATCGTCGGCGCGCGAAGACGAAGCCCGCGCGGCGCGGCTCATCGGAGAGCTGGAGGATGACGAACTGCAAATCCTGGCACAGTCGGTCCTGGAGAAGTATCGGGGAAACGCCGCCGTCACGATGGTGCTGACCCGCAAGCCGCCGCGCGAGTGCCGCCTGATGAAGATGGAGATCGCCGCCATGCTCGGGGCGGGGGCGCGGTGAGGTGCGGAGTTGTCATGTGGCGTGGGCACACCCGCGAGGCGCGGGATTCCGTGTATCATTGCAGTTAATTCGGAGGGCCCACGCATGTACATCGTTGCCGTCACCATCTTCGTCAAACCCGAGCACATCGAGCAATTCAAGGAAGCCACGCTCGATAACGCGCGCAATACTCGCAAAGAGCCGGGAAATCTGCGGTTTGATGTTTCACAGTGCGAGGATGATCCGAATCGATTCCTGCTTTACGAGGCTTACAAAGCGAAGGAAGACTTCGCAAAGCATCAGCAGACGGCGCACTACGCGCGCTGGAGGGACACGGTCACCGATTGGATGGCACAGCCGCGGCAGGGGGTCAAGCACCACAGCATTTTCTATGGGGATGCGTAAAATCTGCGTCGATGTCGCTGACCGCATTTGAATTCTTCTCGGTCCCGCGGATCGTCTTCAGCCGCGGAGCGCTGGCGCGGCTTGGGCAGCTCGCTGCTGGATTCGGGAACCGCGCGGTAATCGTTTACAACGGCGGTGAATCCAACGCCGAGCGCGCGCAGAAGATCTTATTGGACTCAAAGCTGGCCATTAGCACTTTCCGGCAAAAGGGCGAACCCACTGTCAATGACATCGATCGAGGCCTCGAAACCGCGCGATCTTTCGGCGCTCAAGTGATCATTGGCCTGGGCGGCGGGAGCGCCATCGATACCGCCAAGGCGGTCGCCGGCCTGCTGACCAATGGCGGAAGCGCGCTCGATTACATGGAAGTTGTCGGCAAGGGCCAGAAGATCATCAAGCCCGCCGCGCCGTGGATCGCGATTCCGACAACGGCCGGCACCGGCGCCGAGGCGACGCGAAACGCGGTGATCGGCGCGTCCGAACGAAAATTCAAAGCCAGCATCCGTAGCGAGCAACTTCCGGCGCGGATCGCGCTGATCGATCCGGAGCTTGGCATGTCAACGCCGCCGCAGGTGACCGCAAGTTCAGGGATGGATGCGCTCTGTCAGCTCATCGAATCGTACACGTCTCTCGGTGCGCAGCCGATGACCGATGCGCTGGCTGTCAAAGGAATCGAGCTGGCCGCGCGCTCGCTCGTGCGCGCCCACCGCGATGGTGCTGATGCGATCGCGCGCGAAGAGATGTCACTGGCGGCACTCTGGAGCGGGATCACGTTGACGAACGCCGGCCTGGGCGCCGTCCACGGCTTTGCCGCGCCGCTGGGGGCGAATTTTCCGGTGCCGCACGGCACCATTTGCGCGGCTCTGTTGCCGCATGTGTTAGCCGCAAACATCAGTGCAATTCGAGCGCGTTCTGAGAACGATCCGCTGCTGCAGCGCTATGCCGCGATCGGTCGGCTGCTGACGGACGACAAAAAAATCTCCGAAAGTGAAGCGATCGATTCGGCAATCCGATGCACAATTGATTTGACAATCCAACTTCAAATTCCGCCGCTGAGTCGATTCGGTTTGAGTGAGCGCGACATCCAGCCGATGGTACAGCTTGCCCGAGCCGCCAGCAGTATGCGCTATAACCCGATCGAGCTGAGCAATGAGGTGCTGGCGGGTGTTCTGCGAGCGGGGATCAAGGGTGAGATGAACACGAGGATGGAGAATTGAGGATGGAGGATAGCAGGGATAGCGCGGGCAGAGTAATCATCGCTATCCATCTCCTGCCGCCATTCTCCATCCTCCATCCTCGCATTTTTTTCCCAATAGACGCCCCCAATATTGCCCCCAACGGCGGTGTATTCGATATCAATATTGTCACCGCACGGAGCGGTTGTGTTATGAAAAAGATTTTGATCGTCGAAGATCATGCTGAAGTCCGCGAGCCGCTGGCGATGCTCCTGCGTCATGAGGGGTTTGAAGCCCGTCGGGCCGCCAACGGATCGGAGGCGCTGGCGTTGCTGGCGCTGGAGACGCCGGATCTGATTCTGCTCGACATGATCATGCCCAAGATGGATGGTCTGACGCTGCTCGAGCTGCTTCGCCGCGATGTGCGCTGGGAAAACGTTCCGGTGCTGGTGCTCACGGGAGTTATCGAAGGTTCCACGCTCGCGCGGGCGCGCCAGCTCAAGGTTGCCGGCATCATCTTCAAGCCGAAGTTCAATGTGGAGGAGTTGCTTTTGAAGATTCGCGCCATTGTCCCGGAATCGATGAGGGTTCAGGGTTCAGGGTTCGGGGTTCAGGAAATGCCGGGCTGAAATCAGGATTCAGCAATCAGCAATCAGCATTCAGCATTATCCCCCCTGAACCCTGAACCCCGAACCCTGAATCCTCCCAAATTTGCACTCCACTTCCCTGATCTTCACCATCCCCTTACAATGCCGATCGAGGAAACTTTTCGAGCACGCAACATTTGTTGAACATCGCCGGAGTGTGCAGTGTCAAAGCAGATGATCGACCGGCTCCGGGAGAACATCCAGAGCGTTTTCTTCGGGAATCCCAAGGCTGTTGATCTGCTGCTCGTTGGCCTTCTGGCCCGCGGGCATGTGCTGATTGAGGATGTTCCGGGGGTCGGGAAAACCGTTCTCGCCCGCTCGCTTGCCCGTAGCATCGATTGCCGATTCAGCCGCATTCAGCTTACGCCGGATTTAATGCCCGGCGATGTTCTGGGCGTTTCGGTGTTCAACAACCAGAGTCATGGCTTTGAATTCAAACCGGGGCCGGTCTTTGCGAATATCGTTCTGGCGGATGAGATCAACCGCACCACGCCGCGCACGCAATCGGCGCTGCTGGAGGCGATGAGCGAAGAACAGGTTTCCATCGAGAACCAGACGTTTCCACTCGAACGTCCCTTCATGCTGGTGGCGACGCAGAATCCCTTCGAGTTTGAAGGCACCTATCATCTTCCGGAAAACCAGTTGGATCGCTTCCTGGTTCGGATCACGGTCGGCTATCCGCAGCGTGATGCCGAGCATCAGATTCTGACGACTCGCCCCGGCCGCACGGCATTAGAGGCGCTGCGGCCGGTGGCGACGGGTCAGCAAGTGGTCGAGATGCAGGATCGCTTGCCCAGCGTGCGAACCGAGCCGGCAATCGTCGAATACATCCTCGATCTCGTGCAGGCCACGCGCGACAACCCCGAACTGCGGCTGGGCGTTTCTCCCCGCGGCGGGCTGGCGCTGGCGGAAGCCGCGCAGGCCACCGCCATGCTAGCGGCGCGCGACTATGTCATTCCCGATGACGTGAAGGACATGTTCATCGCCGTCTGCTCGCATCGCGTGCTTGGAAAATCGTACGTCCATAACGGCGACGCGCACGGCACCGAAGCGATCCTTCGCTCAATCCTTGGACAGGTTGCCGTGCCGCGATAGATAGTCAGGTGGTCGTATGTCATCGACCCAACCAAACGATTCTCCGCTCGCGTTCGAGCCGCGCAAGCCGGGCGCGCGAATCGACTTTTCGATGGGGGGCCTGGTCTATTGCGCCATGATGCTCTTCATGGGCCTGGCGGCGATCAACACGCAGGCGAATCTTCTATTCGGCGTCTTCGGCCTGATGATCGGCGTGCTGCTGCTCGCCTGGTATGTCGGCCGACGCGTGCTGCGCCATCTTGAAGTTCGCCGCGTGATTCCGCCGCACGCGATCGTCGGGACCGGGATCACGTTCGAATATGTATTCACCAACACCAAGAAGTTTTGGCCGAGCCTTTCGGTGGGGCTCCTGGAAATTGATGGCGTCGGCGGGTTCGAAAAGCGCCCGCGCTGCTACATGCTTCACGCCGCCGCCGGCATGACCGCGCGCGTGCAGTCACAAGTGCAACCCGCGCGGCGAGGACTTTATCGGCTCGATCATTTTGAGCTGACAACCAGCTTTCCCTTCGGCTTCGTCCGCCGCCGGCGAAGGCAACGCCTCGAAGATTCGCTGCTGATCTTTCCGCCGATCGCGCAGGTCGATCGCAAGCTGCTGGCGATGTGCAGATCGGCAGATGACACCGGCGAATCGCTTCGGCCCAGCCCCGGCGGGTCGGATGAATTCTACGGAATCCGCCGCTACCGCGCGGGAGATAATCCCCGCCGCATCTACTGGCGGCGTAGCGCTCGGACCGGCGTCCTGCTCACCAAGGAAATGACCCGCGTCGCGCCGCCGAGGCTGTTGATTGTGGTCGATACTCAGCTTGAACATCGCACGCGCCAGGATCACGCGCTGCTTGAGCGAGCGATCGCCATCGCGGCGTCGCTTTCATCCGCTGCGCTTGAGGATGGATTAGCCGTCGGCGTCTGTGTTTGGAACGGAAAGCCGGTCGTGCTAGCTCCCTCGCGCGGCAAACAACAACGCGAAGATATTCTCTCCCTCCTGGCACAACTTCCGCTTAATCTTGATTATCAGCGCCAGGCGCTGATGGAAGATTCCCGGCCGGCGCTTCGGCCGAATACCACGACTGTTCTGGTAACCGGATCCGACGTGAAGCTCGATTTCCTCGAAGAGGCGCGCGGCAGCGTCATGTTACTCTCGGCGGCCAACCGCGATGTCGATCGGTGGTTTGCCTTCCCGGCTACCATCGATTTCGCCAAATGCGGCCCGGCAGATCAGCTCCCGCAGGATTGATTATGCACGACCTCCGCCAATTCAAACCTGCCCTTTACCTGCTCCTGCTGCTGGGGGTCAGCGGGTATTGCATCGCCGCGGAAACGCCGGGTGTTTGGGTCGGCGGGTGCTTTTTCATTTTGCTTCATGCCTGGCTTTCGTTCCGCGGGCGCTTCAAGCCGATGACCCGGGCGCTCACCAACTTCGTCACGCTGACGCTGCTCGCATATGTGCTCTACGACGCGATGGTCGCGGTAACAACGCCGGTGCTGGTCGTCGGCGAGTTCCTGGTGTTCCTGCAATTGATCAAGCTCTGGGAACTACGCAGTAATCGCGATTATGCGCAGCTTCTGGTGCTGGGGCTGCTGCTCACCGTAGCCGCCGCCATAAGCACGGCGAGCCTGGGGTTTGGCATCGTCTGGATCATTTATCTGCTTCTGTCGCTTTATTGCTGCCTGCTGTTCCATCTGAAAACCGAATCCGATGCCGCGATTGAGGCGCTGGGCGATTCGCAGCCGAAATTCGATCCGGCGACACTCGAGCAGGACCGGCGCATGCTGGCGCGATCGGTGTGGCGTCTGTCGGCGGCGGGATCGCTCGTCGGGCTGGCGCTGGGCGTTCTGGTTTTCCTGATCTTCCCGCGCGGAAACGGCAGCGGATTTCTCGGCAATTTCCAGATGCCGGTCAATCAGACGCTGGTCGGCTTCAGCGATAAGGTCAGCTTCCAGAATATCGCGCGACTGCAGCAAAGCAGCGATACAGTCGCGTGGGTGTCGCTCACGCACAACGGGCAGCCGGTCGAGCAGGCGCAAACTCTGCTGCTGCGCGGCTCGACGCTCGATACGTATCACGGCAATTCAACTCCCGACAAAGGATCGCGTTATCAATGGGCGCGGACGGATCTGGATGAAGGGCTTCCGCGCATCTGGCCGCCGATTGCGGGCGACGAGCACTCGTTTGCGGCGCGGCCGCACGAGCTAAGGTGGCTCGACATGGCGCCGCGCCGTCCTGCGACGCGCCCCAGTCTGCTCCAGCCACAGCCTCCTCCACCGACGCTTCCTGCCGACACCTGGGAGCAGCATTTCACGCTCAAGCCGACCGGCACGCCCGTCCTGTTTTCGATGGCGGGCCCGCTGACGATCAAGGCATTCAATCGCCAAGTCCGCATTCGCTATCTGCGGTCATCGCAGATCATTCAAACCTTCGATCCGATCCGCGAGCCCGTCGAATATGAAGTGATTGCGACCAATCAGGTAGCCGGTCCGAATCTCCGCCCGCCGACGCTCGCACAGCAAACCAATCGAATCAGCCTGATCGATCCGCAAATCATCGCGATGGCCAAGCGCCCGCAGGTTTCCGGATCGAATCAGCGCGGCTCGCTGGCAAGCCAGCGCGATCCGCTTCACGCCGCGTCGGCCGGTGCGGCGACGGCTGGTGCGGCGGCTGGTGCGGGGACGGCTGGTGCGGCGACGATCGCTCCCGATGAGCTGGACGAGCAAATCGCCACCAATATCGAGCAGTATCTCAAGACCAACTACGCCTACACGTTGGATCTGACCGACACGCGGCTGGTCGAGGGGCGCGATCCGCTGGTGGCGTTTCTCTACGATTTTAAGAAGGGGCACTGCGAATACTTCGCCGGGGCGATGACGCTCATGTGCCAGAGCCTCGGGTTGCAGGCGCGGATGGTCGTCGGCTTCCACTGCGACGCCGATTCACTGGTCGGCGGCTACTATCTCGTTCGTCAATCCAACGCGCACGCCTGGGTTGAAGTGCTCACGACCAATGGCTGGAAAACGTTTGATCCCACCAGCGCCATCGGCGCGCCGCCGCGCAAATTGAGCTTGTGGGAAAACGTGCGAAATCTCATCAACTACCTCGACTTCGCCTACGCCAAATCGGTCATTGCCTACGACGGCGAGCATCAAACCAACCTTCGCCAGCGCGGGAGCGACTGGGTTACCAATGCGGTGATCCGCATCGCGGCATTCATCGACGCAATCCGCCGCGCCCACTTTGGCCGCGGCGACCCGCGCCTGGCCGAAGAGGCTGGCCTGGCCGATCGCTTCTGGACGATCGCCATCCGCAGCTTCGTCGCGCTGATGGCACTCTGCCTGACGATCGCGGTAGGGGGCTACTTGTGGAGTCGTTACCAACTGCGTCGCCGCGCCGCGCGCATCGGCATCGCCTCGCTCCCGCTGGACGAGCAGCTTCGGCTCGCCCGGCAACTGGGTTTCTACGACGATCTGCTGCGCCTGTTGGCCCGTCATCAGATCGACTTCGCCCGGGAACAAACCCCGCGTGAATTCAGCCGATCGCTTTTGTACCTTCCGGCCAGCGCCTATTCGACGGTGCTTCGATTGACGGAATTGTTCTATCGGGTGCGCTACGGGAAATCGGAGCTCACCCCCGGCCGCCACCGTCATCTCGCGTCGGCATTAGCGCGATTGGCTGAGGAATTAGGTCCGGCGCCCAGTACCGGCTGACTGTAGCGTCCGGAACGTTGCGATCTTCAGAGGACTTACGTCAATTTCGAACCCGCTTTTCGCGCGCGATTGCCGCGCGATCGAATCCGCTTTTTTGAGCAGCCATCACCGTCCCGCGCGACGGGGCGCGACTCCTGGCGCGACTTTCATCCGGTCGGACGGCGGGAAAAATGGATGTAAGTTTGTCATCGATATCCGCATATCGAATTCCTGCCGCGCCCGTCGATGAAACGTTTTGAATCAAATTTTGAATCATTCCGTTGCATCTGCAACGTCTCCATGTTGCATTGCCCTTCGATAATGCTGCCGCGAGGGGAATGATTGCGCCAAGGTGCCAAGACGCCAAGAATTAAAGATTTGATCTTCGCGTCTTGCTAATCAATTGTCGATGATGAATCCACTTGCATCTTTCTTTGCGCCCTTTGTCTCTTTGCGTCTTTGCGCATTTCGAATTGCGCAAAGACGCAAAGAGACAAAGTGGCAACGAAAGGGTCATTTTGCATTCTTGGCTACTTGGCGTCTTGGCCTCATGGCGCGATCGTGCATTGGGACTCATATCGGATTCCTGCCGCGCACCATCGGGCAACGTTTGGCGCAACATCTTCGATTGTTGCGCTACCCGCGGATCATCTCCTCGGGCACGAGTGACAATTGCACCGTCTTTCTCTTGCGCGGCTTTGTTCGGCGGACGGTCGTGCGAGCAAGGCGCGGGAATCCCAGGCGAAGGTGAGCGCGCTGAAGAATCTCGCAGATGGATTGGCGGGTGGTCCCCATCTTCACCGCGATGCGCTGCATCGGCCAGCGATACGTGTATCGCATGAACATCGCCCGGCGTTGTTTTTCGGTAAGCAGGTCTGTGTTCAAAAGTATGTCCCTCTATTATATAGCACGGCGTCATGTTTTTGTTCGGTTAAGTGACGGCGCCATCACGAGTTACAGATTTGCGCTAGGGTCCCTCGCGCAAATATCTGTCAAATAAAGAGTTGCGGATCGAAAATAATTCACAAATGGAACGTTAGAAAGAAAAATAGAAAGTTTTTTTCCGCGCGAAGAAGTGGAGCCCCTGAGGATGAGGCTAACCCGCGCGGCGGCGAGTAGTTGCGGGCGATCGGCGGTCCGCCGACGCGCGCGAAATTTTTTTAAATCGGCATCCAGGGGGTGCGCCTAAAGGAATTCCCGGGGTTTCAACCTGCCCGGCTTCCCATTGCCCCAATACTGGCGGTATGCGGGCTAGCTAGTCAAAACTTCGAGGCTGTCGCCGCGCGCCGTGGCGGATTGTGAGAATGAGTACGACTTTGTCTCGCTCAACAACGCGATAATAGAGAATGTGTGGCGGGACGGGAACTGACCGGACCACGCGCGCAGCGTTTCGGCTGGCGCGATAGACCTTGAATCGATGGGGTAAAAGCTCAAGCGAATCGATTGTCTGAATCAGACGACGGACGACAGCGGTCGCATTTTGAGGAGAGTCGCGCTCGATGTAGGCATGCGCCTCGGCAATGTCTGCCGAGGCGCGCGGCAGGATAATGATGCGATAGCGGTCGAGCATCGCTCATTCTTTGACATATTTGGCGCGAAGTTCTTCGCGGACTTCTTCCCAAGGCCGCCCCTCGCCGCGAGCATATTGCGCTTCGGCTTCCTCAATGGCATCGAGCGTGTCGGGATCGATCTCTTGGGTCTGCATCTGGTCGAGCGTCTCAATCGCAACGCGCACCAACTCGTCGGCAGACTTGTAGCCGCCCTGTTGCAGGCGGTCAGCGATGAGTTTTTCGGTATCCGGGCTGAGAATTGCCATGAGCGATCTCCTCGGCGAATTATACACGAGCGGGGTCAGTTTTCCGCTTGGTTGCCCTATTCGCGTGGGAGTGGTGGCAAACGCGATAATTGACGGCTGCACAAAAGGAGTATCGTCGTCTCCCTGTCTGGCTCTACTGCTCGTTGCGCGTGAACTGCTCTTCTGACATGACGATGTTGTTGTAGCGAAGCAGCGTGCCTTTGGCGCGCTCCAGGACGGCGATGTCCACATAGTATTGCGCGATCGCCAGCGCTTCCTGGCGTTCGGCCTCGCCGAGGGCTTCCTGGGCGTCCAGAAGCTGGCTGACGTACTGGTAGTCGAGCCGCTGAATGTTCCCGATCCGCCGCATCTCTTCGTAGGCGTTGAGGTTGGCCTCGGCGGAGAACTTCTGGCTGCGGCGGCCCTGGATCGATTTCCAGTCCGACTCCACCGCGATCAGTGCGACGGTCACATCTTCGGCGATCTGCTCAACCAGAAAGCCATATTGTTCGATCGCCTGCAGCCGTTGCAGCATGGCACGGCGGTAGATCGATCTGGCCTCGCGGTTGCCCAGCGGATATTCGAAGCTCAGGCCAATTGAACCTCCCCAGAAATCAGAATTGCCCTGGTTTTTAAAGGCGTGGGCGAAATCCTGCCCGGGGCCCTGTACGTCCATCGTGCCGACCAGATCGAGCTTGGGCAGCAGATTGAACTTGGCGACCTTGGCGGCGATCGTCGCCGAGTCTTCGCGCAGGGTCTGTTGGCCCAGCTCAAAGCGGTTGGCCATCGCCGTGGCGATGAGGTCCTTGAGCACAAAGTGAACGGGCGTTTCCACCTCGGGGATTTCTGAAAGAATGACGACGTCGCCGGCCACCGGGAATTCCGGGTCGTTCATGCGCCGTTTGACATTCTGGGAAGTGGTGCGGATCTTCTGCTTGATGTTGATCAGATCCGCCTCGCGCGCCTTGAGCTTGGCGTCCGCCTGCGTCACCTGGACCGAAGTCGCGTCAAGGTTGGCGCGCTCGCGCAAAACGCTGTAGGTCGCGCGGCTGCGGGCGAGCAGGTCTTCCTGCACGATCTCTTCGCGCTCTGCCTCGGCCAATTGCCAGTAATCGCGCTCCAGCTCCGCGAGGTTTTCTTCCAGCGTCTTGCGGTAATCGAGCACGCTGACTTTGTAGTCATTGCGGGCGATCGTGATGCGCGCTTGATTCACGTCGTAACCCAGATCGCGCAGCAACGGCTGGGTAATCTGCACTGCCAGATCGTTCACCGTGTACGGGTTCAACTGGCCTGCCGCCACCGGAACGCGCTGAATGCGCTGCACGTCGTAGCGCACCTCGAAAGTTCCGCCCGCGGGGCCGTTCTGGCGAAGGCCCGCCTGAACGTCGATGGTCCGGAAGATATCCGGCTGAAACGGATTGGCGCCGGGAAGGATGCCCGAAGACGGAGAGAGAATGACCTGGTCGGTGTACGTGGCCTTGGAGAAAAAGACCGGATCAAAGTGTGCCTCGGCCTCGAGGATTCGCGTCTTGGCGACCGCCGGATCATACCCGGCCACGCGCACCTCGCGGCTGTGGGCGACGGCGCGGTGAATAATCTGCTGGAGCGACAGACGAATGGTGGGGCGGCCGTCGAGAATGGGGCCGGCTTGTCCGGCGGTGGAAGCGTCGGCATCGGCGCTGCCCGGGGCGGAGTCGGGGACGCCTTCCATCGTCGTCGGCAAAGGGCCCATGCGCCCCGGGCGCTCGCTGTACGAGGCCATCCGCTCTGCATGCTGCAACGTGCGCGGATCAAATGCGGCCGGTTCGCTGAGATTGCATCCGGCCACGGTCAGGGCAAGTGCCGCGATGGCTGATATCCGCACTCCGTTATGCATGTTTTGCTCCGTC